>JARLJS010000257.1 GCA_031291075.1 Nevskia sp. | reverse complement strand
CGAGTAGGCGCCGTGGCAGCTGGCACAGGAGCCGTTGCCGCCGGGCGGGCGTGCCACCGGGTTCTTCAGCTGCGGATCCCACAGGTTCTTGCTGTGGAACAGGATGGCGCCCTGCTCGGCCAGCGGCTCGTTGATGCAGCCGGGGTTGTCGTTCGGGCCGGGCGCGCCGTTGACGCCGGTGCAGAAGCCGTAGGGGTACTTGGGCGCCTCCACCGAATCCTGCCACAGGCGCACGTCCTCGAAGTCGCCTTCCTTCAGGTGCAGACGCTCGGCCGGCAACTGGGAGACGACGCCATCGAAGAACATGTCGCCGCGCGAGGTGTCGCCGGAGAAACCGCCGAACCACAGGTAGCGGCCCTTGTTATGCTGCCACCACCAGGGCGGCGGTGCTTGCTCGCCGGTGTCGGGGCCGAAGATGCCGAACCACGGGATGTCGCGCAGGATGTAGATCGGCGTGGTGGCCAGATCTTCGATGATCAGGCCGGTGGTGTCGACGTCGCGCAGCGCGTAGAAAAGAATGATGTCCATATCCGCCGAATGGGTGCCACGCGTCTGGTTGATGTTGATCGGCGTACCCAGGGACTTGACGAAGGGGATGTCGGCGCTGCTGAACTTGCCGATGAGGGCTGAGCGAAGCAGTTCGTTGATGATCAACCCGAAGTCCTGCAGGTTGTTGGGATAGCCCATGAAGCTGCCTGCCGGGTTGGCGCCGTAAGCCGCCGCCAATGCCGGGTTGGTCGGCACTTCGCCGGCGGTGCCGACGGCGTCGCCGCTGCCGATGCGTCCGCCGTGGCAGATGAAGCAGTTGATGCCGATATAGCCGGTGTACTGCAGGGTCTTGGGATCACGCGTCTGCACCCAGCCCAGCGGCAGCTGGCCGCTGCCGCCGTTGGTCTTGACCGGGTCTTCGCCGGCCAGCGGGTAGGGATTGCGGAACGGCGACGGCGAGAAGCCGTAGCGCTGCACGATCTGCTGGTCGAAGTCGGCCGGCTTGGACTGCAGGCCCCAGGCCTTCCACAGGTTGTCCCAGATCGCGGCGGAAAAGCCCAGGCCCTCGGTGGACGGACCGTGGCTGCCGTTGATGTAGTTGAAGCCGTTCAACACGCGCGAACGCCACTCGCCGCAGGTGGCGGGGTTGGGCTTGGCGGTGTAGATCGGGCTCTGCTTGCGCGATACGCGGATGGCGTTCTGCTTGGCCTGGGTCTGGAACAGCGTGTCGGTATGGCAGTTCTCCCAGGGGTCGTTGAAGTAGACCGAGTAGTTGGCGTTGTCGATGTTGGCACCGCTCATCAGCGCGCGCGGCTCCTGGCTCCAGTCGATCGGCGTGCTGTCGGGCTGGTTCAGGCACAGCTGCGACACCCAGTTGCGGCCGCCGGTGGTGCCCAGGTCGCCGAGCAGCGATACCTGTCCGCCCGACGAGCTGCCACCGGAGCTGCTGGAACTGCTGGTGCCGCCGCCGCTGCTCGACGAAGAGGACGACGTAGTGCCGCCGCCCGAGGAGCTGCTGCTGGACGAGCTGGAGCTGCTGCCGCTCGAAGACGAGCTGCTCGACGACGAGGAGCTGCCGCCGCTGCTTGAGCTGGAGGAACTGGAGCTGCCGCTGTCCGCGGCCCAGGTGGTCAACATGTGCTCCATCGCCGTATAGGCGGTGCCGCCGACCGGCCAGACCTGGCCGCCGGGGTGGCCGTTGTTGCCGGACGGATAGGTCACCAGGTCGCTCTGCGTCACGTCCGTCGGCTGCGGCAGGTTCTGCCAGGCGGCCAGGAAGTTGGCGTAGTCCTGGGTGGTGTCGCTGGTCAGCGTGAGCTGGTTGGTGATGGGATAGCCGGGCTGGTTGGCGATGCCGCCCGCCACGTGGCACACGTGGCAGTTGCCGCTCTGCACGTTCGGCTCCACGTTGGCGTTGAAGTAGGCGATCGCGGCGCTGTCGGTTGCCGCGCCGGAGTTGGCCAGGGCGCTCTGCGGCATCGCGGCTGGCGTGGCGGCGTTGTCACTGCCACCTCCGCAGGCGCTGAGCGCTGCCGTGAGGCAGAGCGCCAAGGATAGGGAAACACGGCTGGGTTGCATCGCTGATCTCTCCCCCAAGGGTTTTGATGTACGGATATTTAAGGAGTGATTTCTCCTGCTGCTCTTTTTACGAGCAGGGGGTCCCCATGCGTGAGTTGAGAAAGTGCCAATAACGCTGTCATCTGGGGCCAGCCGCGGCGCGGTGTCCCCCGCGGCCAAAAAAAGGCCGCCAGGTTTCCTGGCGGCCCAACCACAGAGGAACGTGGACCTTACAGCGTCTTCAGGTACTCGATCAGGGCCTTGCGCTCGGCATCGGTGAGCACCGAGGCGAACTCGTGGCCGGTGTTGGCGTGGCTGTAGAGATGCGTGTTGTAGGTCTTGCGGATGTCGGCCTGCGAGTTGCCCACCGCCGGCACCTGGAATTCCTCCCAGAAAAGCTGGTTGCCGCCATTGAGGAAGTCGACGATGCCCTGCATCGACGGCGGCATCGGCTTGGACGGCTCGCAGGTGTAGTACGGCTGCTGGTTGACGCCGTCGGGCAGGGTGCCGCCGCAGCTGACCTCGGCATATTTCCAGCCCAGGTTGGCGGTGTCGTAGGCGGCCATGCTGGGATCGAAGCCGGTGATGGCATTGCCGGAAGTACCGGCCGGCACCGACTGGCGCACCCACATCGGCCTGCGGTCGGACGGCTTCAACACCTCCCACACCGTCGGCACGCTGCCGTTGTGGAAGTAAGGCGCCGCGGCCCACACGCCATGCAGCGGCGGCGCGGTGTAGCCGATCGTCTTCTCCTCGAACGTGCAAGCGCCCTTGATGCGGTCCTTACCCAGGGCTTGCGCCGGCGGATACAGCAGGCTGCCGACCACTCCGCCCTCCAGCTCGAACAGCGGCGCCAGGATCTGCGCCAGCACCGGGTTGCTCTTGGTGTAGGGCGCCAGGATGTCGTTGATGCCCGCCTTCACGTTGGCCGGGCTGGCGAAGCCGAACACCCCGATGTCGTCCAGCGCTTCCTGCATCGGCGTCTTGTTCTCCGGCAGGGTGTAGCCAGGCATCGCGTCCGGATACGCGTTCCAGATGGTGCTGATGGCGGGACGCACGTAGCTGGTCCAGCCCAGCGCCTGCGCCGGGTCGGTGCCGATGATCTCCAGCGGCACCGTGTAGCTGGCCTCGCCGATCATGCGCGGATCCGGCAGGAACCCGGGCTGGCTGGCGAACTGCGGCGAGTAGGCGCCGTGGCAGCTGGCACAGGAGCCGTTGCCGCCGGGCGG
>JARLJS010000256.1 GCA_031291075.1 Nevskia sp. | reverse complement strand
TAAATTTCTTCGTCATTCCCGCGCAGGCGGGAATCCAGTTTTCGATTTTGCACGAAGCTCCAAAGCAGAACTGGGTCCCCGCCTCCGCGGGGACGACAGTCCCAACTTAATAAACGGATTTCCAACTCACCACACTAGCGGTCCAGCTCTTCCAGCGTCCTTGGCCAGTTGTCTTTCAGCAGCCGTGACAGCGCGCGATCGGCGAGCAGCCGGCCGCCGGTCTGGCAGCGCGCGCAGTAGTTCGCTTCATTGTCGGCGTAGACGATGCGCTGCACCGGCGCGCCGCACACCGGACACGGCTGCCCATAGCGGCCGTGCACCGCCATCTCCGGCCGGAACGCGGTGACCTTCTCCGGCCAGCCGTCGCGGACTTCCGCGCGCAGCCGCTCGGTCCACTCCGTCAGCACCGCACGCGTGGCTTCGAACAGCGTCCGCATTTCCTCCGCCGTGAGCGCGCGCGTCTGCTTGAACGGCGACAGGCGCGCGCGGTGGAGGATCTCGTCGGAGTAGGCGTTGCCGACGCCGGCGATGACGGTGGGATCGGTCAGCGCGCGCTTCAGCGTGTGGTTCTCGCGCGTCAGCGCGGCGCCGAACCCGGCCAGCGTGGCGCCGCCGGGTTCCACCCCACCGCGATCGAAGTCACGCAGTTGCGCGCGATCCGCCAGCAGGTGCAGCGAGGCGCGCCGCTTGCTGCCGTGTTCCACCAGCAGCAGCGTGCCGCTGTCGAAGTCGAAGGCGGCGAGCCCCTTGCCCTTCGGCAGCGCGGCGCCGGGCTTCTTCCAGTGCAGCCGGCCCAGGATCATGAGATGGATCACCGCGAAGTAGCCGCCCTCGAACTCCAGCACCAGGCGTTTGCCGCTGCGCGAGGTGCCGAGCAGGCGGCGTCCCTCGAACTGCGCCGGAGGCGGCTCCACCGTGCGCAGCACGAACGGGTTGTCGATGCGCAGGCGCAGCAGCTTGGCGCCGTGGGCGAGCGCGTCGAGTCGTTCCAGGTAGACGGTGAGGTCGGGCAGTTCGGGCATGGTGAGCGTTCCCGGGCTTCAATGTTCGCCCAGGAAATCCTCCACCGCCCGGTTGAATCCCGCCGGGTTCCACAGGTTGAGCGCGTGCGAGGCGTTGCTCACTGTGACGCGCTGCACCCGCGGCAGCCACTGCGCCAGGGTTTCGAGCACCGCGGGGTAGGGCTGCGGACTCTGCGCGCCGCCGAGCAGCAGCACCGGCATGCGCAGGGACGCAGCCTGGTGCCGGTTCAGGCACACCGCCGCTTCCACCGCCTGGCCGATCAGGGTGGCGGCATTGTCGCGCATCATCTGGCGCAGTGCGGGCAACATGCGCGACCAGGTGCCGGCGCCGCTGACGGTATCGACGAACAGTGCCAGGCCCGCGTCGGTGTCGTCCTGGCGGATGTGTTCGAGCGCGCGCTTGCGGAAGCCGGCGCGGTCGATGTCGATCGCCGCGCTGCAGTCCCCCTCGTCGGGCGTGAGCCCCGGCTCGGCCAGGATCAGGCTGCGCACCAGCTCCGGGCGTCGCAGTGCCGTCAGGCAGGCGACCGCGCCGCCGCGCGAATGGCCCAGCAGGTGCACCGGACCCGTCCGCAGCGCGCGGACGAAGACGGCGAGGTCGTCCGCGTGCCGTGCCGGTGTGAAGTCGCCGCCGCTGCCGTCCCAGGCTTCCGGCCAGTAGTGGCGCAGGCTCGGCGCGAGCACGCGGCGGCCCGCGCCCAGCGGCGCCATCTGCGGCGCCCAGTAGCGGCAGTCGCACAGGCTGCCGTGCACCAGCAGCAGCGGAGGGGCGCCCGCGCCCGTTTCGACAAAGGCCAGCGGGTAGCCGTCGACCTGCAGTGTGTGGGTTGCGGTTGCCGGTGCCATGTGAGGAGGGCTGCCTGCGGGCCGATCAATATACTGGAGGCCGCGGCGCCACGCCGTGGCGGTCGATGCGGCCATTCCTGCCGGGGGCGCGTCCGGGTTCCGATACACTGGCGCGCCCGCGAGAAATCTTTGGAGACCTCATCGTGAAGTACAACACCCTGGACTACACGGTCGCCGATCGTGTGCTCACGCTCACCCTCAACCGGCCGGAGCAGCTCAACTCGTTCACCGTGGAGATGGCCAACGAGCTGGTGCACGCCTTCGGCCGCGCCTCCGACGACGACGCCGTGGGCGCCGTGGTGGTGACCGGCGCCGGCCGCGCCTTCTGCGCCGGCATGGACCTCACCCGCGCCGGCAACGTATTCGGCCTGGACGAATCGCTGCGGCCGGGCATGAAGGACATGCAGGAGCGGCTGGACGATCCGGCCATCTTCAACGGCCTGCGCGACACCGGTGGTCGCGTCACGCTGGCCATCTACGACTGCAAGAAGCCGGTGATCGCCGCCATCAATGGTCCCGCCGTCGGCATCGGCGCCACCATGACGCTGGCGATGGACATCCGCCTGGCCTCGGAGAAGGCGCGCATCGGCTTCGTCTTCGGCAAGATCGGCATCGTGCCGGAAGCCTGCTCCAGCTGGTTCCTGCCGCGCGTGGTCGGCCTGTCGCAGGCGCTGGAGTGGGTCTACAGCGCCGACATCTTCGACGCCG
The DNA here is from genome assembly GCA_031291075.1 of Nevskia sp. Taxonomy (GTDB): domain Bacteria; phylum Pseudomonadota; class Gammaproteobacteria; order Nevskiales; family Nevskiaceae; genus Nevskia. Next base: position 56,659 of record JARLJS010000256.1, on the reverse strand, counting down.
CCGAGGCACAGCGCGGCGGCCTGGTGAAAGCGGTGTACGCGCCGGAGCGGCTGCTGCCGGAGGCGTATGCGCTGGCCCATCGCATCATCGACAACCGCTCGCCGGTGGCCATCGCCCTGGCGCGGCAGATGATGTACCGCAACTCGGCGCAGCCGCATCCGCTGGAAGCGCACCGGGTCGATTCGCTGGCGGTGTATTACGCCAGCCTGGAGGACGGCAAGGAAGGCGTGAAGTCGTTCCTGGAAAAGCGCGCGCCGGTGTTCACCAGCAAGGCCTCGGCGATGCCGCCGTTCTATCCCTGGTGGGAATGAGGCTGCCGCAGCTTCAACTTTCCGCGGCGAAGTAGGACGCGACCGCAGCGGCGAAGCGGTCGATGTCCGCCGCGCCGACGTCGAGGTGGGTGACCAGGCGCGCCGCCGGCAGCGCCTGGATCAACATGCCGCGCTGGCGCAGGTAGGCTTCCAGCGGTGCGCAGTGCGCGGGCGGGATCTGCAGGAACACCATGTTGGTGGCCTGGCCGGTCACCTGCAGCGGCGCGATCCCCGCCAGCGCCTGCGCCAGCCGCGCGGCGTTGGCGTGGTCCTGCTGCAGCCGCGCCACGTTGTGCTCCAGCGCGTACAGGCAGGCGGCCGCCAGCACGCCGGCCTGGCGCATGCCGCCGCCGAGCAGCTTGCGCCAGCGGTGGGCGCGCTGCAGCAGTGCCGCGTCGCCGACCAGCACCGAGCCCACCGGCGCGCCCAGTCCCTTGGAGAAGCACAGCGACACCGAATCGAACGGCGCGCAGATCTCCTCCAGCGTGCGGCCGGAGGCGACCGCGGCGTTGAAGGCGCGGGCGCCGTCGAGATGGGTGGCGAGGCCGCGGCCGCGGGCGAGCCGCGTGGCCGCCTCGACGTAGTCCTGCGGCAGCACCTTGCCGTGGAAGGTATTCTCCAGCGCCAGCAGGCGGGTGCGCGCGAAGTGCGCGTCGGCCGGCTTGATCGCGGCGGCGATCTTCTCTAGCGGCAGGCTGCCGTCGTCGGCATGCTCGAGCGGCTGCGGCTGGATGCTGCCCAGCACCGCCGCGCCGCCGCCTTCGTGGCGATAGGTGTGGGCGAGCTGGCCGACGATGTACTCGTCGCCGCGCTCACAGTGCGCCATCAGCGCCGCCAGGTTGCTCTGCGTGCCGCTGGGAAAGAACAGCCCGGCCTGCTTGCCGGCGCGTTCCGCCGTCACCGCCTGCAGGCGCGCCACGGTGGGGTCGTCGCCCCACACGTCGTCGCCGACCTCGGCGGCTGTCATGGCCTGGAGCATGGCCGCGCCCGGGCGGGTCACCGTGTCGCTGCGCAGGTCGATCATGAGATATCCGGACGTTGCATGGCCCACGAAAACTCTACGCGATTTCCTGCAACCGGATTCCGGTATCCTGCGTAAAAGAGCTGGAGAATGCGGATGCGCTTCGACCACGTGCCGGCCCGCACCGTGCGGTTCTGGGCCTGGCTGGACTCCAGCGTGACCTGGACCCTGGCGATTCCGCCGTTCGCGGCCGGCTTTTTGCGGCTGCTGTACCGGATCAACGGCTGGCTGGGCGGCGAGTCCGCACCGCCCGCCTTTGGTTCGATCCAGTTGTTCTTCGTGTGTTTGAGCGGGGTGCTGATCAGTCTGTGGGTGGTGGTGCGCCTGGTCTATCCGTCCGGGCAGCTCGCCTTCGCCGACGCCATCGGCCGCGCCTTCGTCGCGGTGTTGATTGCGTACTTTCTGATCTTCACCGACGCGCCGCGCGTGCTGGCCCTGTTCGTTTTCACCGAGCTGGCCGGGACCGTGGGGCAGCTCGCAGCGGTGCTGCGCCGGCCGCCGCCGGCCTGATGTGTCCAGAGCATCCATTTAGATGCATGCGTATTGTTCCCCTCACCCGCTTGCGGGAGAGGGGTAGGGGAGCGGGGCTTTTGGCCGGACGGAAAGCCCCTCTCCCGGCCCTGCGGGCCACCCACTCCCGCCACCGGGTGTGGGGCAAGAGTGTATGTACGTAAAGAGAAAACGGCCTAGTGGGCGTCATTCACGGCTTTGTCCTTCAGGGAGAATCAACATCATGATCGTCGTGCATCACCTCAACAATTCCCGTTCCCAGCGCGTGCTGTGGCTGCTGGAGGAACTGGAGCTGCCCTACGAGATCAAGCATTACCAGCGCGATGCGAAGACCATGCTGGCGCCGGAATCGCTCAAGGCGGTGCATCCGCTCGGCAAGTCGCCGGTGATCACCGACGGCGGCAACACCGTGCCGGAGTCCGGCGCCATCGTCGAATACCTGGTCGAGCGCTATGGCAAGGGCCGCCTGATCCCGCCGCCGGGCACGCCCGAGCGCCTGCGCTACACCTACTGGCTGCACTATGCCGAGGGCTCGGCCATGCTGCCGCTGCTGCTCAGGCTGCTCTTCAGCAAGGTGGCGACCTCGCCGATGCCGTTCTTCGTCAAGCCGGTCGCGCGCGGCATCGTGGCCAAGGTCAACCAGGCGTTCATCGGCCCGCAGCTCAAGCTGCACCAGGATTACGTCGAGAGCGAGCTGGGCAAGAGCCAGTGGTTCGCCGGCGACGAGTTCACCGCCGCCGACATCCAGATGAGCTTCCCGCTGGAGGCGGGCGCGGCGCGCGGATCGGAGGGCGTGCGTCCGCACACGGAGGCGTTCCTGCAGCGCATCCACGCGCGGCCGGCGTACCGCAAGGCGCTGGAGAAGGGTGGGCCGTACGAGCTGTTGCGTTAGCGCAGGGAAGCTCTGAATAACTTGAGAATCGTCACCCCGGCGAAAGCCGGGGTCCAGGGAATTCAGCGCGGCGCTGTCGGCTACTGGACCCCGGCTTTCGCCGGGGTGACGATCCTGATCAGAGGTTCTTGCTAGGCACAGAGGCTGGCGACGCTCGCAGCGGTTTGGCTCGGCGACTGCTCGCCGTCCTCGGCTCCCTCGTCGTCGAGGCAGAGCAGGTCCCAGCCGCCGGACTGCGGCAGCCAGGTGGCGTAGCATTGACGGTGTTCGCCCAGCCGCACCACCACGTAGGCCTCGTGCAGCACCGGCACCACCAGCCGCGCCGGGCCGGCGTCGGAAACATGACGCACGCCCTGCTCGGCGACGATGTCGCCCTCGGGCAGCGACAGGGTCATGCCGTCGCGGATGCCGTCCACCGGGCCGCCCTGGCCGTGGTGTACGCCGAATCGCAGATACTTTTGCAGCCTAGTCACCATCGAAGTGCTCGCGACGTCCGTTGTCAACCCATGAACTCATGCAATAGAGCGGCCCGCGCGCCCGATTGCACAGTCATGTGCGATGAACGGTCCCCCGCGACCGACAGACCGTCCGGTCTGGTGCGATGTCCCATTGCTCCACCGGCATCTCATCTCGCCTCTCCCCCTGGGAGAGGCCGCGCCGTGAGGCGCGGGTGAGGGCGCTCCGCCTCAGCCGTGGTCAACTCCTTCCGGCCGCGCCGCCCTCACCCTGCCCCTCTCCCAAAGGGAGAGGGATACTGATTTTGGGCCGATGCATTCGCAGGACATCGCACTAGCGCCGCGGCGTGCGGCCGGGCGGTCGGGCGCCGCATAATCGGCACAGGTTCCCCATAGCAGACTCGGGAGATGCGATGCAGGCGGTCGATCCGGACTACGACAAGCGCGTGCGCGAAAGCTTCGCGCGGCAGGGGGCGATGGCACACATCGGGGCGGCGCTGCGCCGGGTGGAGCCCGGGCTGGTGGAGATCGACCTGCCGTACCGGCCGGAGCTGAGTCAGCAGCACGGCTTCTTCCACGCCGGCATGGTCGCCACGGTGGCGGACTCCGCCGGCGGCTACGCCTCCTACACCCTGTTCCCGGCGGACAGCTCGGTGCTCACCGTCGAGTTCAAGGTCAATCTCATCGCGCCGGCCGACGGCGACTGCGTGCGGGCGGTGGGGCAGGTGATCCGCAGCGGTCGCACGCTCACCGTGTGCGAGCTGCGTGCCTACGTGCGCAAGAACGGCGCCGAGACGCAATGCCTGCACGGCATGGCCACGGTGATGTGCTTGGCCGGGCGCAGCGACCGCGGGCCGGCTCAGGCGGGGAAGTAGCGCGCGCCCAGGTAGTCGAGGTAGGCGGTGTGCTCCGCCGCGCACTCGCGCAGCCGCGTGTGGAGCTGCTGGTAGCTGAGCGCGCGGAAGCGCAGCTCGGCGCCGACGCGCGCCGCGAACTGCTCGATCTCGCGACGATGCTCCCGCGCCGCCGGGCCGGTCCAGTCGTAGTAGAGATACAGCAGGGTGAAACCGTCGCGGCATTGGCTGGCCATGCCGAGGGCGTGCTTGAGCAGTTGCGTTGCATAGAGGAAACGGAAGCGCGTGGCGCCGTGCTGCAGCTCCTGCGCGAGCGACTGGCAGGCGGGCAGGCCGCGGCTGCGCCACAGCTCCTCCCCGGCGGGGAAGTACTTTTCCTTGAAGCGGATTTTCGCCGGCCGCCGCGGCGTGTGCCATTCGGTGAACTTGCACTCGATGCCGCAGCTCATGCCCGAGGCCAGGGCGATGGCCACGTCGACGCAGGGCGGATGGTCCTCCGTGCCGATCGGGAAGCGCGCCTCGAACTCGATGCGCAGCGCGCGGTCGTCGATGCCCAGGGCGGTGAGCAGGGGCGCGGCGTCGCGCCCGGTCCAGTAGTCGAACACGTTCACCGCCAGCGCCGCCGAGGAATAGAGCGCGCGGAGCTTGGCCGGCTGCCGCGGGTGCTCCTGCAGCTCGGCGCCGCCGCCGGCCTGGAATGACGCCAGCGTGGCCGGCGTCATCGGCGCGCGCAGGTTGGCATCGACGCTGCCGAGGTAGCCGGGCGGGCCGGGCCTGTGCCCGGCAGCCTCGGCCCAGGCCCTTTGTTGCACCACGATGCGGGATCGAGCGGACATCTGGGGGACGTTCGAACAGGCCGTGGGAGGCCGATCGGATGCATTTTAGCCCCGAGGGCATTTTCCTTGGCGACTCAATGCGCTAGAGTCTATTCTTCAAGGGGGGTGTTATGGGGACTTCCTGCCTATCCCGCGCGGCACCAGAGTCGCGCACGGCAGCAAGGCCCGGCGGCGCGTGCCGGGGCGGCACGTCATGACGCCGGGCGAAGAGGTTTTCCGCATCCACTGGCGTTCGCCGCCGGTGGGCCTGGTCGTTCTTTGGTTCGGCCTGGCCATGTGGCTGGCCTGGCCGCGGCAGATGCTCGAAGCCGTGCTGGCGTTCGAGCTGGTCCTGGCCCTAGCGGTGTTGTTCAGCCTGTTCACCGTCGCGGTCGGCGAGGACGGCGTGACCGTTTTCCGCGGCAGCCGCGTGCGCTGGTCGCAGATCACCGCGGCCAACCGTGTTCGCATCCTCGGACTGCCGCACCTGGTGGTCGGGCGCCGCAACGGCGGACGCGTGTGGCTGCCGCTCTACCTGCAGGGCCGGCGGCCGCTGGAACAGGTCCTGGTGGAGCGTGCGCCGGTTGGCAATCCCTTGCGCGTCTACGCGGAGGCCGTGCTTGCCGGCCGCTCCCGCACATAGCTTGTTGGCATTGCGCCGGGCACGACTGTGCCAGAGCGCACTGTCGCTGTTCTTACGCATAACATCCGGTATGCTCCTGAACGGGGAAGGAAATTTCCGCGATTCCGGGGGGCGGAAGTAAGGGAATGTACAGGCCGATATTCAGTGTGCGCTTCAGGTTGCTGGCCCTGTGCCTGGGATTGCTGGCTATCTTTGGCAGTTCGAGCTTGCTGTTGGGGTATCTGATTGAGCGTAATCAGGAGGAGCAGGAGGCACAGGCGGAGCAATACCGTAGGTTCGGGATCATCCAGCGGGTGTTGGAGGCCGTCACTGTCGACGCGCGTCACGGCAGCAATGTAAACATTGCAATCATCCAGAAAAATCCGGAGCTCGAAGCCAAAGCACGCCAGTTGGAAGAACAGTCACACAACGACGTTTGGGTGGAGCTTGCGCGACTGCGCAGCTTCGATCCTGAGAGTGCTGGCATCATCGAAGTGGCTCAGCGCGAATTGCCGCAAATTTCGGAGCAGGCAGCCAGAAATCTTGTGGCCGGTAAGACCGACCAAGCGCAGGTGGCGGAACTGCAAAAGCGCGTCAATACGATCGAGGAAACTGTACGGGCTGCCACTAGGCGCGAACGCGACCGGGCGGACCGTATACAGCAGGAAGCGCGCGAACGCGCATCGCTGGCGATCCGGATCGCCGTCGCTATGATTTTCTTGGCTGAAATCATTGGCATCGCGTTGGTGCTGCTAGTGGTGCGTTCGATCATCCGGCCTCTGCGCATCACTACCGAAGCGATCCGTCAAGTCAACGTGGGACAGCTCGAACTCGACCTACCGCCGATCAGCGGCGACGAGTTCGGCCAAGTTGCACTGGCGCTGCGTCAGTTCCGCGATGGTGCGGAGAAGCTGCGCAGACTTGCCTACCAGGATCCGCTGACCGGCCTCGGCAACCGCGCGCAGTTGGAGGAAAGCCTGCGAATCGCGTTGGCGCCGCCGCATCCGCCCGAAGAGCCGCTGGCTCTGTACTATTTCGATCTGGACAACTTCCGTTCGGTCAACGACCGCCTGGGTCACAAGGCGGGCGATGCTTACTTGTGCGAGGCGGCGACCCGCTTGCAGCGCTTCCTGCCGGTGGGGTCCGAACTGTTCCGCTATGGGGGAGACAAGTTCATAGCGCTGGTTGACGACGCGGTAGCGGGCGGCGCCACCGAGCTGCGGCTGCGCCAGATCGCCGAAACCGTGTTGCGCGGCCTGGCGGAACCGCATCGATTCGGCAGTCATTTGCTGCATATGTCGGTGTCGATCGGCATCGCCGTCAGTCCCGGCGACGGCAAGACCTCGGAGAGCCTGATCAATAGCGCGGAGGCCGCAGGGCACGCCGCAAAGCGCAGTGGCCGCAACAATGCGCGCTTTGCCGATGGCCAGCTCACCGGCATGCTGCGCCGGCAGCTGGCGCTGGCAGGGGAAATCCAGCGTGGGCTGGAACAGAACGAGTTCGAGGTGTTCTACCAGCCCATGGTCGATGTCGAAAGCCGCCAAGTCAGTGGCGCGGAGGCCCTGGTCCGTTGGCGGCACCCGGAGCGGGGGTTGCTATTGCCAGGCGAATTCATCCAGGTGGCCGAAAGCGAGGGCTTGATCAACGCCCTCGGCGAGCGCTGTCTGCGCATTGCGCACGCCCAGCTCAGGCAGTGGCGCGCACAGGGGCATCAGTTCCGCGTTTCCGTCAACGTATCCGCGCGGCAAGTGCAGGACTGCAAGATTCTCGAACCGCTGGAAGCATTGCGTAGAGAAGATGCGGATGCGGCCCAGATGATCGATCTGGAACTCACCGAAAGCGTGTTGTTCGACAGCTCGGAAAATACCCGCAGGGCGCTGGAGGAGATCAAGAAGTTCGGTTACCGGCTAGGTATGGATGACTTCGGTACGGGGTATTCCTCGTTCAGCTACCTGCAACGACTGCCGATCGACAAGATCAAGATCGACCGTCAGTTCGTTGCCGAGATCGGTGGTTCGCGGCAGGCTGAGGCCATCATTTCGGCGATGCTGGCGCTCGCCAGGAGCCTAGACATGGACGTCATTGCGGAGGGCGTGGAGACGCCGTTGCAGATGCGGCGTCTGCTCAAGCAGGGCTGTCGCGTGCAGCAGGGTTTCCTATTCTCCCCAGCTCTGCCTGCAGCTGAGTTCATGCGCTGGACTGAAGCGTACGAATTGGGGCGGTTGGTAGTATCAGGCTGAGCAGCGAACGTCGAGTGTTCCGGACTCCCTGATAAATTCGACCGCGCTTTCCGTGCCGAACCGGCTCAGCCGGCCAGGGCGCGGAGCTTGTTGAGAGCGACCTCCTTCACCATCGGTTCCCGGTCTTCAGCGGCGGACTCCCAGATCGGCACGGCCCGCGTTGGATTTAGCTGCGTCAACGAGTCGAAGGCCGCAAGCCGGCTTCTCTTGCTGGGATGCTTGCGTGAAATATCATGGAGTAGTTCTTGTGTGTCGCCGTTGCCGACGAGGCCGGCCAGTTTCAGCAATGACAGTCGTCCGGAGTCTTCACCTCCTGGCGGAGAGTCGAGCAGGGTCCCGTTTTGCAGGTCGAAGAAATGCTGCTCCCGCAGCCTCTCCTCCGGCGAGGAGATCATGAAATTCAGTGTAACGCTCAGGTCTTCGGGCGGAAACTGGGCGTGTACGTCCTTCCCGGCCCGGTACAACATCACCATGCCGGGCATGAATTGCTGGCGCTCTAGGAAGCGCAACTCCACCCGTTCGCCAACATGGCCCTGAATCCGGTCACGGTCGTATTCGTAGATTTCGGTAATGTACCCCGGACCGTGATAGCCCACAGTCATGAACGTGTAATTGTGATCGTGGGCCAGATGATATGAGAACTTGTCCTGGTACAAGCGGCCGCCGGCAATGTCCGCATTGGAAGGCCAGATGTTCGCGCGCACGAAGAAATCCTGGCCCCCGCCCAGAAATATCGCCTGCGAGGAGGGGTTGGGTTGGCTCCTGAATTCGTCCTTGACCAGTTGATTCAGTTTGCGAATCACCAGTTCCCGATCGTTGGCCAGGCTGCGGAACATCGGCGCGGCGGCGACGATGCTGTCCTCGTCGCTCAGGTCCACTTTGGTTTTGACGTAGTCGATGAACTCCGCGAGGTTGATGACCCAGGAGGTGTTACAGGGAATTGTAAGGGCCATAATTCTTCAAGCGTGCGGCTTTTGCCGGATCTGCTGCAAGGTCTTGCCGGCGGCACGGCGGACATGAGGATGCGGATCGTCCAATGCGTTTTCAAGCTGTGCAAGCGCGGCAGTGCGGCTGAGGCGGCCGAGGCTTTGAATTGCTGCCCAACGCACCGCATGGTGGGGGTGTGTGGCGAGTTGTTCCAGCGGTTCCACCGATGACTGGTGGGCCAGCCGTCCGAGGATGTAAGAGGCAACCCTCAGTTGTGTCCACTTGAGCTCGCTATCGTTGGCCTGCCAGGCGTGCAGGTTGTCCTTGTTGAACAGCCACTCGAGCGAATGAAACGATGAGGTCGTGAACTTGAGCACCGCTAACGGACGTTCGAATTTGAAGTCGTAGGCATATTCGTCCGATTGCAGCAGCAGGATGCCGCCCGGAGCGGTGATTCCAGACCCCGCAGGTTCAAGCTTAACACCGGGGTCGAATACGTCGTTGCGATAGTGTGGGGGCAGTTTGTAGATGTCGTAGCACAGACTGTCCTTGCCGACCGGTGCAAACATGCCGTAAAACGAACTGGTATGGATGTGCTGGCGCGGCTTGTCGAACAGCCAGACCGTCAAGGCATAGCCACGTCCACGATGAACCACCAGTTGGTTCTGACGCCAATCCCCCAGGTGGCCTGGATCGCGCGTCAGTGCTTCGATCTGGACATTTAAATAGGGAACCAGAAATCCGCTATGCACAAGGCGGCGGAATTCCTCCTCCAAATTAAAGAACGGCTCCGGCTCGCCTAGGCGTAAGTTGCGATCGACTTGTTCGACGAAGCGGGCAAGTGGCGATTCAGCAGAGTCAGAGTCCATTTCCGCAGGATGCGAGATCAGGCCGTCAGTCCGTTGCGCAGCATCGGTCAATTTACAGTTTGCGGTCAAATCACCGACTTCGTCCAACTATTTATTGCGGCCAACACCAAAGGTTTCGACACGCCAGTGCTTCGCTAGAACACATTTTGGAAGGCACGACCCTATAAATAAAGAACGGAACCCGTTTGCCGAGTTCCGTCCGTAGCTGAAGGCGAAAATCTTTCTAAAGGTCCGGGCTGGGCACAATGCACGCGCGCTTTAGCCCGCGAACATGCGACGAAGAATTCCAAAAGCGGCTTGATTTTCTTCCGCGGCAGATGACTCGACCGAGCCTACGCCAGCAACGTCGTACTCCAGATCGCAGATTTCCAGCACTTCCACTTCGGTGTTTTCGAGAGACATGGCGGTTTACTCATTTGGTTGGGTGGGGGCCCTTGAGCTGGGCAGACCAATGTTATGACCGAATGTTCAATCGAAACAGTAGACAAAACTTACCATTCTAACATGTAACTCAATTATGACGGCCGGCTACAGTATGAAAAAACGAGCGCAAATTTTGTTCCCGAGCGGGATTGCCCTTTAATTTTCACGTTCTAACGTCTTGCCGCGCTGGACGACTACGTCTTGCGGCCTTACGCCGCTGAGCCTTTGCGAGGATTCCGCGAAAATCCCCAATCGCGGAGAGAGCCTGCGAAACAACCAAGTCCGTAGCAGAACCGCTGCGCTACCCGGACTTTTCTTTAATTTTCAGGTGGGAATATATACCGGAAGCAGCCCGGGGTGTCGATGTGAGGTGCGTCGGACCCGATAAACGGCGTTGCGCCGTTTGGAACCCCTTGCCGCCACGCTGGGCTTCAAGCGGCGGCAAGGATGAGGCTTGCGCGGGTAAAGTTCAAGTTTGGCAGGATGGCGTGGGACCCTGTTTACGGTTCGATTCGAAAGGAGATGTCAGTTCCATGAACGACCTGCCGACGGAAATGCGGGTGATCGAGGCGTCCAAACCGGGTGGTCCGGAGGTGCTGGGAGTGGCGGCGCGCGCGACGCCGCGCCCGGCGGAGGGGGAGGTGTTGATCCGGGTGGCGGCGGCCGGCTTGAACCGGGCCGACCTGCTGCAGCGGCGCGGCGTGTACCCGCCTCCGCCGGGGGCGCCGGACTGGCCGGGGCTGGAGGTGGCGGGGCGGGTCGCGGCGCTGGGGCCGGGGGTTACGCGGTTTGCCGTGGGCGATCCGGTGTGCGCCCTGCTGGCTGGCGGCGGCTACGCGGAGTACTGCGTGGTGGCGGCGGGGCAGGTGTTGCCGGTGCCGGCGGGCCTGACCCTGGAAGAGGCGGCCTCCCTGCCGGAGGCGTACTTCACGGTGTGGAGCAACATCTTCGACCTGGCGCGGCTGGAGGCCGGGCGGAGCCTGTTGGTGCACGGCGGCGCCAGCGGCATCGGCGTGGCGGCGATCCAGCTCGCCAACGCCCTCGGCGCCCAGGTGTTCGCCACGGCCGGCTCGGACGAGCGTTGCCGCTTGTGCGAGACGCTCGGCGCCGTGCGGGCGGTGAACTACCGCGGCGGGGATTTCGCCTCCGCCCTGGCGGGGCATATCGGCAGCGGGGTGGACGTGGTGCTGGACATGGTGGCCGGCGACTACCTGGGCCGCAATCTGGAGCTGCTGGCACCGGGCGGCCACATCGTCATCATCGCCGCCCAGGGTGGTTCGGCGATGAAGCTGGACGCGCTGCGGCTGATGGCGAAGAACGCTTCCGTCAGCGGCACCATGCTGCGTCCGCGGCCGGCCGCGTACAAGGCGCGCATCGGGACGGCGCTACGCCACGAGGTCTGGCCGTTGCTGGAGGCGAGGCGGATCCGGCCGGTGGTGGACAAGGTGTTCGCCTTCGACCAGGCGGCCGCGGCCCATGCCTACATGGAGAGCGGCCAGCACGCCGGCAAGATCGTGCTGAGTCTCGGCGCCTGAACCGGCAGCTTGCGGCCACGCCGGAGTCAGCCCCGGGCGGGGCACCATATCAGTGCTGCGTTGTCCGCCATGGTGCGGCCGCCTCCGTATAGGCGACCGGCACGGGTGCGGCGGCGGGCCCGGCGACGACGGGCTGCTCGAGCTCGATGCCGTGGCTGCTCATCGCGTCTGCCAGCGCGTCGCTGGTGACGTGGGTGGGAAGCGGAGCCGGGCGCCGCGTAGGCAAGGCGGCCAGCCACAGCGCCAACGCGGCGCCGCTCATTAGCGTCAGGGTTACTTTCATTGCCATCTCCGGCCGCATTCGTTCGATGCGAGCTCTGGAGTTGTTCGAACGCAAAAAGCTCGCCAGATCGGGGCGAGGTCAGGGTCAGGCGGAGGCGCGTGGCTGCTTCCAGTCGATCGCCGCGCGCGGCAGGTCGGCTTCGATGCGGTTGCGGCCGCCGTGCTTGGCGCGGTAGAGCGCGCGGTCCGCCGCCTGGAACAGGTCGCCGGGCTCGGACTGGATCTTCGGCGCCACGGTGGCCAGGCCGATGCTGAGGCTCAGCACGCCGCCGCGGCCGTGCTCGTGCGGGATGCGCATGCGGGCCACGCCGCCGGCGATGCGCTCCGCCACCACGCGGGCGCCCGCCAGCGTGGCGTCGTGCAGGATCACGGCGAACTCGTCGCCGCCGAAGCGGACGCAGAGATCGATCGGCCGCTGCACCGCGTCGTCGATCGCGGCGGCGACGTCCTGCAGCCGCTTGTCGCCTTCGGCGTGGCCATAGCTGTCGTTATAGGCCTTGAACCAGTCCACGTCGATCAGCAGCAGCGACACCGGGGTGCCGTCGCGCAACGCCAGCTTCCACTCCAGATCCAGCGCCTCGTCGAACCTGCGGCGGTTGCCGATGCCGGTGAGGCCGTCGGTCTCCGAAAGGTCGCGGAAGCGTGCCTCGCTCAGCAGCAGCCGTTCCTCGGAGCGGCGCTTCTCCGTCATCGCCGCCGCCACCGGGAAGCTGCTGGCGCATGCGGCGCCGAGGAAGATCTGCAGCAGGGCGACCTGGTGCGGCGGGTCGAGGCCGGCCGCCTGCAGTGGTCCGCGCCCGTGGACGGTGCAGGCCAAGGCGATGGCGCCGACCAGCAGCACGGCGAAGGCGGCGCCGCTGCAGCCGAGCCGGAACGCGACGAAGATCAGGGGTGGGAACACCAGGAACAGCAGCGGCAGCCGGCTCTGCCAGAACACCGCGCCGCATACCGCCGCGAGCAGGGCGAAGGTCGCCGCGGCGCGCAGCACCGCGCTGCGCTCGTAGATGCGCTCGTGCAGGGGCGCCGCGCTGGCCGTCCGCAGCAGCAGCACCGGCGGTACCAGCAGTGCCATGCCCGTGGCATCCGCCAGGAAGCGCGTGGCGAACACGGCAGCCGGGTCGGCGCCGACGGTGATCCGCAGCGCCATCGCGGCGACGCCCGCGCTGGCGGCCGGGGCGAGCAGCGCCGCCCACAGCATGAACTCCCGCAACGAGCGCGATTCGGTCAGGTCCAGCCGCCGGCCCAGGTAGGCGCGCAGGCCGACCGCGGCGATCAGCACCTCGGCGGCGTTGCACAGCGTATAGAGGAAGGTATCCGCGCCGGACATGCCGGTGAGACGGGCGGCGGCGAACCAGGCGAGGATTCCGGCGCCGAACAGCGTCCCCCAGCGGCGCAGGTCGGCGAGCAGCAGCAGGGAGAGCAGCGCGGCGTTCGCCGGCGAGATCACCTGCGTGCCAGCCTCGGCGGCGAGGCGCAAGCCGATCCAGGCCGCCAGGCCCACCAGCAGGAAAGCCGCGCCCGCGGCCGACAGGTGATCGAAGGTCGCCATCCCCAGGCCCGCAGCCCCGCCGGGTCCCGTGTCGCGGAACCCCGGATTGCCGCGTGTTCCAGGTGGCCAACGCATGGATGCACCCCCGGCGACGATACGAACGAGTATCGAGCCCGCGGCGGGCCCCCGGCATGGTCAAAACATACTGACGAACGGGTCGTCAGCGCCGCAGCTTCACCGGCGGCGGCGGGAAGGCCGTGGCCTCGGTCAGCAGCCAGTCGCCGAAGGCGCGCACCGCCGGCAGCCGGGTCTTGGCTGGCACGGCGACCAGGTGGTAGCTGCGGCGGTGACGCACCGCCCATTCCGCCGCGCAGGCGAGGCGGCCGTTGTACACGTCGGCGGCCGCCAGCGACCAGCGCGCCAGGCCCGCGCCGTGGCCGCGCTCGGCGGCGATCGCCACCGCCGCCGAGTCGTCCAGCACCGAGCGCGCCGGCACCTGGCAGCGCTTGCCGAACAGCGGCCTGACCCAGTCGTTCCATGGCTCGGTGTCGCTGTGCAACAGGGTCCAGCCGCGCAGGTCGGCGAAGCTGCGGATCGGTCCGAGCCGCTCCAGCTGCTCCGGGCTGCACACCGGCACCAGCCAGTCGTCGAACAGGTGGGTGGCGGTCAGGCCCGGCCAGCGCCCGCCGCCGAAACGGATCGCAGCGTGGAAGTCGCTGCCGGCCAGGTCGACCACCAGGTTGCTGGCGGAGAGCCGCAGGTCGATGTCCGGATGCGCGCGGTGGAACCCGGGCAGGCGCGGCAGCAGCCAGCGCTGCAGGAAGGAGGCGAGCATGCTCACCGTGAGCTGCGTCGCGTCGTGGCTGTGCGCCGCTTCCTCCATCGCCCGCCGCAGTTCGTCGAAGCCGCGCTTCACCCGCGGCAGCAGCTGCGCCCCCTGCGCGGTGAGGCGGATCGAGCTGCCCAGGCGCTCGAACAGGGGATAGCCGAGCGTGGCTTCCAGCGCGCGCACCTGCTGGCTGACCGCCGCCGGGCTGACGTAGAGCGCCGCCGCGGCGGTGGCGAAACTCATGTGCGAGGCCACCGCTTCGAAGGCGCGCAGCGCGGTGAGAGGCAGGCGCGTACTCATTTCATCTTAAGAAAAACTTAATATGTTGGAAAAACATATCGTTTGATCGCGCCCTTGTCCAGCCAGAGAATACCTGCGCACCCGGCGGGATATGCGGTGCCGGGTGGCGAAAGTTTTTCTGATTATGCGAGGTGGGACATGGTCACGCACGAATGGTGGATCAAGCTGGCGGGGCTGGCGACGGCGGTGCTGGTGCACGTCGCCTTCGGCTACGGCCTGGTGGCGGGGCAGCCGTCCCCGGCTGCGTATGCGGAGCGCTACGCGCACGCGGGACAGCCGGCCGCACGCCAGGCAACCGACGACCTGCGCTGCGCCGTAACCTGATCATGCAACAATCCGGGACAAAAGCCGGGGCAGGAGAGGGAATCATGCTGAAACTCGTCATCGGCAATCGCCGGTTTTCGAGCTGGTCGATGCGGCCGTGGCTGCTGATGAAGCAGCTCGGCATCCCGTTCGAGACGCAGCAGGTGCCGTACACGCGCGCCGACTGGGCCGGGACCGTGCGTGCCCTGCACGCCGCCGGCACCGTGCCGGTGCTGATCGCCGGCGAGCTGGTGGTGGGCGATACCCTGGCCATCGTCGAGACCCTGGCCGAGTTGTTCCCGGACCGCGGCATCTGGCCGGCGGACCGCGTGCTGCGCGCACGGGCGCGTTCGCTCTGTGCGGAGATGCATTCATCCTTCGGCGCCGTGCGGGAGGAGTGCTCGTTCGACGCCTTCAGCCCGGGCGAGCCGCGGGCGCTGAGCGCGCGGGCCACCGCCCAGATGGCGCGCGCCGATGCCATCTTCGCCTCGGCCGATGCCGGCGGCGGCTTCCTGTGTGGGGCGTACAGCGCGGCGGACGCGTTCTACACGCCGCTGGCCCTCCGCGTGCTGCAGTACGGGCTCACGGTCTCCGCGCAGGCGCGGGTCTATATCGACCGCGTCGCCGGGCTGCCGGCGGTGCGGGCCTGGCTGGCGGAGGCGGAAGCGGAGCGCGACTGGCCGCCGGTGATGCCGGGCGGCCGTCCCTATCACCGCGCGGTGATCAGCGCCGAGGACGCGCTACGGCTGGCGCGGCGCTGGGTGGCCGCGTGGAACGCGCGCGACCTCGATGCCGTGCTGGCCATGTTCGCGGCCGAAGGTGCCGCCTTCGTCAGCCCCAAGGCCGAGAGCATCCTGGGCCACGCCCGGGTCGAGGGCCAGGACGGCCTGCGCCGATACTGGAGCGCGGCCCTCGAACGCATCCCGCGGATCGAGTTCAGGCTGGAAGCGGCCGACTGGGATCCCGCGACCTCGACCGTGCTGGTGGTGTACGACGCCGACCTCGACGGCCGGCGCAGCCGCGCGGCCGAACGCTGGGTGCTCGACCACGCCGGCCGCATCCGCTACGGCGAAGCCTATTACGGCGCAAGCGCCTGACCACCTCCCATCCCCCGACCGGAAATCCCATGCAACTGATCGGTATGCTCGATTCACCTTACGTGCGGCGCGTCGCCATCTCGCTCAAGCTGTGGGGGCTGCCGCACGAGCACCGCAAGCTGTCGGTGTTCCGCAACTTCGAGGAATTCGCCCGCATCAACCCCATGGTGAAGGCGCCGACCCTGGTGTGCGACGACGGCGAGATCCTGATCGACTCGACCCTGATCCTGGACTACCTGGAGGAGCTGGCCGGCCCCGGCCGGAGCCTGATGCCGCCCGGCGGTCCGGAACGGCGCCGCGCGCTGCAGCTCATCGGCTTCGCGCTGACCGCCTGCGACAAGACCGTGCAGGTGATCTACGAGCGGCAGCAGCGGCCGCCCGAGAAGCAGCACCAGCCCTGGCTGGAGCGCGTAGGGGGCCAGATCGACGCCACCTACGCCGCGCTGGAGGCGGCGGCGATGAGGGCGCGGCCGTGGCTGCTGGGCGAACGCCTGACCCAGGCCGACGTCACCGTCGCCGTGGCCTGGCGCTTCACCCAGTACTACATCGCCGACCTCGTCGAAGCCGCGCGCTACCCGCTGCTGAGCGCTTATTCGGCGCGGGCGGAACAGTTGCCGGAATTCCTCGCTACGCCGCTTGATTAGGGAAGCTATCCCGTCTGGTAGGCCGAGGCACCGTGGTAGCTGGCGCCGCCGAAATCGCCCAGCAGTTCGACCGGCCGCTGCCGCAGCAGGTCCAGCAGGGCGCCGAGCGAATCGCAGATACGCACCAGCCGCGGCGGGTCGTGGGTGAACAGGAATACATGGCCGCGGTACTCGCCGGTGGTGGGCAGCAGCAGGCGCTCCGGCGCGTAGCCGAAGCCGGCGAAGACCACCGCCGAGCCGAACCAGGCGGGCTTGCCGAACACCTGCAGCTGGTTGTCCTCCACCGTCTCCATCGGCGGCGCGTCGAGACGCTCGGCCACGCCCTCGCGCTCCATGTCCATTTCGGCGACGGGAAAGAAGAACAGGCCGCTGCCGTCATCCTCGGTGTCGACGAACAGGCTGGCGCCGTCGTGCTGGCGGTACAGCTCCAGCAGGTCGGGGCTGGCGTCGCCCAGGCGCAGCTGCAGGCCCGCCAGCGCGTCGGCGGAAGGCGGCGGGTCGAACTGGTGGCGGACCGTGACGACACGCCGGATGCTGGCGCGCTCGGCGGCGGCGTAGCGGCGCCATTCGGCCAGCACCGCCTCGTCGCCCGCGTTCTGCGCCTGCTTGGCCCAGTTGAAGGCGGTCCTTACCGCGGGATCGCCGTTCTCCAGGTCGACCAGCATCTGCTCGTAGGAGGTGCGCTCCGGGATCGGATGGATGAAGCGTGGATTGCCTTGGGCACAAAATGCCAGGAACGCGCTGATCGTCGCTGAGCCGGTCATTCGGATCTTCCGGGAACCCATTGCATCATAAGGCGTCGGCACCCCGGAGTGTGCTGGGTGACGCCCGTCCGGGGGACTGAACGACGGCGGCATAGCCGAAATTTCCCTTATTGTAGACATGCTTGCATTCCCTTCAAGACGCCGGCACCGCTTCCCTGGGCGGATTCTGTGCAAAACCGGCGCCGCCGACCGCGCACTGCGTCACGTTGCGGGCATCATGTGCGGATGAAGCACCTGCTCGTCATCTACAGCAGCCAGACCGGCCGCACCCGCTCGCTGCTCCAGGCCGCCTGCGACGGCGCCGGCGAGTTCGCGGACGAGGTGGAGCTGCGGCTGCGGCCGGCGCTGGAGGCCGGCGTCGAGGACCTGCTGTGGGCCGATGGCCTGCTCATCGGCACGCCCGAGAACTTCGGCTACATGTCCGGCGCGGTGAAGGACTTCCTCGACCGCGTCTACTATCCGACCGAGGGCCGCAAGCTGGGCATGCCCTACGCGGTGCTCGTCAGCGCCGGCAACGACGGCAGCGGCGCGGTGCGGGCGATCGAACGCATCGCCACCGGCGGCGCCTGGACCCGCATCGCCGAGCCGGTGGTGGTGAAGGGCGAGCCGGATGGGGATGGGCTGGGCCGCTGCCGCGAGCTGGGCCAGACCTTCGCCGCCGGCCTGGCCTGCGGCATTTTCTGATTCCCCGCTTCGGCGGCTTCCGCCGGCGCGCGGGAACGCGCTAGGATTCCGGCGGTCCATTCATACGGTTCCCCGTGTCCGAACTCCTGCTCAGTCCCGCCGAGGCGCGTGTGCTTGCCGTGCTGGTGGAAAAATCCGTTGTCACCCCGCAGTACTACCCGATGACGGTCAACGCCGTCATGCTCGCCGCCAACCAGAAGACGGTGCGCAGCCCCATCATGAACCTCGGCGAGGGCGATACCGGGGCGGCGCTGAACCGGCTGGAGCGCGATCGCCTGGCGGCGCGCGACGAGCACAGCGGCCGCGCCGTCAAGTGGCGCCACCATATGCAGCACCAGTTGCTGCTCAAGCCGGCCGAGTTGGCGGTGCTGGTGACGCTGATGCTGCGCGGCCCGCAGACGGTCTCCGAGTTGCGCGCCAACGCGCAGGCCCTGGGCGGCCCGGCGGACGTCGCCGGACTGGACGAGGCGCTGGCCTCGCTGCAGGACCGGGCGCAGCCGCTGGTCGCCGAGCTGCCGCGCGCGCCCGGGCAGAAGGAATCGCGCCATGCGCATCTGCTGTGCGGCGAGCCGCCGGCGGTGGTGCCGGCAGCGGCGCCGGCCCGTGGCGGCGGCTCCTCCGGCGACACCGCCCTGGCGCTGCTGGAGGAGCGGCTGCAGGCGCTGGAAACGCGGGTGGCCGAGCTGGAGCAGCGTCTCGCCCCGGGCTGAGCAAGGTCCGCGGGCACAGGAGGAGGTCATGCAGACTGTGGTGGAGGAACCGGTCGAGGCCCGTTGGTACTTCGACGTGATCTCGCCGTTCGCCTATCTCCACTTCCACGGACTCGACCGCCTGCGTCCGCGCCTGCGCATCGAGTACGTGCCGGTGCTGTTCGCCGGCCTGCTCAAGCACTGGGGCCAGCTTGGCCCGGCCGAGATCCCGGCCAAGCGCAAGCACCTGTACCGCCACTGCGTGTGGACCGCGGCGCAGCAGGGCATCCCGTTCCGGGTGCCGCCGCGCCACCCGTTCAACCCGCTGCCTGCGCTGCGGCTGATCGTGGCGCTCGGCGCCGGTGAGGCCGTCGTGCGCGAGGTGTACGGCTTCATCTTCGGCGAGGGCCGCGACATCGGCGATCCGGCCGAGTGGAAGGTGTTGACCGCCCGGCTCGGCGTGTCCGACCCGGGCCCGCTGATCGAGGCGCCGCAGGTGAAGCAGCAACTGGCCGACAACACCGCTGCCGCCATCGCCCAGGGTGTGTTCGGCGTGCCGACGGTGATCTGCCGCGGCGAGCTGTTCTGGGGCAACGATTCGCTGGGGATGCTGGCCGACTTCCTCGACCGGCCGGACCTGTTCCGGAGCGAGGCGATGCGTCGCGGCGACGAGGCGCAGGTGGGCGTGGCGCGGCGTCGGTAGGGACCTGGTCAGTACTTCGCGGCCAGCTTGAAGAACACGTACTTCCGCGCCAGCCCGTCCGGACTCTGCTGGCGGCCGTGGTCGTATACCGACTGCGCCAGCGACAGCGTGCCGGCCAGCCAGGAGGTGAACTTGAGCGGCGCCTCCGCGCCGATATCCGCCACTTCCACGCCACCGGCGTTCTCGCCCAGGCTGTTGCGGCGCGCCAGCGAAGCGGCCGCATACTCGGCGAACAGGCGCGGGCGCAGGCCGTGGCGCTCGTACCAGGAGTCGTTGGCACCTTTCCATTCCGCGCCCAGCCGCAGGTTCTCGCCGTGGTCGCCGACGCCGGCGCCCGACTCGTAGGCATGGGCGCTGTCGGGGCCGCCGACGACGAACTGCTCGAGCTGAGGCACCACGCTGCCGCCGATCTGGAAGTTTCCGGCGGCGAGCGCGGTCCAGTGCGGGCCCAGGCCGTAACGCGCCTCGAACGAGGGCCGCCAGACGAAGTAGGCGAGGTTGGCCGGCGTGCCGGGCGAGGCGGTGGGGCCGAGACCCTTGCGCAGCGTCGCCGCCGCCTGCAGTTCCATGCGGCGGCCCTCGCTCTGCCAGCGGCCGGTATAGCTGAGGCTCAGCTCGAAGGAGTTGTACTGCTCGGACAGGATCTCGGCGCGTCCCGCGGCCAGGTTGGCGTCGACCGACTGGTGGCTGCGGTCGAGCCTGGCTTCCAGGTTGTAGCGCTGCCGGAAATCGGCGTAGACCGGGTACAGCCAGCTGGCGGCGCCAGTGGTGAAGCTGCCATCGAGCGTGCCGATCGGGACCGCCTGGTGGAAGTCGGCATAACGTCCGTCCACCCCAAACACGCCGAAGCGGGTCACCCGCGACCAGCCGGCGTCGCCTTCGTGGTAGGGCTCCGAGTGGGCCCCGCCGAGTCCGAGCAAGCGCACGCTGCTGGCGCCCGCCAGCGTCAGCTCGTCGCCGCTGCCGAATGAGCCGCGCAGTGCCGCGTCGGCCAGGTAGGGTCCGGCGTAGCGGTTGCCGTAGTTGCTGAACTCCCCCGCCGCTGCCATCTGCTTGCCGCCGGCGGCGGGTGCGCCCAGGTCCAGCACCACGCGGTCGCCGCCGATGCTGCGGAAGGCCGGGCTGTATTTCTCCCCGGCGCGTTCGGCCACCCCGCCGGCGAGGATGCGCGCGTCCTCCAGGTCGGCACAGCGCAGGGTCCGTCCGCTCAGGCCGCTGAAGTAGGGCAGCAGGCGGGCCGGTCCGTCGACCCGCTCGACCCGACCCGGCACCACCCGTACATACAGATCCTGCGGGCCAGCCACGGCGTAGCGGGTGAGTTCGGCCGGATAGGCGGAGACGTAGTACAGGTAGCCGATGGTGCGTACCGCGTCGGACGGTGTTTCGGCGGCGGCGACGTCCCTGCGCAGGCGGGCGCTGTCCACCGCGCCGGAATCGACCGCCGGGCCGGACAGGTGGATGCGGACGCCGCGGTACTCGATCGTCACCTCGCGGCCGGACTGTGCGCGCACTTCCTCGATCGGGGCGAGTTGCGGCTCGAGCGGCGGCGGAAGGTCGATGGCCATCGTGATGTTCGTGGTGGGAACGGCGGACCGGCGTGGAGCGCGGCCCCCCGGCTGCAGGCCGAAGCTTACAGGCAGGCGGCGAGGGCTGGGAAGGTGAAGGAGCGGGGCGGGCCGCCGGCGCCGTCGGCTGCTTTGACCCGTTCCGGCGCGGCCGCAACAATACCCCCATGGCCATGGAGATGAGAGGAGCCCCCGGCTCGCCGCGCATGAATCCGCGCCGGTCATTCGAGCGGATGCTCCTGGCCCTGCAGCGCTGGCGTCCGCTCGCGCGCGTGCCGCTGTCGTACCGCGTGGCCGCCGCGGGCATCGCGCTGGTGGTGGTGTTGACCGCCGACGCGGTCATCGCGCTGCAGTCCGCGCAGCGCGTCTTCGACCAGCAGGAGCGCCTGCGCTCGGGACTCGTCGCCCTCTACCGCACCGAGGCGGTGATGTCCGCGGTGAAGGACATCGAGACCAGCCTGCGCGGCTTCTTCATCACCGGCGATCCGCACTTCCTCGAACCCTACGAGCAGGCCCGCCGCGCCCTGCCGGAGCAGCGTCGCCAGCTCGACGCCGAGCTGGGCGGCGATGCCGTCGCCGGCCCGCTGCTGGCGGACCTGGACCACAAGATCGAGACCTTCCTCGACCAGTCGCAGACCTTTGCGCTGATGCGCGACCAGATGCGCGACGCGATCAGCCTCGAGTCGCTGCGTCCGCTGCTGGAGCGCCAGAAGGAACGCATGGACGAGATGCGCGACAGCGCCGCGGCGCTGGCCCTCAACCAGGCGATGGCCAACGCGTCCCTCACCGCCTCGATGCAGCGCGTGCGCCGCAGCGCGCGCATCTCGATCCTGGTGCCGAGCCTGATCTCGGTGCTGATGGCGGCATTCCTCTGCTACCTGGTGATCCGCGACCTGCGGCAGCGCCAGGGGCTGGAAGGGCGCAGCGAACGGCTGCTGGAGCAGGAGCGCCGCGCGCGCACCGACGCCGAGGCGGCCAACCAGGCCAAGGACGAGTTCGTCTCCACCGTGTCGCACGAGCTGCGCACGCCGTTGCAGGCGATCCTGGGCTGGTCGCAGTTCCTGCTGCGCTCGATCGAGGGTCGCGAGACGGCGCCGGCGGCGCAGCTCGGCGGCCAGATCAGGACCATCGAGCGCAATGCGCGCTCGCTCGCCCGCATGATCGACGATCTGCTCGACGTGTCCCGCGCCATCAGCGGCAAGCTGTCGCTGTCGACGCGCAAGGTCGATCTGGCCGACGTGGTGCAGTCCTCGGTGGAGGTGGCGCGGCCGGCGGCGGCGGGCAAGGGCGTGCAGCTGCTGCTGGAGGTGCGCGACGCGCCGTTGTGGATGGCGGCCGATGCCGAGCGCCTGCGCCAGGTGACGAGCAACCTGATCAGCAACGCCGTCAAGTTCACGCCGCCAGGGGGGCGGGTGACGGTGAGTGCCGCGCGCGTCGACGGCAAGCTGGAGCTGTGCGTGCTGGACACCGGCGTCGGCATCGCGCCGGAGCTGCTGCCGCGCATCTTCGAGCGCTACGTGCAGGGCAGCGTGTCCAGCGCGCGCCGCTACGGCGGCCTCGGCCTCGGCCTGGCCATCGTCAAGCACCTGGTGGAGATGCATGGCGGGCAGGTGGCGGTGCGCAGCGACGGCGTCGGGCTGGGCGCGCTGTTCCTCGTCACCTTTCCGGTGCAGGCGGTGGTGGAAGCACAGCCGCCGGAGCAGCCGGCCTCGACTGCCAGCGCGCCGCTGCCGGCGGAGCGCGATGCGGGCGCGGCCGTGGCGGCGGGCCAGCGCCGCCTCGACGGGCTGCGCCTGCTGGTGGTGGACGACGACCCCGACGTGCGCTCGGTGCTGCAATCGCTGCTCCGCGCCGAGGGCGCGCGGGTGGTGACGGCCGCGTCGGCGGGCGAGGCGATGGAACGGCTGCGGTTTCAGCGCATGGACGTGGTCCTGTCGGATATCGCCATGCCGGAGACCGACGGCTATACCCTGGCCCGGCAGATCAGGGCCCTGCGCGAGCGCGAGGGGGCCACCCCGGCATCGGTGCCGTTGATCGCCTTCACCGCGTTTTCGCGCCAGGAGGATGCGCGGCGCGCGCTCGACAGCGGGTTCGACCGCCACATCGCCAAGCCGGCCGACATCGAGAAGCTGGTGGCCCTGCTCAACGTCTGCGTGCAGCCGGGCGGCTATCTGCCGATCGAGTTGCAGGGCACCGCCGATTCCGGCGGCTGAAGCGCAGGCCCGCGCTTCACTCCGGCGGCAGCGACAGCCGTGTCAATCCCGCTCCGTCGCCGAAGTGCAGGCCCAGCCCAGCGGGTTCCAGCAGCAGCGCCAGGGTCGCCAGCAGGCCGCCGGTGTCGGTGCCGGCGAGCTCGTGCCCGAGCGCTGCGCCGTCGAGCGGCGCCCGCAGCTCGAGCGCGGCGGCGTGGCCGTCCCCGGCCGTCGCGCTCAGCGTGATCTCGGCGGGGCCGGCGCCGCCGTTCCGCCCCAGCGTGCCGGCGGCGGCGCACAGCAGCAGGGCGATCAGCGCCAGCCGCACCGGCGTCGCGCTACCGGCAAGCCTGCGCCCGCCGACCAGGTGCAGCCCCTCGGCGCGCAGGCGCAGCTCCTGCAGCGACAACTGGCCGTTGAGCAGCCGCAGGCTGTCGTCGAGGATTTGCCCGAGGGTGACCGGCTCGGCCGCGTCCTCCTCCGCCCCCAGCCAGAGCGCGGCGCTGGCGTCCAGGCGCGCGCGCAGGTCGCGGCTGCGCTGGCGGATGATGTCGGTGCTGGCAGCGATCCGTTCCGCCTGGCCGGAAGCCGCCGCGGGCAGCAGGCGTCCGACCAGATCGGCATGCAGCAACATGGCGTTGAGGGGGCCGCGCAGCTCGTGCAGCACGCGCTCCGCCATCCGCTCGGCCAGCAGCGCGCGCAGCCGGGTCAGCAGCCGCGCACGGCTTTCCGCCAACGATTGCATCTGCCAGAGCTGGCCGTCCGCGGCGGCGCCGGCATGGCGCAGCCGGCAGCATCCATCGGCGGCGTCGAGCGCGACCAGCGTTGCGCCCGGCGCCGCCGGCCGGCCCAGTGCCGCCAGCAGTTCGCCGGCGGCTGCAACCGGCGCCTGCCCGGCGACCGTCAGCAGCGCGTCGGGACGCGCCAGCAGCAGCACGGCATCCGGCAGCGGCGCGTGCCACCAGTGCTCAGGCGGGGCGGGGGCTCCGGCAGGGGGCAGGCGCAGCATGTGCAGCTCGCGTTGCGCTCAGCCGCCGAGCGCGGCCAGGATGTCGGTGGGATCGGCCGGCTTGACGAAGCAGTAATCGACCGTGGCCGCCGCTCCCGACCCGGCGATGACGTGGCGGGCGTCGGCATGGCCGCTCAGCGCGATCAGCCTGGCCGGGCCCAGCCCGGCGGCCTGCCGCCGCGCCTGGTAGTCCAGCGCCAGCTTGAGGCCGGTCGCCTCGCAGGCCAGGTGCAGGTCGAAGATCACCGCCTGGGTCTGCAGGTCGCGCGTGGCGAGCAGGAAGCTGGCCACATCGTCAGCCTGCGCCACCGTGTGCGCGTCCAGGCTGAGCAGTGCGGCCAGCGCCTCGCGGGCGTCGGGGTCGTCTTCGAGCAGTAGAACGTTCATGGCTTGATCGGCGACCGGTTGCGCCGCGGCGGAGCATCCGGCCTATGCGCTCTTGCTCTCGAACCGCTTGAGCTTGTTGTACAGCGTTTTGAGGCTGATTCCAAGTTGCGCGGCCGCCCGTGTCTTGTTGCCCCCGCAGGCCGCCAGCGTCTGCAGGATGATGTCCTGCTCGGCGTCGCGCAGCAGGGTGCCGGGGTTGCGCGCCGGCGCGGTGGCATCCGCCGCCTGCCTGGGCGCGGGCGCGCCAGGCAGCATCAGGTGTTCCGGTTCGATCGCGCCATCGCTGAGCAGGCAGGCGCGTTCCACCACGTTGCGCAGCTCGCGCACGTTGCCGGGCCAGTCGTGGGCCAGCAGGCAGGCGGTGGCGGCGGCGGAAAAGAGCCGCCCGCTGGCGGGGCCGGAGTAGCGCGCGAGGAAGTAATCGGCCAGCAGCGGAATGTCCTCGGGCCGCTCGCGCAGGGGCGACAGCGTGATCGGGAACACCTGCAAACGGTAGTAGAGGTCGAGCCGGAAGCGGCCTTGCTCGACGTATTGCATCGGGTCGCGGTTGGTGGCCGCCACGATCCGCACGTCGACCGGGAACTCGTGGTCGCCGCCCACGCGCATCACGCTGCCGGTCTCCAGCACCCGCAGCAGCGAGGCCTGCAGCTCGAACGGCATCTCGGTGATTTCGTCGAGGAACAGCGTGCCGTTCTCGGCGCGTTCGAAGATGCCGCGGTGCGTGCGCAAGGCGCCGGTGAAGCTGCCCTTCTCGTGACCGAACAGCTCGCTGGCGATGAGGGCCGGCGACACGGCGGCGCAGTTGAAGGCCACGAACGGTCCCGCGCGACGGTGCGACAGGCGATGCAGGCAGTCCGCCGCGACCTCCTTGCCGGTGCCGCTCTCGCCCTGGACCAGCACGGTCACGTCGCTGCCGGCGACGCGGCCGAGCAGCTCCTGCGCGCGCCGCATCGCCGTCGACCGGCCGAGCAGCAGGCCGGCGGCCTGCTCGGCGGGATCAGCCGCGGACGCCTGGCCGGTCGTGTCCGTCCTGCCCACGGGCGCGGCGGGAATATCGGCGGCGCGGCGTGCATGGCTGACGCGGGCGAGCAGGTTGCACAACTCGGCCAGTTCGACCGGCTTCATCAGGTAGTCGAACACCTGGTGGCGCAGCGCTTCGACCGCGGTCCGCACGCTGCCGTGTCCCGTCACCACCACGAACTCCCGCGCACGTTCGCGCGGCGTGTCGCGGATCAGGGAGAAACCGCTGCCGTCCGGCAGGTCCAGGTCCACCAGCACCAGGTCGTAACCGGTCTCGTCCAGGCGCCGCGCAGCCTCCGCCAGGTCGGCGGCGCAGTCCACCGCATAGCCCTCGCCGGCGAGATATTCGGACAGGTCTCGCGTCAGCTCCTGGTCGTCGTCGACCCACAGTACGCGGAGTGCGCTGGTGGAAGGTTTCCGCGTCATGTCCGCATTCCGGCTCCGCTGGCCGCGCAAGATCAAACAGCCGCCGCGCAGCCGCCGGGGCAGGCTTTACACGGTGGCTTCCATTGTTGCTGGTAAATCTTACACGTGGCTCGGGCCGGCGCTTGTGAAGCAGCGCTCAAGAAACCCCCAAGATGTCCCATAAGTAGATGAATCTGGATGATAAATCAGTTCTTGCCAAAGCCGCTCCCGGGTTGGCACGGGCTTCGCAAAACAATAGATAACAGGACCACCCCGAGGCTGTATGGCGGCAACGGTGTGGAAGGCGGCATCTTGGACGAAAGGACCTTGAACATGCAAAGAAGCGTTGTTGCTTTCCTGCTTGGAATGGTCGTCTCCGGCGCGTTCAGCACCCTGCCGGCGTCAGCATCGCGCCAGGCGCCCGGGCGGAATGTCGCGCCGCAGCCGCAGTCGATGCGCCAGCCGGAGTGGGCCAGGCCCAGCGGCGCGCCGAAGCAGTTGCGCACGTTCGCGACGGTCCGGGGCGCTGACGACATCCGCGCCTGGTCCATCTAGGTCGGCGGACGGGACCGTGATGCCGTACTGGACCGCGCTGTTCGTGCTGCTCGCACTGGCTGCAGGCGTGGCTGGCGTAAGCGGTGCCGCCGCGGTGCCCGCCGGGGTGGCCTGGGTGTTGTTCCTGACCGGCTCGATCCTGGCCGTCATCTCGCTGCTGCTGGCGCAGGGCGGCATGCAGGGGCGGCTGCACAGCGACGCCAGTGAGCGGTCGCTCCGGCGGCGGCAGTGACGGTGGTGCTGCGGGCCGGCAAATAGCCTGGACCGCCCGGCCATGGAGTGGCTGGGCCGGAACCGTCCTAGACAGCGGTTTCAAGCCACGGATGGCCTCATGTAAAGGGATGCGGGTGGCGCGCAGGCGCCGCCCGGATCGCCGGACAACCGTCGCGGCAGGACGCTGCGGCGGAGGCCCGACCAGGGGCGTGCGGTTAACAGCGCGGTGATCCCCCCGACCCGCCGCTGGCCCGCGCAGACGCGTCACGGACGTCGCGCCCTGGGTTACGGGCGACCTACAGGTTGTGTTGGGTGTTGTTTTGGCCCGCGGGCGCACGGATGTGCTCGCGGGCCGCTTTTTTGCTCCGGCAGGCGGCCGTGCGTGGCCTGCGCCGGGCTTGCTACACTTCCGGCGCCCAGCCTGGAGTTCGATCGCGGCCAGTGGGACCGGCCGGCTCATGTCGACAACGCACCTGATCATCTGCGAATTCTGCGACTCCGTTTACCGTCGTGCGCCGCTGCAGGAGCGCGCGGTGGCGCGTTGCAGCCGCTGCTCGGTGGTGCTGCACCATGCCAGCCGGGCCGACCTCGATGCCATGCTGGCGCTGGCCTTGGCGGCGCTGATCGTGCTGGCGGTGGCCAACGCCTACCCGCTGATGACCCTGAGTGTCGGCAGCAAGCACAGCGAGGCGACGCTGTGGCGGATGATCGTCGATACCTATGACTCCAACGTCGCGCCGATCGCCGTGGTGGCGGCGCTCACCGTGTTCTTCTTCCCGCTGCTGCAGGCCTGTCTCTACGCCTATGTGCTGCTGCCCCTGCGGCGCGGGCGGGTGCCGGCGGCGTTCGTCGGCGTGATGCACGCCCTGCGGCAGATGCAGCCGTGGACGATGGTGGAAGTGTTCATGCTCGGCCTGCTGGTGGCGGTGGTGAAGCTGGGCGACATGGCCACCGCCGTGCCCGGCATCGGCCTGTGGGGCTTCGCCGTGCTGACCTTCCTGCTCACGGTGCTCAATTCCGCCGACCTGGAGGAGCTGTGGGCGCGCGCCGCGGCGATCGAGCTTGCCGCCGGCGGCGACGAGGACCATCTGCGGCCACTGCCGGTGGAGGCGCCGCCGGAATTGCTGGACGCTGACGCCGCCACGCCCGCGCCCCCCGTGCCGCGCCGCATCGCGGCGCCGCCGCGCGCGGCCGACCTCGGCCTGATCGGCTGCACCGGCTGTGGACTGGTGCTGCGTGCCGGACGCTCCGGCGGCAGCACCTATTGTCCGCGCTGCGACCAGGCGCTGCGCCGGCGCAAGCCGGACGGCCACCGCCGCAGCTGGGCCTTCCTCATCGCTGCGGCGATCCTCTACGTGCCGGCCAACGTGCTGCCGGTGATGCGCACCTCCACCTTGCTGGACAGCCAGAACAACACGATCCTGTCCGGCGTGGTGGAACTGTGGGAGAACGGCGCCTGGGACCTCGCCGTGATCGTGTTCACGGCCAGCATCGCGGTGCCGCTGGTGAAGATCAGTTGCATGGCGCTGCTGCTGGTCGGCAGCGGCCGCCGTTCGCTGCGCTGGCAGCGCGAGCGCACCCGCATCTACCGCCTGGTGGAGTTCATCGGCCGCTGGTCCATGCTCGACGTGTTCGTGGTGGCGCTGCTGCTGTCGCTGGTGCGCTTCGGCATCCTGGCGCAGGTGCAGGCGGGGGCCGGCATCGTCGCCTTCTGCGCGGTGGTGGTGCTGACCATGCTGGCCACCATGAGCTACGACCCGCGCACCATCTGGGATGCCGGCCGGCCGGCCGTCCCGGCACGTCAACCGGAAGCCGTCGCGACCTCATGAGCGAATCCGATTTCGATCGCCTGCCCGAGCCGGAAACGCGGCGCCGCCATCGCTGGAGCTTCTCGCTGATCTGGCTGGTGCCGATCGCCGCGGCCATCGCCGGCCTGGTGCTGGTGGTGCGCACCTACCTGGACGCCGGGCCCACCGTCAGCATCTCGTTCGAGACCGCCGAGGGGCTCGAGGCCGGCAAGACCGAGGTCCGCTACAAGGACGTGGTGGTGGGCAAGGTCAAGCGCATCCGGCTCAGCCCCGACCACTCCCACGTGGTGGCCGTCGTCGAGCTGAACAAGGACGCCTCCAGCGTGGCGGTGGACGATACGCGCTTCTGGGTGGAGCGGCCGCGGGTGGGGCTCAACGGCGTGTCCGGCATCGACACGCTGCTGTCCGGCGGCTACATCGGCGTGGACATCGGCATTTCGGAACAGGCCAGGACTTCCTTCAACGGGCTGGAGAAGCCGCCGCCGGTGACCCACGACATGAAGGGCAGGCTGTTCGTCCTGCACAGCGCCGACGCCGGCTCGCTGGTGATCGGTTCGCCGGTGTACTTCCACCGCGTGCCGGTGGGCCGGGTGGTGGAGTCCGATCTCGATGCCGACGGCCACAACGTCACCGTGCAGGCCTTCGTCGACGCGCCGGACGACCGTTTCGTCACCGCCAAGGCGCGCTTCTGGAACGCCAGCGGCATCGACCTCTCGCTCAGCGCTGCCGGCCTCAAGGTCAATACCCAGTCGCTGGCCACCGTGGTCGCCGGCGGTATCGCGTTCCAGCCGATGGACGAGGTCCAGCCGGGCCCGCCGGCGGCGGACCGTACCGAGTTTCAGCTGTTCTCCGACCAGGCTGCCGCGCTGGCGCCGCCCGACGGCCCGGCCAAGGAGATCCTGATGCGGTTCGCCCAGCCGGTACGGGGGCTGTCGACGGGCGCGACCGTCGACCTGCGCGGGGTGGGCTTCGGCAACGTCAGGTCGATCCAGCTGCGCTTCGATCCCGCCAGCAACGAGTTCCGCAGCGACGTGCTGGCCGACGTCTACCCGGACCGCCTCGGCAGTGCCCTCACCGACCTGCGCAGCGCCGAGAAGAGCCGTAACATCAGCGCCGAGCAGATGTGGGCGGACCTGGTCAAGCGCGGGCTGCGCGCGCAGCTGCGCGCCGGCAACATCATCACCGGACAGCTTTACGTCGCGCTCGACTTCGTCAAGAACGCGCCGCCGGTGGCGTTCGACCCCTCCGCCACGCCGATGCTGATGCCCACCGCGCCCGGCAGCCTCGAGCAGCTGCAGGAGCAGTTGCAGAGCATCGTCGCCAAGCTCGACCAGATCCCCTTCGGCGAAATCGGCCGCAACCTCAACGGCACCCTCAAGAGCGCCAACCAGCTGCTGCAGCAGCTCGACGGGCAGCTGCTGCCGGAAGCCAAGTCGACCCTGCATGCGGCGCAGCAGGCGCTGCAGTCGCTGGATCAGAGCGTGACCTCGCCGGATGCGCCGCTGCAGCAGGACGCGCGCCGCACGCTGGGCGAGCTCAATCGCACCGCGGCGTCGTTCCGCGCCCTGGCCGACTACCTCGAGCGGCACCCGGAAGCGCTGTTGCGCGGCAAGTCCGGGGAGCAGGAGCCACCGGCCGACGCCGGCGCCAGGCCCGGACCATAGGAAACCAGCTCTTATGAAACTGCCGAAGTCCGCGATTCTGGCCGCCACTGGCCTGCTGGCCGCCTGCTCCGCCGTACCCACCCACTACTACACGCTGCTGCCACCGCCGGTAGCGGGCACCCCGGCCGCGCCATTCCAGATCGAGGTGCAGCCGGTGGACGTGCCGGCCCAGGTGGCGACGCCGGAGATGGTGGTGCGCGCCGGCGACGGCGAAATGGTCCCGGTCGACACGCGCCGCTGGATCGCGCCGCTCGGCGACGAGATCCGCGGCGCCCTGTCGGCGCTGCTGACGCAGCGTCTCGGCGCGCGGGATGTTTACGGCCTGCCCGGCGCGGCCGCGCGCGCCGGTGCCGAGACCTACGCCGTCGACGTCAAGGTGCTGCGCTTCGAATCGGCGCCGGGCGCGTACGCGCGCATCGACGCGGTGTGGGCGGTGCGGCGCGTCGGCGACGGTGCCGCCGCGGTCGTCTGCAGCGGCAGCTTCGAGCAGCCGGTGGCGGCGGGATACGAGGCGCTGGCGCAGGGCCACCAGAAGGCTTTGTCCGGGCTGGCGGATCGTGTCGCCGCCGCGGTTACTGCGTCGAGAGCGGCACCGGCTGGCGCGCTCTGTCCGGCGGGTTGAGCACGCCACGAGGGCATTGCAGGTTCTATGCACACATACAAATCCCCTCTCCCGCGTGCGGGAGAGGGGTAGGGGAGAGGGGCTTTGAGGTGAACGTATGCATGCATCTGAGCTGAAAGCGCTCTAGAGGCGCGGCATCGCCGCGCCTCGGTGGTTGACCAGGATGCCGTTCTTCCATCGGGCGATGATGCCGCCCAGGCTCGCCCAGGACTGGCTGGCGTCGCCGTCGACCAGGCGCAGGTCGGCGTGGGCCCCGGCGACGATGGCCCCGCGGCCGCTCTGCAGCCGTTCCGCCGGCGAGGGAGCCGCCGCGCGGCCGTCGCCGGTGTCGCCGTCGGTCTGCTCGGGCAGCAGGGTCTTGCCGGTGGCGTCGATGACGGTGGCGCCGCGCGCCACCCCCACGTCGGGACCGACGGCGAAGACCAGGCCGCGCTGTACCCGCACCTGGGTGCCGGCGGGCAGCCAGCGCTCGCCGTCGTAGACGCGGGCGCCGACGATGGTGAAGGCGGGCGACTTGTCGTCGCCGGGGGCGGCCTGGGCGAGGCTGCGTGCGGGGAGCAGCACCGGTGCGCAGAGAACGAGGATCGACAGGGCGGAGCTGAGCTGCTTCATGGCAGTACCTGGGCTGTGCCGGCGTCAGGCGCAGGTTAGGTTGGTTGCGCGCCCCCGGCCAACGGAATGTGGCGAACCGGTCGGGCCCGGTGACGAGCCGGTGCCCGGCGGGGACGGGATCGCCGCGGCGGATGGCGCCCGATGCGCCATCGGCATTACGATGTGCGCCACCCTGATCGGAGTATCGACCCTATGCGGAGCACGGCCCTGGCGGGTCCGTTGGCGCTGGCGGCATGCCTGTCCGGCTGCTACATGACCATGGCGCGCGTCAGCCCGCAGCTGCAGGGCCGGCTGCTGGATCATGGCCAGCCGGTGTCGGGGGCGCAGCTGTTCGTGACCCAGGGCGAGCGGCCGGGCCAGTGCGGCGACACCCCGCGCGATGCACTGGTGTTTCTCGGCGGCGCCTTCGAGTTGCCGGAGACGCGGCAGCCGGAGTGGGTGTATCCCAACCCGCGTTACGCGGCCTGGACCTTGTGCATCAGCTACCAGGGCCACACCTACGTGGGCTACGGCATGGCCAAGCTGGACTATCCGCCGCCCCAGCTCAGCCTCAGATGCGACCTGTCCACGCCGCTGCAGCACCAGACCGAGCACGTGGCGGACGTGTACGGCCTGTGCACCAAGATTTGACCCGCAACGCAACGGCCGCTCAGCGCCGCGACACGCAGGGGTTGTCCCGGATGTAGAAGCGCAGCAGCCGCTTGGCCCAGTGGCCGGCGTAGTCGACGCCGATGCGCGGCCGCCGCACGATCGCGATGCGCTGTGGCTGCTCCGGCTCGGCGATGAAGAAATCCTCGCTGACCAGGTCGTGGCCGTTGAGCCGCCGGTCGATCCCCATCGCCTTGCACAGCAGGCCCGGGCCCTGGCAGCGCGCTTCCAGGTTGCGCACCGGCTCCAGCGCCCGCAGCAGCACGGCGGAGGCATGGCCTTCGGCCTGGGTGACCACGTTCACGCAGTGGTGCATGCCGTAGATCAGGTACACATAGGCGTGCCCCGGCGGACCGAACATCACCTCGGTGCGCGGCGTGCGGCCCTTCGACGAATGGGCCGCGAGGTCGTGCGGCCCCAGGTAGGCTTCCGTTTCCACGATGCGGCCGACGCGCTCGCCGCCGCCGCGGCGCATCACCAGGTACTTGCCAAGCAGCTCGCGCGCGACCTGGATCGTGTCGCGGTCATAGAATTCGCGCGGCAGCGGCTGCACGGCGGGACCCCTCTGTGAACGTTTCAGGACAGTGCGGAGACACGGTCAGCGCGGCGCGGACATGTCGCGCCGTTCAGGCTATGCTGGCGCGCCTTCCGTCGCTCGGCCCCGGCGACTAGGCAAAAATTTCCACGCCGCGACCCTGCACGCCGCAAGACGCTCATCGCATAGTAGCGGCGCAGTTGGGGTGACGACAGACAACAAGCAGCGGTAGACATCGATTATGACACTCGCGGTTACGGCGGCGACCCGCAAGACGGCGATACTGCATATTTTCCGCGATTGCCGTGTGCACTGGGCCAGCGCGCAGATTCCCAGGTCGGCCATCATGGATGCGTGGCTCGACGTGGGGCTGCGCCAGGACGACCTGGAGGCCGGCATCGACGAACTGTTGCAGGAAGGCAGCCTGTGCCTGGTGGGCAGCGAAAGCGATTCAGTGCTGCGGCTGACCGCCGCCGGCGAAGAGTGGCTGGACGGTCCCACCGGCATCCGCGACTCGCTGGCGCGGCGGGAGCAGAACCGCATCCTGCGCGCGGTGCGTTCGCGCATGCTGGCGCGGGCCGCGGCGGCCAAGACCGGCAAGCCGGTGGTCCCGGTGGCCGCGCCGCCGCCGGAGCGGCCGCGCGGCCGACGCCGCAACGACCGCCGCAGCAGCACGCTCTGATCCGCGCCGGTTCCAACTTTCAATCTGCGGCGCGGCGTCCGGGAACTTCCCATTTTGTATAGTGGTACGGTCTCAAGGACGAGAGAACGTGGAAATGAGCATGACCATCACCTCAATCACACGCAAGACCGCCATCCTCGAAATCTTCCGGCAGTGCCACGCGGACAAGGTGGGCTCGCCGGTGCTGCTGAACGTGCTGATGGTGGCCTGGACGCAGCTCGGGCTGCGCGGCGACGACCTGTCCAACGGCCTCAACGAGATGCTGGAGGACGGCTCGCTGATGCTGGACCCGGATCACCGCAATCCCTCCGTCACCCTCACCGCGACCGGCAAGTCCTGGCTCGACGGTGTCGACGTCGATCCGCAGGTGCACGCCGAGCAGGAGCGCATCCTGCGCGAGGCGCGTCAGCGGGTGGAGAACAAGCCGCCGGAGCAGAAGGGGGGCCAGCAGCGCTGGCACATCGTCGACCGCCGCGTGCGGCTGGGATAAGCCGGCGCGGTCCTACTGGGTGCGGGTGGCGACCATCGCAAGGGCGTATTGCGGGCTCAGCGAAGTGATCGAATCGTCCAGTTCAAGCACCAATGCATCATTCGTCAGGGCACTGCCGGTAAGCGGCGAGGCGTGCCCCGACCTGGGAAGGTATATGGCGAGCCCGTTCAATGTGACCGAGTTGCCGTTGCAACCCGCAGGGGCATTGAGGCTTAGCGCGAAGGTGTTGTAGGTCGAGTCGGCAGTCGCTGTTCCGGTGAAGGCACAACCGGCGCTGCTCGTCACCTGGATCGAGCCAGTACCGGACAGGGTCACGGTATAAGTGGCGGCGGAAGCGTTGGGCCACGCGCCGCTGGCGATGGCCGAGATTCCGCTCAGCGGGGTGTTGCTCGGGGCGGAATAGGTCCCCGCGGCGGCGGCTAACGTCGCCTTGGCCTGCGGCGGGTTGTCCAACACCAGAGTCGCTGTGTTGCTGAAACTGCTGGCCGTATAGGTGAGGCTCGCCTGGGTATTGCCCGAAACGGTCGCCACCGTCCCGGATATAAGGCCGTTGACGAGCGTCGTCCCGCTGCCCAGGTTGCCGCCGTTCGCGGCGTAGGCATGGAAGAATCCGTTGACCGCGCCGTTGCTGGAGGCGGTGGCGAAGGCGAAGATGCTGGGGGCCGGGCTGGTCGAGCCCATGTCCGCAAAGAAGCCGTTGCCAACCGTATCGACCGCGCCGAATACGTTATCGCCAGCGCTGCCGGACGTGACGACGTGCTTGCTGGCACCGAATATGGTGAAGGTTCCCGCCAGCACCGGCGCGGGTCCGCCGCCGCTGCTGCCGCTCCCGCTGATGCTGCTTCCGCCACTGCCGCCGCAAGCGGTCAGCCAGATTGTCGCGGTGAAGGCGAATGCCTTGGAAACGTTCTGCAATGAGCCGTGAGCTTGCATGATTTTTCTTGAGGGGAGCGGGACGCCAGGGTCCCAATATCCTATTTTCCCGGCAGCGGCGATGCCGGCGCAAGCGCCTCGGTCCACACCTGCTGCACGATCAGCCAGCGCTCCCCGCGCTTGCGGAACACGATCAGGTAGTTGCCCTGCAGGTCCCGCGAGGTGCCGCCCGACACGATGGTCTCGCGGTAGTCGCCGCTGTCGTAGGCGAGGTTGCCGGAACGCTCGGCGGCCAGGCTGCGCAGCGCGATGTGCGGTTTGTTCACGGCCAGGGTCCTGGCGAACAGGTCGCGGATCGCGGCCTGGCCGGTCACCCGGGCGCCGTCGGCGCCGAGGAACACGGCGTCCTGGGCATACAACGCGGCGGCCTGGTCGATTTGCCCGGCGTTCCACGCGCTCGCCCACTGCTGGCCCATCGACACCAGGTGCCGGGCGGTGGCGTTGTCGGTGGCGGCGCCCACGGGCACGCTTGCGACGGCCAGCAACAACGCGGCGGCGTGCGCCGCCGGACGACGGGGAAATCTCATGGGCCCTCCCAGGCGAAGCGATGCGGTGCCGCACGCTGGCACGCAGGGCCGACCGGCGTCAATCCGCGCCGCCAGGGAACCTTGTTCATCTTCGATTCAGTCGCCGCTGTCTAAGGTGGGCCGGCGTGGGATCGCCACGGAAACGAAACGGCCACGGCGTCACGACGGGCCGCCTCGAGGTGCAGCGTCATGATCGCGCGGATCCGCTTGCTGCTGCTCGCGCTGGTGCTGGTGCCGCTCGCCGGCCAGGCGGGCGTATTCATTTCCATCAACATCGCGCCACCGGCCCTGCCGGTGTACGCGCAACCGGTCTGTCCCGCGCCGGGCTACATCTGGACGCCGGGCTATTGGGCCTACGGCCCTTACGGCTACTACTGGGTGCCCGGTACCTGGGTGCTGGCGCCAGCGCCGGGCCTGTTGTGGACGCCCGGCTACTGGGGCTGGAGCGAGGGGCTTTACGCCTGGCACGCCGGTTACTGGGGGCCTCACGTCGGCTTCTACGGCGGCGTCAACTACGGTTACGGCTACACCGGCGTGGGTTACCAGGGCGGCTACTGGCGCGACGGCGAGTTCAACTACAACCGCGCGGTCAGCAACGTCAACCAGGCCGAGATCCACAACACCTACAACACCACGGTGGTGAACAACGTCACCGTCAACCGTGTCAGCTACAACGGCGGCACCGGCGGCACCGCGGCGCAGCCGAGCCAGCAGGAGCGCGAGGCGGAGCACGAGCGTCACTTCGAGCCGACCGCCAACCAGGTGCAGCACGAGCAGGCCGCGCGCAGCGACCGCTCGCAGCTCGCCTCGGTCAACCATGGCCGGCCGGCGGTGTTCGCGACGCCGCGGCCGGGTGGGTTCCACGAGGCCGGCGCAGTGTCGCGCGGCAGCGCCGTGCCGTTCAACGCGCCGCGCCATCCCGCGCCGGGCGGCGCTCCCGCCAACGCGCAGCACCCGCAGATGCCGGCCTCGGCGCAGCACACGCCGATCGCGGGGCAGCCGCCCGCGCCACAGGTCCGGCAGCCGCAGGCCCAGCCTCATTACCAGGTCCCGCAGCAACCGCGCTATCAAATGCAGCAGCAGCCCCACTACCAGGCGCCGCCGCAACCGCGTCCGCAGCCCGCCTATGCGCAGCCGCCGCATGCGCAGGCTCCGCCCGCGCCGCACTTCGAGCAGCCGCGCATGCCGCAGCCGCAGGCGGCGCCGCATCCGCCGCCGCAGCAATCGCGTCCGGAGGAACGTCGCGAAGGGGGACGCTAGGGTCTGT
Source organism: Nevskia sp. (assembly GCA_031291075.1). Taxonomy (GTDB): domain Bacteria; phylum Pseudomonadota; class Gammaproteobacteria; order Nevskiales; family Nevskiaceae; genus Nevskia. The sequence goes on along the minus strand of JARLJS010000256.1, from coordinate 20,267 downwards.
TGACCATTACTTTGGCGCTGCGTTGGCCCCGGACCCCGGCTTTCGCCGGGGTGACGATTGATCAGATCTTCCCTGAAGAAACTTCACCCCGGCCTGGATCCGTCGATGTCGGCGATGCGTCAGTCTCGACGGCATTCGCCGCATGTACTCCGGGTGGTGGCGTGCGGCGCTTACGGCTGCTGCAGGAATACCGCGCCGTTTTCCTCGTTGACCTCGAAGCGGCGCAGCGGCGTCGGCTGTTTGCCCAGGGCTACCAGGCCGCGGCTCCACTCCGGCAGTGGCAGCCCGCCGACCGACTTGACCCAGTCGAGGTTCTCCCCGCTGCAGAGGTCGAAGCGGGAGCCGTGGAAGGGGCAGCGGATGGTGCCGTCGGCGACCTTGCCGCGGGCCAGCGGCAGGCCGAAATGCGGGCACCTGTTCTCGACCGCGCAGACCTTGCCGCCGACCCGGCTGAGCAGGATGGAGCGGCCTTCGGCCTTGACCGCATGCACGGCGCCCTCGCGAACCTCGGCGGAATCCGCCAGCTTGACCCGATCCATGCAGTGCTCCCGGTTGGACCCGGCGCCAAGAATACCCCTGTCGCCCGGTCGGCGACAGGGCGCGCGCCGTCAGCGGCCGAGTGCCACCGCCGGGTCGAGCAGCGGACCATCCTGTGTGGCAGGCAGATGAATGCCGGCCAGCAGCGGCCACAGCATCCACAGCGCGGTCGCCAGCAGCAGTGCGGCCATGGCGCCGTTGAAGGCCTGCCGCACGCGCGGCGAATCGAGGTGACGCCGCATCGATTTGCCGAACAGCGCCCATAACGAGACGCAAGGCAGATTGACGATGCTGCAGACCAGCAGCAGGGTGCCCAGCTTCGCCGTTTCCGGCAGCGGCAGCTTGCCGGCCATGGTGCAGGCCGCGACCGCCATGGCCCAGGCCTTGGGATTGACGAACTGGAACAGTACCGCCTCCGAGGCGCGCAGCGGTTGCGCCGCCGCCGCCGGCTCGCCGCCGTTGCGCGGCGCCTCCACGCGCAGCATCGCGCCGGCGAGCCACAGCAGGTAAGCGCAGCAGGCCAGCGTCATGGCCTGGCCGATCCAGGGCAGGGCCAGCATCAGCCCCGCCGCGCCGGCGTAGGCGACCAGCAGCAGCAGCGCCATGCCGCCGACGATACCCAGCAGGTGCGGCACGGTGCGGTTGAAGCCGAACCGGACGCCGGAGCTGAGCAGCATCAGGTTGTTGGGGCCGGGGGTGATCGAGGCCACCAGCATGAACATCGCCAGCGGCGCGAGCAGCAATGCGGGGCTTGCCATGTCGCGTGCCTTCCTGCGGTTGACGCCGGGGATCGGCGCGGTGGGCACGATAGCGGTCCGTGAGCGGCGATAACAGATACAACCATTGTGTATTGTATGCAGTACAGTTTATGTATCCGTAAACTGTGCTGCCCGGGGTCGCCGGCAACTGTCGCTTACCCGGGACGCCGCCGTGACGGATCATGAGCGTTTGCCGGAGGCAATCCATGCGCGACCCGGAGTCCCTCGCTACAGCCGAACCGATCTATGCCCGGCTTGCCGAGGAGCTGTCGGAGCTGATCGGCAACGGTCAGTTGCGTCCGGGCGAGCGCCTGCCCTCGGTGCGGCGCCTGTCGAGCCAGAAGCGGGTCAGCGCCACCACCGCCATCGCGGCGCTGCGCTCGCTGGAAAGCCGGGGGCTGGCGGAGGCGCGGCCGCAGTCCGGCTATTTCGTGCGCGCCGCCGCGTTGCGGGTGGAGGAGCCGGCGATGACGCGCCCCTCCGCGGCGGCCAAGGCGGTGGGCATCGACAACGTCATGGTGCGGCTGCTCGACGCCAGCCTCGACCCCGGCATCGCGCCGCTGGGCACCGCCCTTCCCGATCCGGCCTGGTTCCCGGCGCAGCGCATGCGGCGCGCGGTTGCGGCCGCGCTGCGGCGCAATCCGGAGCTGCTCAGCGCCTGCAACCACCACTACGCCGGCCGCGAGGCCCTCCGCCACCACAACCCCCCCCGCTACGCCGACCTCGGCTGCGCCGTGGCGCCGGACGAGGCGGTGGTTACCAACGGCTGTACCGAGGCGCTCAACCTGGCGCTGCGGGCGGTGACCGTGCCCGGCGACGCGGTCGCGGTGGAATCGCCCTGCTACTACAGCTTCCTGCAGATCGTGCAGAAGCAGGGGCTGAAGGCACTGGAGGTGGCCACCCATCCGCGCGACGGCCTGTCGGTCGACGCCCTGGAAGCCGCGCTGGGCTCGCGCGCCGGGCGCAGCGTGAAGGTCTGCCTGATCAACCCCAATTTCAGCAACCCGATGGGCGGGGCCATGCCGGAGGCCGAAAAGCGCCGGCTGGTGCAGCTGTGCGAACGACGCGGAGTGGTGTTGATCGAGGACGACGTCTACGCCGACCTGCAGCACGCGGGGCCGCGGCCGTTGCCGGCCAAGGCCTACGACCGGCGCGGCAATGTCATCCTGTGCTCGTCCTTCACCAAGACGCTGGCGCCCGGGGCGCGCATCGGCTGGGTGTTCGGCGGCCGCTACGCCGAGGAGATCCGCCTGCGCAAGTTCGCCGCGTCCGGGGCCACCTCGGCGGTGCTGCAGGAGGCGCTGGCCGAGATCCTCCGCTCCGGCGGGTACGAGCGGCACCTGCTCAAGCTGCGCCGGGCCTACGCGGAGCAGGTGGCGCGCATGAGCGCGGCGGTGCGCGAGTATTTTCCGGCGGGGACGCGCATCACGCAGCCGGCCGGCGGCTTCGTGGTGTGGGTGGAGCTGCCGGGCAAGGCCGACTCGCTGGCCCTGTACGAGAAGGCGATCGGCGAGGGGGTGAACTTCGCGCCGGGGCCGCTGTTCTCGGCCAGCGGGCGCTATCGCAATTTCCTGCGCCTGAACTGCGGGCGCATGTGGACGCCGGTGATCGAGCGCGCGTTGCTGCGGCTGGGGCAGCTGGCGGAGTGCCGCCAGTGATGTCCTTGCCTCTCCCCCTGGGAGAGGTCGCGCCGTGAGGCGCGGGTGAGGGCGCTCTGCTACAACGGCGGTCAAATCCTTCGGGCTGTGCCGCCCTCACCCCTGCCCCTCTCCCAGAGGGAGAGGGATACTGATTTTGTGCCGATGCATCTGCATCTGCGGGACCGCACTAGCTCCGGTTCAGCAGCACCCGGTTGAAGAAGGCCAGCTGGTCGGAGGAGGAGCGCTCGAAGCCGGCGCCGGTATAGATCTCGAAGTGGCCGATATCGTATTCCTTCAGCTCGGCCCTGGAGCCGGCCTTGCGCGCGGTGGCTACGGCGGCGCCGGGCGGGGCCACGCTGTCCTTGGTGCAGACCAGGATCAGCGTGGGACAGGGCAGCCGGCCGGCGTCGGCGATGGGGCGGTAGGTGGCGAGCTGCAGCGCCACGCGCGCCGTCATCTGGTTGCGCCAGCCCGGCGGGGTGATGGTGCGATAGCCGCTGTCCGAGTCGTGGCTGGACATGGCGGCGAATTGCCCGGGCGGCGCGATCAGCGGCACGTAGACCGGCGACAGCCCCAGCAGGGCGCGCACCTGGTCCAGCAGGCCGGCGCCGGTGAAGCGGAGCATGGTGCCGATGCCGGCGTAGCGCACGATGTTCAGCGCCGCGGCGAGGCCGTCCATCATCGGGCCCTGCGACGACACCGCCGCGACCTTGCCGTCCCGCGCCGCGGCGACGATGACGTGGCCGCCCGAGAACGAAGAGCCCCACAGGGCGATCTTCGCCGGGTCCACGCCGGGCAGGCCGCGCGCATGGGCGATGGCGCTGGCCCAGTCCTCGAGCTGGCGGCCGATGGACATGAGCTGGCGCGGCTCGCCGTCGCTGGCGCCGAAGTGGCGGTAATCGAACAGCAGCACCATGTAACCGGCACCGGCGAACTTGCGGGCGTAGGGGTCGAGCCCGGCATCGCGGGTACCGCCGAGACCATGGGCCATGACGATGCACGGCGAGGGCGTGGCGGCGGGGGTTTCGGGGCGGTACAGCCAAGCCCGGCAGATCGTACCCCGGCTGCTGAACTCTACGTCCTGGCGTTGCACGTTCATGCTAGGTCCCCTCGCTCCCTGGCGGCGGTTGAAAGCCGGCGCATCATAACCGTGCCGGATGACGGCGGCACATGCGGCCGCCTCAGCGTCCGAAGCGGCGGTCGCGCTGCTGGAACGCGCGCACCGCGCGCAGGAAGTCGATGCGGCGGAAGGCCGGCCAGAAGATGTCGGTGAAGTAGAACTCGCTGTACACGCTCTGCCACAGCATGAAGCCTGACAGCCGGACTTCGCCGCTGGTGCGGATGATCAGGTCGGGCTCGGGCAGGTGCGGCGAATACAGGTAGCGGCCGATTGCCTCGGGGGTGACCGACTCGACGATCTCGTCGGGGGTCTTGCCCGAATGCAGCTCGTGGCGCAGCAGGGCCTTGACCGCGTCGGTGATCTCCTCGCGGCCACCGTAGGCGGCGGCGAAAGTCAGCTCGACGTCGCCGTAGTCCTGGGTGGCCGCCTCGGCGGCGCGCACCGCCGCCACCGTGCTCGGCGGCAGCAGGTCGATGCGCCCCATCGCGCGCACGCGCACCCTGCGCTGGTGGATGCGCGGGTCGACCGCCAGGGCCCTCAGCTTGGCCTCCGTCACCGCCATCAGGCCGTTGAGCTCCTCGGCCGGCCGGGCGAAATTGTCGGTGGAGAACACCCATAGGGTGATGGCCGGGATGCCCAGGTCCACGCACCAGTCCAGCAGCTCGTCGAGCTTGGCCGCGCCGGCGCTGTAGGCGGCCTGGGTGTCCTTGAGGCCCTGCATGCGGCCGTAACGGCGGTTGCCGTCGAGGATCAGGCCGACATGCTTGGGAACCGGGCCGCGCAGCACCTGCTTGCGCAGGAACGCGCGATACAGCCGGTACAGCGGCCGCAGCAACAATTGCCGAATCAACGGATCCTCCGGGATATGCTCGCGGCGGCGGTTTTGCGCCGCGGCCGATCGACCGGCGCAATGATACGTGAGCGGCACCGCCGCGTCGTTGCTGCGGTGCGGTCGCCGCTCGCCCGTCGGCGCGGCTCCCTAGATGTCGGTGGCGCCGATCTTCACGCGCCTGGAGGAGGCCGTTTCGAGGAACAGCTCGAGCATCCTGCGGTTGAATGCCGGCAGGTCGTTCGGCTTGCGGCTGGTCACCAGCCGGCCGTCGCTCACCACTTCCTGGTCCACCCAGTGGCCGCCGGCGTTGTTGATGTCGGTGCGCAGCGACGGCCAGGAGGTGAGCGTGGCGCCGCGCACCACGTCGGCCTCGACCAGCATCCAGGGGCCGTGGCAGACGGCGGCGATGGGCTTGCCGCCGTCGAAAAACGCCTGCACGAAGCTCACCGCCAGCGGTTCCAGGCGCAGGCGGTCGGGGCTGAGCGTGCCGCCCGGGATCAGCAGGCCGTCATAGTGTTCCGCCCGGGCGGTCTTGATCGGTACGTCCACCGGCACGTCCTGGCCCCAGTTGCGGAGCTTCCAGCCACGGATGGTCCCGCTTTCCAGCGATACCACCTCGGTCCTGGCGCCGGCCTCTTCCAAGGCCTTCTTCGGCTCCAGCAGCTCCGACTGCTCGAAGCCGTCCGCGGCGAGGATGGCGTAGACCTTTCCCTGTAGCGTTTTGTTCATCGAACCGGCCCTCCTCGGCCTGGCTGGCGCAGCGGCTGGCCGCGAATCGCGCCACGGGTCGCTGCCGATCCATTGCACGGAATCCTTCCCGCGGCGCAGCGGGGGCGCTGCCCCGGCCCGGTGTGCCGCCTGGATGTATGAGCCCGGTCGCGCGGAGAAGTTCAAATGGGTTGACACCCGCCGGTCGTCCCCCGAAAGCGACCGGCCGGCGCGGGGGAAGGCGGGAGCGGGTAAAAATTCTCCTATCGGTGCTGGAACTTACGGCGGTCCAGGGTAATATTACTGGCGATAAAAACCCCTGGGGGTGGCAGATGGCGATCCGCAGTCCGGAACAGCCTTCGTTTCACGATCAGCTTGAGAGCCTGCTCACCGAGCAGCTCAAAACGCAGCCGCGCAATCATGCGGCGCGCCTGAAGCTGCTGGAGCTGTATTACGAAACGCATCGGGCGGCCTCGTTCCTGCGCGTGGCGCAGGAGCTGTCGGACCTGACGCCCGACAAGGTGGCCTCGCCCGAGTGGCAGAAGTGCCTGAGCATGGGGCGCATGCTGGTGCCGGAGTCGCCCCTGTTCAATACCGCCGGCAGCGATCGCATCGAGTTCATCGGCGCTACCGCCGGGACGGTGTCCCAGCAGCCGCTGGCCCAGGTGCGGCGCCTCGGCGACGACACGCGCTTCACCCGCCACTTCCAGACGCTCAAGGAGGGCTTCGAGTCGGTGCACGCCGACGCGGCCTTCCAGGCCAAGCTGGATATGGAGCTGACCTACCTGGCGCGGCGCCCGTCCTCGCTGCTGCACGCGCGCCGCCTGTCGGAGAGCCTGCGCGGCGCCCAGATCTACCTGAAGCGCGAGGATGTGTCGCCGCGCGATACCCACCTGATCATCAGCGTGGTCGGCCAGGCCCTGCTGGCCCAGCGCCTCGGCCGCAAGACCCTGGTCACCTCGACCATCGACGGCCGTCGCGGCGTGCTCACCGCCTCGATCGCGGCCCGCCTGGGCCTGGACGCGGTGGTGTTCATGGACCGCGAACGCAACACCCGTCACACCACCAACGTGTTCCGCATGTGGCTGCACGGCGCCAACGTGCTGCAGACGACCGAGGAAGGCGGCCAGATGCGCGACCCGCGCGAGGCGGCGCTGACCTACTGGGCGCGCAACCCGGAACAGGCGTTGATGGTGTTCGGCCTGGAAGGTGCGCCGGAGCCCTATCCGACCATGGCGCGCGAATTCACCGCGGTGATCGGCCGTGAGTGCCAGCGTCAGATGCGCCTGGCCGCCAAGCGCTCGCCCGACCTGCTGGTGGCGCGCGGCGGCAACAACGCCGACGCCCTCGGCATGTTTCCCCCCTTCGTCGGCGAAGCGCAGACCCGCTTGGTCTGCGTCGAGCCGATGAGCGAGCCGGAGAAATCCGGCGTCGTCAGCAGCCGCGACCCCACCACCAACACCTTGTCGCGCGACAAGCAGAAGGTCGCCCAGGGCATCCTCGAGGGGCTGGAATACCCGAGCGTGGTGCGCGAGCACCGCTGGCTGCGGGAGACCGGCCGGGTCGAATACGTGCAGGCGAGCCGCGAAGCCGCCAAGAAGGCGATCCGCGACCTCAGCAACCTCGAGGGCATCACCCCCGCCATCGAGACCGCCCATGCCCTCGGCTGGGCCTGCCAGGCCGCGGCGCAGATGTCGCCCGAGCAGGCGGTGATCGTGATGCACGCCGAGGAAGTCGAGAAGGACCTGTGGGATATCGGACGGTTGATGGGGGCGCCCCTGTAGCTGCAAGGAGCCCCCTGGTGTACATGCTTCGGCACCGCCGGCCACGGCTGGTGCCACCGATGATCCGGCTGTAACGGCGTTGCACCACCACGGGTTCCCGCGGCCGCTCCATGCCGCAGTGCGGCAATCCGCCTCCGCCGCGGGCCGGTTTCCGGGCTGACGGCCGCATGGTCAGCGAACTCCAGAAGATGGAAGTCCGGTTGCGGCGCGAGTTGCTGCGCCCGCTGCCGCGCGTCGGCTTCGATCCCGAGTTGCTGGAGCGCTATCGCAACGACTTGAAGCGCGACCGCAAGCTCGCGCGCATCTTCTATTACCTGGCGGTGGTGGCGGTGTTCGGGCTGGCGCCGTTGTACGGACCCTCCCTGCTGCAGACTCCTGCGGCGGTGGTGCCGTTGTACCGTCCGCTGGAATTCGGTGTGATCCTGCCGTTGTGCGTGATCGCCGCCGCCATCGATTTCCTGCCGCTGTCGCGGCGGGTCAGCGCCGCCGTGCACCTGGGCGTGATGCTGGCGCTGTGGGGCGCGTTGCTGGTGATGCAGCGGGCGGCGCGAGCCGAGAATTTTTATTTTCCGCCGGAAGTGCTGGGCATCGCGGTGCTGTGCGCAGCGATGCTGTGCGGTTTCACGCTCAAGTACATGCTGCGGGGCATTGTGCTGTTCACCGCCCTCAACGTCCTCAACGAGTGGTTCAGCAACTCGCCGGCGCAGGTGTTCTTCATGGACGCGCTGCTGATCCTGGTGCTGGGCCTGGCGGCCGGGGCGGGAGCCTTTTTCATGGAGGTGCTGCAGCGGCGCCTGTGGCTGGCGGGCGAGCTGTCCAAGCTCACGGCCCGCACCGACAGCCTCACCGCGCTGGCGACGCGGGCAGAATTCAACCACCGTTTCGCCGATGTGCTGGCGATGGCGGGGCGGCAGCGGCGGCCGGTAGCCGTGATGCTGATGGACGTCGACAACTTCAAGTCGGTCAACGACGGTTACGGTCACATCTACGGCGACGAGGTGCTGCGCCGGCTGGGCGCGATCATGCTGGACATGGCACGGCGGCCGCTGGACATCCAGGCCCGCTACGGCGGCGAGGAGCTGGTGATCGTGTGGTACGACTGCGACGAGGCGGCGGCGCAGAAGCTGGCGGAGGAGGTGCTGGCGACCGTGCGCGGCGCCCAGATGCCCGCCCCCCCGCTGGGTGCCCCGCCGCGGGTGACGGTCAGCGCCGGGGTGGTCGTGCTGGTGCCGGAGTCCGCCACGCGGCCGGCCGACGTTCTGCGCACCGCCGACGACCTGATGTACCAGGCCAAGCGGGCCGGCAAGGACCGCGTCCTGTTCCGCGGCCGGCTGCTCGGGGCACCCCTGTCCGCCGCCATGGCCGGCGGATAAGCCCGTGCGGGCGGTCCGGCAGCGCGCCGGACCGCCTGTGACGGCCTTCGGTCGGCCGCACCGCCGGAGGGGGGCCGCAAGTGACGAAAATCCGCCCGGAGGAATGAAGCCGGAACGGGCTTTGTCCCGGCAGCCCGGTCCGGCAAGGATGCGACGGCGATACGGAGCGGCCGGGGTGGAATGCGGGTAGGCCAATGCAGACCGATTTGCTGAAAATGGAGCAGGAACTGCGGCGCGAGCTGCAGCGCACCTTGCCGCGCGTCGGGCTGAACGACGAACTGCTCGAGCGCTACCGCTATACGTTGCGCGGCCACCGCAAGTTCGCCCGCCTGTCCTACTACCTGGTGGTGGCGCTGCTGTTCGCCGCCGAGCCGGTCTTTGGCCCGGCCTTGCTGGGGGTGCCGCCGGACCTGGGCGGGCTGGTGGAGTCACTGGGGCTCGGCGTGATCGTGCCGCTGTGCCTGGTGGCCGCCTTCATCGACCTCACCCCGTTGCCCCGGCGCATCACCTCGACCGTCCACACCATCGTCATCCCGGCCTTCTGGTTCGCCCTGCTGCTGATGCAGCGCGCCTCGCGCGCCGAGCAATTCTATTTTCCGCCGGAGGTGCTGGGCATCGCCATGCTCTGCGCCGCCATGCTGTGCGGCTTCAACATGCGGCGCATGCTGGTGGCCATCACGCTGTTCACCGCCCTGGACATCCTCAGCGAGTGGCACAGCCGGTCGCCGGCCCAGGTGTTCTTCATGGACGTCCTGCTGATCGCCGTGCTCGGCGTCGCCGCCGCGGCCGGCGCGTTCTTTATGGAGGTGCTGCAGCGGCGCCTGTGGCTGGCGGGTGAGCTGGCCAAGGTGGTGGCGCGCACGGACCACCTCACCGGGTTGATGACGCGCGCCGAGTTCAACCACCGCTTCGCCGAGGTGCTGGCCACGGCGGAGCGGCAGCGGCGGCCGGTGGCGGTGATGCTGATCGACCTGGACAATTTCAAGTCGATCAACGACCGCTGCGGCCACATCTACGGCGACGACGTACTGCGCCGGGTCGGTGCCGCCATCCTCGACACGGCCCGGCGGCCGCTCGACATCCAGGCCCGCTACGGCGGCGAGGAGATGGTCATTGTCTGGTACGACTGCGGCGAGGCGGCGGCGAGCACGCTCGCTTCCCAGGTGCTGCAGGCGGTACGCGGCACCGAGCTGCCGGCGCCGACGACCGGTGCCGCGCCCAAGCTCACTTTGAGCGCCGGCGTGGTGGTGCTGGTGCCCGACCTGGCCACCCGGCCTTGGGACACCCTGCGTGCCGCCGACGACCTGATGTACGAGGCCAAGCGCTCGGGCAAGGACCGCTACCTGCTGAAGAGCCCGCGGCCCGCCGCCACCCTGGCGCCCGCCCTGGCCGGCGGCTGAGGCCGCAGGTCCCCGTTCCCGGCGCCCGGCCGCGGCGCGCCCAACTGCGATTCCGCGCCTTCGGTCGGATGTCCGGTTGCGCGGCCGCGGCCGATCGGGACAATCTGTGGGCCGGGAGTGCCCGGGAATGAGCGCTGTCCGGCCGCGAACCGCAACAGGCGGGACGGCAGGCCGGGAGCGAGGAGAGAGGCGGTAGGCGCGATGCAAAGCGAGTCGCAAAGTCTGGAGCGACACCTGCGGCGCGAGCTGGGGCGCCCGCTGCCGCGCGTCGGTTTCGACCGGGAGTTGCGGGAGCGGTATCGCGGCGCCCTCCACGGCGACCACAAGCTGGCGCGCATGTGCTACTACCTGACCGTGCTGGTGGTGGCGGTCCCGTCCCTGATGCTGGCGCCGGCATTGATGCGCACCCCGCCCGCCTTCCTGTTCGTGATTGACTGCGCCGCGTTCGGACTGGTGCTGCCGCTGTGCCTGGTCGCGGCCGCCGCCGACTTCCTGCCGCTGTCGCGGCGTTTCGTGGTGGTGGTGCAGGTGACCGCGATGGTCGTGTTCTGGCTCGGCCTGCTCGCGCTGCAGCGCGGAGCCCGCCCGTATCATTTCTACCTGCCGCCGGAACTGGTGAACATCGCCGTGCTGTTCGCGGCGATGCTGTGCGGTTTTCCACTCAAGCGCATGCTGCGTGGCATCGCCGTCTTCACCGGGCTCAACATCCTCAGCGAGTGGCTCAGCGATTCGCCGCTGCAGGCGTTCTACATGGACGCACTGCTGATCACGGTGCTGGGCCTGACGGCGGCGGCCGGTGCCTTCTTCATGGAGGTGCTGCAGCGGCGGCTGTGGCTGGCCGGGGAGCTGGCCAAGCTGACCGCCTGCACCGATCCCCTAACCGGGCTGATCACGCGCAGCGAGTTCAACCACCGCTTCGCCGAGGTGCTGGCCCTGGCCGGGCGGCAGCAACGGCCGGTGGCGGTGATGCTGATGGACCTCGATAACTTCAAGTCGATCAACGACGGCTACGGCCACATCTACGGCGACGACGTGCTGCGCCGCGTCGGCACCGCCTTGCGCGATCTGGGGCGGCGGCCGTTCGACATCCAGGCGCGCTACGGCGGCGAGGAGCTGGTGATCGTCCGCTACGATTGCGACGAGAGCGCGGCGCAGCAGATGGCGCTGGGCGTGCTCGACAAGGTGCGCCAGGCCGAACTGCCGCAGCCGGCGCAGTCGGCGGCGCCCAGGGTCACGGTCAGCGCCGGCGTGGTGGTGCTGGTGCCCGACCCCTCCACCCGCGCGGCGGACGCCCTGCGCGTCGCCGACGACCTGATGTACCAGGCCAAGCGGGCCGGCAAGGACCGCTACCTGCTGGCGCGCGGAGCCCCGCCGGCGGGGCTCACGCCCGCCCTGGCTGGCGTCTGAATCAGGTTCGCGGTCACCGGCAGAACCGGTGCCGCGCCCCCCGAAAGCCGCTGCAGGCGTTGCCCTGCGGCGGTACCATCGCACAAAATCCACGCTTTACAGGCAGCGGAGCCCGGCAGAAGCACCTGGGTGCACAGCGCGGCGGCGGCGGCAGGGATGCCGGTCGGCGTGCGATGGGGCCCGGGACGACAAGCATTGCCTATGAGAAAAAAAACTGGAGCGGCCAGGGCCGCCGGACATAACAGCAAGCGCCCCAGCGGGCGTGCGTCCAAGCATGCGGATCGGTCGGAATACTCCATCGACGAGCTGGCACGGGCCGGCGGATCCACCGTGCGCAACGTGCGCGCCTACCAGGACCGCGGCCTGCTGCCGCCGCCGGTGCGGCGTGGCCGCATCGGCATTTACACCCAGGCGCATCTGGCGCGCCTGCGGCTGATCGGGCGGATGCTGGAGCGTGGCTATACCCTGGCCAACATCTCGGAGCTGATCGCCGCCTGGGAGCAGGGCCGTGATCTGCGCGAGCTGCTCGGCCTCGAGACCCAGCTCACCCGGCCGTGGTCGGACGAGGTGCCGGTCACCATCACGCTGCCCGAGCTGATCCGCGCCTTTGGCGGCAGCTACAACCCGCGCGATCTGCTCAAGGCGCTGGAGCTCGGCCTGGTCGAGCGCGAGGGCCTGCGCTTCCGCGTGCCGAGCCCGAAGCTGCTGGCGGTGGGTACCGAGATCACCACGCTGGGCATCACCATCGGCGAGCTGCTCGACATCGTTGGCGGGCTGCGCCGCAACGTCGAGCGCGTTGCCGACGAGCTGATCCAGGTGGTGGTGAAGAACATCGACCGCTACGGCGACGGTCAGCTGCCCCCGGCCGAGGATGTGCCGCGCCTGGCGGACATGGTCGGCCGTCTGCGTCCCCTGGCCGACAAGGCGATCGAGTCGGAAGTGTCGCGCGCAATGGAGCGCGCCCTCAGCCGCTTCCTCGGCGACCGTCTGGTCCAGGTGCTGGAGCACATCCGCAAGCATCGCCAGCCGCACTGAACGGCGGGCCTTTTTTGCGCAAAACGGGGTCGTCGCCGCCGCGGCCCGCTCCGCTCATCCCCTTCGCAGCGCCGTCCACGCGGAGCCGGTTCCGTTCATCCGCCGTGCGCTGCGCTTCGGCTGCCGCGGTGTGCACTCGACAGGTGCACTCCTAGACTCGATTGCAAGGTTTGGGGGCACGGAGGAAGCGCGATGCCTGAGCATGCAACAGCCATCCAGCGGGGACAGGGAGCCGATCCCGCGGTGGCACTCTCCACGCTGTACGACCAGGCACTCAGCTTCGCCCGCGTGCTGCACGCTTCGCAGCGTCGCAAGAGCACCGGGGCGCCCTACCTTTCACATCTGCTCGAAGTATCCGGCCTGGTGCTGGAATACGGCGGCGACGAGGACCAGGCGATCGCCGCCCTGCTGCACGACGCGATCGAGGACCAGGCCGACGCCTTCGGCGGCGCCGCGCTGCTGCGCGATGTCATCGCCAACAAGTTCGGGCCGACCGTGCTGCGCCTGGTCGAGATGTGCTCCGATTGCGACAGCCAGCCGAAGCCGCCCTGGGCCTGGCGCAAGCAGCAGCACCTGGTGAAGCTGACCGGCGGCGCCGCCTACGAATGCCTGGTGCCGGCCTGCGACAAGCTGCACAACCTGCGCTGCCTGAATTCAGAGCTGCGTGCGGGCATCGATCCCTTCCGCCTGCTCAAGGCCGGTCCGGAAGAGCAGTGCCGGCATTTCAACGCGGTGGCCGGCCTGTTCGAGCAGCAGGGACTGCCGGTCGCCGCCGACCTGCGGCAGGAACTGCAGGAACTGCGCCGGCTGCTGGAGGAAAGGGAAAGCGGACAAAGACTGGCGGCCGCCGGCCGCTGAAGCGCTGGCTGCCGGCCACGGGCCGTCAGTGGTGCAGCATCAGGAACACCTGCAGCTCTCCCACCAGAAAGCCAAGCACGGCGCCCACCGTGATCAGCATCCATTCGTCCTGCTGGAAGGCGGGACGCAGCAGGCTTTCGAATTCCTCCGGCGTGAGCTCCTGCATTTTCTCCACCAGGGTGCGCTCCAGGTCCATGGCGTCGCGGGCGTAGCCCTCCACATGCTTCATGGTCTCCGGCAGGCGCTTCATCAGCTCCTCGGCGATCATCTTCTTCATGCCCTGGTACTTGCTGCTGCCGATGGCGAAGACCACGAACGGGCGGGCGATGCCGGCCTGCTCGTCGACCATGCGCAGCACATGCTTCTGGATCATGCCGAACAGGCGGTCGGACATCGGGCCGGTAAGCACGGCCTCGAACACGTTGCGCGGCGTCACCACCTCGCGCGCCACCAGGCGGCCGTACTCGGCCGACACTTCGCGGCGGCGCTTCAGGAAGAGTCCCTGCCACTCGAACAGCCCCAGGTAGCGCGTCGGCTGCTTGGGGTTGAAGATCATCTTCAGCGCCAGCCAGTCGGTGAACCAGCCGGTGAAGCCGCCGAAGATCGGCATCACCCAGGCCGAGTGGGTCAGCGCCCAGGTCACCGCCTGCACGCAGCCGATGGCGAAGCCGAAGTAGAGGCCCGACTTGCGGATGAAGCGGAATTCGCCGCTGCCGGCCTCCAGGAAGATGCGGTTGAGCAGCCGCTTGTCGCGCAGCAGGGCGCTGATGACCATGTCCTTGAGGTCGAACACCGCGTTCATGTCGCGTTTGATGTCGGCCATGATCTGCCGCACGATGCCCGGCGATTCCGCCTTGATGCGGCGCACGATCAGGTCCTTCACCGATTGCGGGGCGGCTTCCCACAGGCCCGGCGAATAGTGCGACGCCACCGCGCGGGTGATGTCGTCCACCGCTTCCAGCAGCGGCCGTTCGATCTCCTCGACGATGCGGTCGGGGTCGAGGCGGCCGAGCACGTCCTCCGGCTTGATCAGCCGCGTCGTCATCAGGTCGCAGCAGATGCTCGCCATCACCGCCGCCTTGCGCGGCACGATGCCCTGCCAGCCCAGGTACGGCGGCTTGATGCCGACGAACTCGAGCGGCTCGAACATCATGCGGATCGCCACGATCTTGGTGATGAAGCCGATCACCGCCGCCACGAACGGCATGGACAGGTACAGCATCCAGTTGTGCTGTATGTCCGCACAGATCGCCTGCCATCCTTGCATTGCGCCCCCGGCCGAATGTTTGTTGGTATAAGGCGCTAATCCTCGCTGATCCGGCAGGCGTCCCACAAGGCTCGCCCGACTTCGGACAGCGCCAGGGTGCGTCGCAGCAGCACGTCGCGCTGGCCGCTTTTCTTGAGCCGCTCCTGCAGCTTGCGGATTTCGCCGTCGGTTTCCAGGATCTCGTACTTGGTCTTCAGCTCCGGGTCTTCCGGCAGGGTGCGCACCAGGTCCCAGTCACGCAGGCGGCGGATGTAGGTGGGCGTGAGCTCCGGCAGCGTCGCGCCCGCCACGCGCCCGACGGCGGAGAAGTTCTGCAGCACCGGGTGGGTCGCCATCCCCAGCCGCGGCCCGGCCATGACGTGGATGAGGGCGTGGCCGGAGGAGTCCGACAGCGCCGACAGGATGCGCGCCTCGTCCGGCACCAGGCTTTTCAGCGCGGCGGCGAAATAGGCGTGCTGGGCCTGCTCGCGGGTCTGTTCGACGGAAGCCTCCAGCAGTTCGCGCAGGAGGGAGCCGACGGCATAGGGTCCGGGCTTGCGCGGGGCGCCGGACGGCGACTCCACCGAGAACGCCAGCACCGACACGGTCGCGCTGCGATCGACCCGGTCGAGCCTCTCCTTCAGCTCCGTCATCACGCGGCGCTCCAGCCGCTCCCATTGCTCCTGGGCGTAGCGGCCGCCGGGCAGGCGCTGCAGGACGCGGTTGGCGAGGGCGCCGGCGGAAAATCCCTGGTCGTTGTCGCTCACGGAAGGGCCTGGTAGGAAAGTCGGGCTACTGTAGGTAGCGCCTACCCGCCGGACAAGGTTCAGGGCATCTCAATAGGATTGGCTGTACGGCCAATCGCCTTCCTCCCGGGTGCGCTGCGCACCCGGGAGGAAGGAGACGGATCAGGCGGCGAGCTTCTGCGCCGCCGGGGAGCTGTTGAGGTAGGCCAGCGCCTGCTCGGTGGAGGCTTCCCGGCGCGGGTGATAGCCGGGGTAGAAGTAGCGCAGCTGCTCGCGCATCAGCCGCGGCAGCGAGGGCAGCAAGCCCTTGCGGGACTGGCGCTGCCACTCCAGCCATATCCAGGGGCGCAGCGCGCTGGGACGCTTGGGGGCCAGCCGCGGGTCCTGCTGCATCAGGTGCGCTGCCCCGGCCGCCCACAGGCCCATCACGGCGGGGAAGGCGATCGCCATCAGGTAGTAGCGGGTCGGATAGGTGCCGCCCAGGTGCTTGTACAAGTCGAAGGCGACGCAGCGATGCTCCACTTCCTCCGCGCCGTGCCAGCGCAACAGGTCGAGCATGACCGGATCGGCGCCGCGCTCGTCCCAGGTCTTGGTGTTCAGCACGTACTTGCCCAGCACGCAGGTCTGGTGCTCGATCGCCGCCACCAGGCCGAGGCGGAACACCAGCCACTGCCGCCGCAGCGGCGCCGGCACCTTGATGCCGAACGGGTGGTCCGCCAGCGGTCCCTCGAACAGCCAGTTGACGCGGCGGGTGTAGCTCTCGGTCTCGATGCCATGCGCCGCCAGGTATTCGGCGATGGCGGCGTCGTGGGCACGCGCGTGCATCGCTTCCTGGCGCACGAAACCCTGCACGTCCTGGCGCAGCTTGTCGTCACGGATCAGCGGCAGCGCCTGGCTGTACAACTTGCAGAACCAGAACTCGCCAGCCGGCAGCAGCATGTTGATTTCGTTGATGAAGTGGCTGGCGTAAGGCTCGCCGGGAATCCACTCCAGCGGGGTCTGCGACCAGTCGAACTGGACGCGGCGCTGCTGCAGCTGGCCTTCGGTGCGGGACGCGGGCTTGCGGGGCATGAGGTGTTCTTGGCGGTGGCGGATCAGGCGGCGGCGCAGTATTCGCTGGCGATGGCGTCGAGCGCGGCCAGGAACTCGCGGTTGTCGTGCTGCCAGGGGTGGAAGCCGGGACGGAAGTAGTCGAAGTACAGCGGGACCATCTTGCGCATGATGCCGGGCTTGAGCCACAGGGTGCGGAACAGGCGCCCCCAGCCGCGCAGGTCCAGCGCCGCGCCTTCGCGGCGCACCAGCTCGAAGTGGAACGGCAGCAGCAGCGAGTAGAGGATGATGGTGGCGATCACCAGGGTGGTGACGCGCAGGGTATACGCCGCCGGGCCCTTGCCGATGGCGGCCTGGTAGACGTCGAAGGCCACCGCCTTGTGCTCGGTTTCCTCCAGGGCGTGCCACTGGATCAGGGCGGTGTAGCGCGGTTCCGCGCCCTCGTTCAGCTCCGGGTTGCGCAGCACCACGTCGGCCAGGATGGCGGTGAAGTGTTCGAGCGCGATGGTGATGGCCAGGCGGCTGGCGGGCGGCAGGGTCTTCTTGCCGAACTCCAGCAGGTTGATGACGATGCGCTCCATGCGGTCGGCCGGCAGGCCCGACGCGGTGAGCGCCTCATTCAGCGCCTCGTGCTCGCGGCCGTGCATGGCCTCCTGGCCGATGAAGGCGGTCACCGCCTTGAGCAGATCCTCCGACTTGATCGCGCCGCGGTCGCGGTAGTAGCGCACGCTGTCGATGAAGAAGCGCTCGCCGGAGGGGAAGAAGATCGACAGGGCGTTGAAGAAATGCGAGGCCTGGACGCCGTCCGGATGCCAGCTCTTGAGGCGGTTGGCCGGCAGCTTGAACTTGAGGTCGCGGCGGATCGGCAGCACGGATTTCAATGGCATGGAGGTGGTTCCTGCGGTCGTAAGGTGATACGTCTAAAGGCCGGCATCGAAGCGGGCGAGGCGGCGCGACAGCGCCGGCGACAGCCGTGACAGCAAACGCATGGCGTGCGCCTCGCCGCCCACCAGCGCTTCCGGGCGGTGGTTCTGGATGGCGTCGAGGATGGCGGCGGCGACCGCCGTCGGCTTGAGGTTGCGGCGCCGGTAGAGGCGCTGGGCGCGCTCGCGGCGGCGTGCCTGCTCCTCTTCGCCGACGCCGACGAAACGGGTGCTGCCGGTGATCGGGGTGTCGATCACGCCGGGGCAGACGCTGATGACATGGATGCCGCGGTCGGCCAGCTCGGCCCGCAGGCAGTCGCTGAGCATCGCCACCGCGGCCTTGCTGGTGGAGTAGGCCGGCACCACCCGCGACGGGGTGAAGGCGGCGGCGGAGGCGACGTTGACGATGTACCCGGCGCGGCCGGCGGCGGCCATCTGTGCGCCGAACAGCCGCGAGCCGTGGATGACGCCCCACAGGTTGACGTGCAGCACCTTCTCCCAGTCGGCGACGCTGGTGTCCAGCAGGCTGCCGGCCAGGCCGATGCCGGCGTTGTTGACCACGATGTCGGGCGTGCCAAGCTCCTGCGCCACCCACTCGGCCAGGCTCTCCATCTGCCGGGCGTCGCCGACGTCGACGCGCCTGGCGTGGGCGGTGGCGCCGAGCAGGCGGGCCAGGTCGGCGCTGCGGGCGGCGGCGTCGGCATCGATGTCCACCGCCACCACCTCGGCGCCGCGTTCGGCCAGCGCCAGCAGGGTTTCGCGGCCGATGCCGGAGCCGGCGCCGGTGACGATGGCCAGCTTGCCGGCGTAGGGCGCGGCGGCGGTGCCACGCTCGCCGTCGACGCGGGCGCGGCGCAGCGGCGCGGGCTCCTTGCCGCTCTCGATGAAGTCGACGAACTCGGTGACGTGGCGCGCCACCAGCTGCGGGTGGCTGAGCTGCAGCCAGTGACCGGCGGCGACGTCGCGCCGCCACAGGTGCTGCACCCACTGGCCAAGGCCCGCCAGCACCTCGACGTTGATGAAGCGGTCTCGCGTGGCCACCACCAGCTGCACCGGCACCTCGGTGCGCCGCTCACGCGGCGCCAGCACGCGGCGGGCGAAGTTGGCGCGGTAGAGGTTGATGCCGTAGGTGCCGTCCTTGACCTGGGTCGGGGTGCTCTCGGCGCGGATCCCTTCCATGCGTTCCAGCAGGCGCGGGAACAGCTTATCCATGCCCAGCGTCCACACCCGCGGCGCCAGCGGCAGGTGGAAAGCGCCGATGTACCAGGAATGCAGCAGCTGGTTGGCGACCTGGGCCAGGTCGGCCGGGGCGCCGCGCCGCAGCTTTTGCAGCGCCCAGTAGCCGGCATGGTCGAGGGAGGGGCCGGAGATGGAGGTGAACGAAGCGATGCGGCCCTTGAGCCGCTGCGTGGTGACCGCCTCCCAGCACTGGATCGAACCCCAGTCGTGCGCCACCAGGTGGATCGGCCGCTCCGGGCTGACCGTGTCCACCACCGCGGCGAGGTCCGCCACCAGGTGCTCCAGCGCGTAGGCCTTGATGTCGCGCGGCGCGCTCGACTCGCCGGCGCCGCGCACGTCGTAGGTCACCACCTGGTAGCGCGCGGCGAGCGGCGCCAGCACCTTGTGCCAGACGTGGCTGCTGTCGGGATAGCCGTGCACCAGCACCACCACGGGGCGCCCCTCGGCGCCGTAGACCTTGGCGCCCAGCTCGACGTCGCCGGAGCGGATGCGCAGCGTCTTGGGCTCGGCCAGGACGCTCACGCCGCTGTCCGCGGTGCCTTGCTGTGGCTGGTCCAGCTTCTGCTGTTTCATGGGGGCCTCAGGCGGCAGCTGCGGCGGCGGGTTGCGGCAGCAGGCCGCGTTCGATCCAGCGACGCACCTGCGGCACGTCGTCGTCGAGCCAGAAGGCGTCGTCCTCGGTCACCACCAGCAGTTCCTCCCACTTGGCGCCGACGTCGCGGAAGCCGAGGTGGGGTTCCACCGCCCATAGGCCGGGCGTGGGCGGGTGATCGGAGGCGCGGCCGCTCGACCACAGCGGCGACCAGCCTTCGCTGCGGCCCTTGACGGTGTCGCGCAGCAGTTCGCCGACGTTGCGCAGGCCGAAGCGCAGCACGCTGCGGTGGCGCCGCGCGTCGGCTGGCAGCTTCTCCACGCGGTGCGCCAGCACCTGGAACGGGTAGGCCTTGTGGCGCGGCTCGTAGCCGTGCCTGGCGCACAGGCGGTCGACCGCCTGGCTGACCTCGGAGAGCCGCTTGCGCTGCCGCACCAGGTCGACGATCAGCAGGCGGTACTCCAGCAGGTCATCCATCAGCTTGTCGAGAATCGGATTGCCGCCCAGACTGCCGCAATAGCCGATGTCCGCGGTATAGCCGCCGAGCGAAGGCGCGCAGTCGAGGATGAACGGCATATGTTCCTCGAGGCGGCGGTTGCCCGGGTAGAAGGCGGGATTGAAGCCGCCGAAGTGGCCCCAGCCGGAGAAGCCGCGGAATGCCGTGCGGTCGCCGAACCAGGCGAAGGGCTCGTGGAAGCAGTCGTTGGCGCCGTGCGCCTCCAGCCACTCCTTCATCAGCGCGGCGGTTTCGCGCTCGGTGACGCCCGGCGTCAGCTCGGCGGCGATCACCTCGGCGCAGCGGTAGGCGAGGCGCTGCGCCTCGCGGAAACCGTCGAGGTCGGCGATGGTGGGATCCCATCCGGCATTCATGCAGGTACCCCTGGCTTTGCAAAATGTGACATTACGCAATGTAACATTGTGCGTGCAAGAGACGGCAATGACCGCTTTGCCGCCGACGACTGGCGGCAGGATCACTGACTAAGGCGCCGAGCCCGCCGGACCGGCGCCGCGGCGCCGCG
>JARLJS010000255.1 GCA_031291075.1 Nevskia sp. | reverse complement strand
TTTACGCCGCCGACTGCGCCTCCTGCCACGGCCGCCGTGCCGAGGGTGGCGGCAACGTGCCGGCGCTGGCGGGCGGGCCGGCCCAGCGGGCGGCGGACGGCGAGCTGTTCTGGTTCGTCACGCGCGGCGACGCGGCGTCCGGCATGCCGGCCTGGAACGCGCTGTCGGAGCAGCAGCGCTGGCAGATCGTGAGCTTCGTCAAGACCTTTGACGGGGCCTCGCCGGTGGCCGCCGTCGGCACGAGCGTGGCCGAGGTCTGGCAGGCGCCGCCGCCGCCCATGCCGTTCACCGATTTCCGCTACGAGGCGCCGGGCCGGCAGCGCCGCATCGGCGTGGCCGATCTGCCGCCGCCCTTTGCCACCGAGTCGGCGCGCAACGGGCCGAGCGTGGTGCCGCGCCCGCCGGACGCCTGGCCCAGGGTGCCGGAGGGATTCGAGGTGCAGCTCTATGCCGAGGGCCTGCGCCAGCCGCGCCTGCTGCGCACCGCGCCCAACGGCGACGTGTTCGTGGCCGAGAGCGCGGCCGGGCAGGTGCGGGTGTTCCGCGGCATCGGCGCCGACGGCAAGGCGCAGCAGACCGCGGTGTTCGCCGACGGGCTGCAGCGCCCGTTCGGCATCGCGTTCTACCCGCCCGGTCCCGATCCGCAGTGGGTCTACGTCGGCGACACCGACGCCGTGCTGCGCTACCCCTATCACAGCGGCGACCTGCAGGCGCGCGGCGAGCCGCAGCACCTTGCCGAACTGCCCCACGGCAGCGGCCACTGGACCCGCGACCTGCAGTTCTCCCGCGACGGCCGCACCCTGTTCGTCGCGGTCGGCTCCGGCTCCAACGTGGACGATCCCGACACCACGCCGGCGGAACAGCTGCGCGCCGACATCCTGGCATTCACGCCGGAGGGAATGGACCGACGCGTCTACGCCTCCGGCATCCGCAACCCGGTGGGGCTGGCGGTCAACCCGCAGACCGGCGAGCTGTGGTGCTCGGTCAACGAGCGCGACGGCCTGGGCGACAACCTAGTGCCGGACTACATCACCCACGTGCGGGAAGGCGGCTTCTACGGCTGGCCCTGGTGGTACATCGGCGCGCACCAGGATCCGCGCCACGCGGGCAAGCACCCGGAGTTGAAGGACCGCACCATCGTGCCCGACGTGCTGCTGCAGCCGCACAGCGCCTCGCTGGAGATGACGTTCTACGACGGCCGGCAGTTGCCGCCGGAATACCGCGGCGAGGTATTCGCCGCCGAACATGGCTCCTGGAACAAATCGACCCGCGCCGGCTACGAGGTGATCCGCGTGCCGCTGCACGGCAGCGGCCACGCCAGCGGCGAGTACCAGGACTTCCTCACCGGTTTCGTGCTGCCGAGCGGAGAGGTGTGGGGCCGCCCGGTGGGCGTGACGGTGGCGGCCGACGGTTCGCTGCTGGTGAGCGACGACGGGTCGAATTCGATCTGGCGAGTGAGCTACAAAGCCAAGTAGAACAGAGTGGGCGTTTGCGTCAGCAGAGACTATGGCAACCCATACCAGATCGAGCGACCGGCGCCGTGGCGGACCAGGAGCTTCTTATCGACCAGCGTGCGGAATGTCACCTTTAAAGTATTGGGGCTGGCGCCCGTCTCGCGGACCATGTCGCGCGTCGTTACCCGGCCCTGGTCGCGGACGTAATCCATGATTTTGACGGCCAGACCGGACAGCGCGGCGAGCGCATTCTTTTCGCGCTCGACTTTGACGGCCAGCCGTCGCTTCTGCTGCTGTAAGGCACGCATGAAGAACATGAGCCAGGGCTGCCAGTCGGGCGCTTCGCTGCGGAGCGTGGCTTGGGTCTGCCGCAGGGCGAGATAGTAGCCTTCCTTGTTGTTCTCGATGACGCTTTCGAGCGAGCTGTAGGGCACGTAGGCATAGCCGGCTTGCAACAGCAGCAGCGTGGTGAGGATGCGGCTCAAGCGGCCGTTGCCATCCTGGAACGGATGGATTTCCAGGAAGGTGACGATAAACACTGCGATGATCAGGAGCGGGTGCAGCCGGCCGAGTTCGCGGGCGTCTTTCAGCCAGGCGATCAGCTCGGCCATGCGGCGCGGCGTATCGAACGGCGAGGCCGTCTCGAATACGATCCCGATCATCTTGCCATTGGCATCAAAGGCGCCAACGTCGTTGGGCAGCGTTTTATATCCGCCACGGTGCCGTTCATCCTTCTCGCTGTAGCGGAGAAGATCCCGGTGAAGTTGTTTCAGGTGGTTTTCGGTTATCCGGATGTCGGTGAAGGCCTGAAAGACCGTTTCCATAACCTCGGCATAGCCGGCGACTTCCTGCTCGTCGCGGCTATCGAATCTCTTGATTTTCAGCTTGCCGAGCAAGTGTTCGACCTCGCGATCGGTCAACTTGCTGCCCTCGATACGGGTTGATGAGCCGATGCTTTCGATCGTCGCGATGCGGCGCAGCGCGTTCAATCGCTCGGGTGCGAGCGTTCCAAAGGCGCGCCAGGCCCCCTTGAATTCGTCGATTTCCGAGAGCAGCGCCAGCAATTCCGGCGTGATTTGGATGGTGTCGGTGTTCATCGCACCGGGAAATATACCGGATTACACCGGATTGTCTACCGGAATAACTACCGGATTAAACCGGATTACGGCCTGGAGTTCCCCCGCATTATGCCGGTCCGGTATCGCGGGAGCCTTTAAGCCCTGCAGCCAGTAGGTCGCATTCCAGGAGCGCTCGCCATGAAGGCCAGGAGATCATTGAGGCTGTTGCGACGCATTGATGAGTTTCATTCATAAGTCCATGCGCTCTTTGCCGCTTTATCACGGGCCGACCCGGCGATAGATTGCTCGCAACGCCAGAGCCCCGATTCTTGATGCAGGTCAATGCCGTCGATTTCTGAGCTCCATATCGTCAGCTGTTCCCTTTTGGAAACGTCCCCGAGTAGATCCCACATGCAAACGCGAAAGCTTGGCAGCAGCGGTCTGGAGGTATCGGCACTCGGTCTTGGCTGCATGGGGATGAGCTTCAGTTACGGCCCCGCTATGGATAAGCAGGCGGGCATCGCGCTAATCCGGTCAGCCGTTGAGCGTGGTATCACCTTCTTCGACACCGCCGAGGTCTATGGCCCCTACACGAATGAAGAGCTTGTAGGGGAGGCTCTCGCGCCGTTCCGCAAGCAGGTCGTGATCGCCACCAAGTTCGGGTTCGATCTGGGCGGGAGTGACACCCGGCCGGGAGCCGCGGCTCCGAACAGCAAGCCGGAGCATATCAAGCAAGCTGTCGAAGGCTCCCTCAAAAGGCTCAGGACGGAGGTCATCGATCTGCTTTATCAGCACCGCGTCGACCCCGGTGTTCCCATCGAAGATGTAGCGGGTGCTGTCAAGGAGCTGATCAAGCAAGGCAAGGTCAAGCATTTCGGCCTTTCCGAGGCGGGCGTTCAAACTATACGCCGCGCCCACGCGGTCCAGCCGGTTACCGCCCTCCAAAGCGAATATTCTTTGTGGTGGAGGGAACCAGAGAATGAAATCATCCCGACGCTTGACGAGCTTGGAATTGGCTTCGTCCCCTTCAGTCCGCTGGGCAAGGGCTTCCTTACCGGCAAGGTGGATGCAAATACCCTGTTCGACAGCACCGATTTTCGCAACAGTGTTCCACGCTTTGCACCGGAAGCCCGGAAGGCGAACCAGGCTCTGGTAGATCAGCTCGGCAGGATCGCGGCCCAGAAACAGGCAACGCCTGCCCAGATTGCGCTTGCCTGGCTGCTGGCCCGGAAGCCGTGGATCGTCCCCATACCCGGCACCACGAAGCTGCACCGTCTGGAAGAGAATATTGGTGCGGTCAACATCCAGCTGACGCCCGACGACCTCTGCAATATCGATAGCGCCATCTCAAGCATCAAAGTGCAGGGCGCCCGGTATCCCGAAAGCCTGCAGAAGCTGGTCGGACGCTAAACCGCAAAGGCCTGAGGCAACAGAGATGGTCGCAATGAAAAGACGTAAACAAAAGCCTATGACCGCACCGTCAAGGGCGCGTTGAAATACCGATTTGTCATTGGCATGGCAACTTTGAAATCCTGACGGTGAATCGACTTCACTTCATGCCGGGGAGAACCTCATGGTACAGCGCACACCAACGAATGTTGTCGTTGTAATCGGAGCGGGATCGATTGGCCAGGCGATCGCGCGCCGGGTCAGCGCCGGGAAACACGTAGTACTCGCCGATTTGCGCCAAGGCAACGCCGACGCCGCCGCGAAAGTCCTCGGCGAAGCCGGGTTCGAGGTGAGCACCGCGACCGTCGATGTCTCCTCGCGCGGGTCGGTCCACGCGCTGTTGGAGAAGGCCGTGGCAATCGGCCCCGTTACGGGCGTCATCCACGCGGCTGGTGTCTCTCCCTCGCAGGCATCGCCGGCCACGATCCTGAAGGTCGATCTGTATGGAACAGCGCTCGTACTTGAGGAATTCGGCAACGTCATTGCGCCTGGCGGCTCCGGCGTCGTGATCGCGTCGCAGTCCGGGCATCGCCTGCCGGCACTGACAGCCGAACAAGACGCGGCCCTCGCCACAACCCCCACGGAAGAGCTGCTGGCCCTCCCGATGCTTCAGCCGGATCAGGTCACGGATCCGCTTCATGCCTATCAGGTTTCCAAGCGGGCGAACTCGCTGCGGGTAATGGCCGAGGCGGTGCGGTGGGGCAAGCGAGGTGCGCGGGTCAATACAATCAGCCCTGGCATCATCATCACGCCGCTTGCCAAGGATGAATTGACCGGCCCCCGTGGCGCAGGCTATCGGCGAATGATCGAGCTATGCCCGGTAGGGCGTGCAGGCACTCCGGACGAGGTGGGAACGGTTGGCGCCCTTCTCATGGGGCCGGAGGGCGCGTTTATCACCGGCAGCGACTTTCTCATGGATGGTGGCGTCA
Organism: Nevskia sp.; assembly: GCA_031291075.1. Taxonomy (GTDB): domain Bacteria; phylum Pseudomonadota; class Gammaproteobacteria; order Nevskiales; family Nevskiaceae; genus Nevskia. The sequence goes on along the minus strand of JARLJS010000255.1, from coordinate 8,439 downwards.
CGGCATCCTATCGGTTCGGCGAACTCGCGCCGAAGTGAAAGAATGGCTTCAATCTGCCCGGCCAAGTGATGCAAGGTGTACTCGCGAGGGCTTGCCCCGGCGGATTTTGAGACAGGCTCCAGGGTTATCCCGGTCCCGGCATCGCCGGGGCTTTCAGGCCTTCCAGCCAGTAGGTCGCCGACCACGAGCGCTCGCCGATGGTGTTGGTGAGGGTGCGGATGATGGTGTCGGCCTCTGGCGGCACCGGGCGCTCCAGCACGTTGACCCAACGGCAGGCGAGTCCGCCGGCGCGGGTATCCACGAGTTGCAGGCCGGCGGCGCGCAGGGCGCGCAGGCTGTGTTCCAGCGCGGCGGCGTCGGCACCGCCGTCGAAGGCGAGCCGGAGGGCGCGGGCTTCCGCGGGGGTGGGGAATTCGGGTTCGCGCATGGTCTCTGTCCGCGTGTGTGGGATCGGGAGGCGGCGGAGAGTGAAGCGCCCTCTCCCCCAGCCCCTCTCCCGCGAGCGGGAGAGGGGAGATTGTATGAGGCTCGCACGGTTCGTGCCGTTCGAGGGCGCGCAAAAAAACGCCCGCGCGAGGCGGGCGTTCCGGCACGGTCCGGTAACGTGCTGCCGGGGTTCAGTGGCTGCTGGGCTTGACGTCGATGCGGCCGTAGAGGCCGTGGCTTTCGCCGCCCGGGCCGGCGGTGAAGTACAGGGTGTCGGCCGGCGCGTTGGCGAAGCCGCTGCCGAAGCTCAGGCCCCACAGGCCCTGGATCTGGATCGGCTGGTCGTCGGCGCTCTCCAGCGGGCCGAGGAAATCGCCGCTGTGCAAGGTGTAGGCGTGGATCTTGCCGTCGCCGAAGTTGCCGACCAGCAGGCTGCCGCGCAGTTCGCCGAAGCCCTCCGGCGCCAGCGCCAGGCCCCAGGGCGCGTTGAGTTCGCCGTGGCTGGCGAGGCGGCGCAGCAGCTTGCCGTTGGCGTCGTAGACATCGACGATGCCGAGACCGCGGCCGTCGACCTCATCGTGGCGGGCGGGTTGCTGCTGCACGGCGTAGGTGACGAAGACGTCGCCGGCGATGATCTGGATGCCGAACGGCGCGTAGCCGTTGGGCAACTCGGGATCGACGAAGGCGCCGGCGTTGGTGACCGGCTTGAAGCTGCTGTCGAACACGTCGACGGTGCCGTTGTGGAAGTTGGTGGCGTAGAGCCGGTTGCCGCTGCCGTTGGCGCCGAGGGCGAGGCCCTTGTAGACCGCGCCGGAAGCGGAGTTGTCCACGGCCACCACGGCGTTCTTCACGTCCACGCTGGGCGCCCAGCCGGCGATGAGGCCGTCCTCGGTGGCGAAGATGAAGGCGCTGGCGCCGGTCGTGCTGTTCTCGGTGACGGTGAAGTTCTTCGAGGCGTTGAACACGATGCCGGTGGGCGTGCCCGTGGCGCCGCCGGGTCCGGGGATCTTGACCACCAGCGGCATGGCGGGCGGTGCCGGCACCGCTACGCCGTTGCCGTCGTAGAGGGTGGAAGTGCCGGTGCCGTTGTTGGCCACCCAGGCCGGGCCCTGCGGGTTGAACACCAGGCCCCAGGCGTTGACCAGGTTGGTGTCGGTGTTGTGGTCCGCCGGAACGAAGCCGTCGGACACCAGGTTGTGCTGCACGTAGAACTCCTCGGCCAGCGCCGGGGCGCCGCAGACGAGGGTGACGGCAGCGGCGCAGCAGCGCACCGCGTTGAGACGCATGCTCATGTTGTGCTCCTTTCCAGATGGAAGTGGCGGCGCTTGCGCGCCCGGTGTCCGAGGGCAGCAGCCCGCCGCGGCCGCCCGCGCCGGCGCGCGGCCGCACCGCATCGCGAGTTGTGCGCCTCGTGCCGTAAGTGCCGGCACGGCGAGCCGCGGTTGCGGAAAAATTTCCTTGCGGATCAGCGCCGGTGATGCGCGCGCTTACCTTCGTTGTTGATCCGGCCACAATCCACTTGAACTGGATACGGGCGCGCCGGCGGGCGTGGTCGCTTAATAACAGTGCGTGCCCGGCGGGTTCAGATGGAATTCAGCGACGCTGAGTAGGCTTGTTCGCGTGTCATCGGGAAGGAGCAAGGACATGCGCACATTGATACGAGCTTTGATTCTGGTCGCCGCGGTCGCCGCCTCGGGCTGTGTCGTCGTACCGGTCGGTCCTGGCTATCACTGCGGCTACTACCACTGCCGCTGAGGCGTGCCGCTAAAGGAAATCCTGAATCGCTCCGGCGACCCGCCCCTCAGAGCGCGGTCTGCAGGCTGCGATCCGCCGCGCGCAGCAGCGGGTAGTCGGTGTAGCCTTTGGCCCCGCCGCCGAAATAGGTGCTGGGATCGGGCAGGTTGAGCCGAGCGTCCTGGCGCAGGCGCTCGACCAGGTCCGGGTTGGCGATGTAGGGGCGGCCCGAAGGCGATCAGGTCGGCGAGGCCGCGGCGGCGGGCCTGCAGTGCCAGTTCGCGGCTGTAGCCGTTGTTGGCCATGTACAGACCCTTGAAAGCGCGCCGCAGGAGCTGCAGGTCGAACGCGCCGGGCACCTCGCGCGAGCCCTGGGTGACGCCTTCGATCACGTGGAGGTAGGCGAGTCCGTAGTCGCTGAGATGTTTGACCACATGGAGGTAGGTGGCCGCGGGATCGCTGTCCTGGCCGAGATCGTTGGCGGGGCTGACCGGCGACAGCCGGATGCCCACGCGTTGCGCGCCACAGGCGCCGGCGACCGCGGCGGTCACTTCGAGCAGGAGGCGCGCGCGGTGTTCGCGGCTGCCGCCGTAGGCGTCGGTGCGGTGATTGCAGCTGTCGCGCAGGAACTGTTCGATGAGATAGCCGTTGGCGGCGTGGACCTCCACGCCGTCGAAGCCGGCCGCCATCGCGTTGTGGGCGGCACGGCGGTACTGTTCGACGATGCCGGTGATCTCCGCGGTCTCCAGCGCGCGCGGCGTCACCAGCGGCTGGTAGCCGGCGGCGGTGTAGGCATTGCCCTTTGCGCACACGGCCGACGGCGCCACCGGCAGCGCACCGCCCGGCTGCAGCGAGGGATGCGAGATGCGGCCAGTGTGCCAGAGTTGCAGGAAGATGGTGCCGCCGTGGGCGTGCACCGCGTGGGTCACCTTCTTCCAGCCCTCGATCTGCGCGCCGTCGTAGATGCCGGGGGTAAAGGCGTAGCCGCGGGCCTGCGGCGAGATGTTGGTGGCCTCGGCGATGATCAGGCCGGCGGAGGCGCGCTGGCCGTAGTACTCGGCCATCAGCGCGGTGGGCACGCCGTCGTCGCCGGCGCGGCTGCGCGTCAGAGGCGCCATCACGATGCGGTTGGCGAGCATGCTGGCGCCGAGCCGTACCGGCTTGAACAGGTCGCTGCAATCCTGGCGCGTTGCTGTGGTGGAATCCGGCATGACGCTGCTCCCTTGCGAACCTGGCTTGACGATGCCCGATGCTAGGTGCTGTTCGCGCCCGCGCACATTGACATGTGTCAATCGTTCACGAGTCCGCCGCCATGCGCGCGGAGGCCAGCGCCGAGCCGTAGCGTCCGGCCTGGTCGAGTACCAGTGCCACGTAGTTGCGCGTCTCGCGCGGCGCATTTCGCGCGATCCAGCGCTTCATGTCGGCGAGGCTCCAGCCGCTGGAGTCCAGCGGCAGCTCCTGGTCGAACAGATCGGTGCCGCAGTTGTAGGCGGCGATGGCGAGCACCTGCCGCACCTCGGCGGAAGCGACGCGGGCGAAATGGTCGTGCAGCGCGCGCAGGTAGGCGACGCCGAGCCGGATGTTGGCCTCGGGGTCGCGCAGCAGCGCCTCGCTCGGCAGGCCGTCGTGGCCGTAGACCAGGCGGTAGGCGTGGCGCGCGCCGCTGCCCGGCACCAGTTGCATCAGGCCGCGCGCGCCGGCCCTGGACACGGCGTCGGCGCGGCAGGACGATTCGGCCTCGATCACCGCGACCACCACGTGCGGTTCGATGGCGTATTCGTGCGCGACGGCCCAGGCCGTGCGGTAGACGGAGCTCGGGCACCGCCCGCCCATCGCGCGGATGGCGCGCAGCTCGGCCGCGCTGAGCGGGTGCGGCGCGCCTGCGCGCGACGGCTGGCGCATCTCCACGCCGGGACCGGGTTCGACCGCAAGCGGCTGCAGCAACTGCTGCACGGTGAAGACCCGCCGGGGAAACGAGCTGTCGGTGGGATCGATGCGCTGCAGCGCGATCGGCTCGAACGCGGCGGGCAGCCGGTCCGGCTGCGACAGCGTGGCGGCGGCGATCGGCGAGGACAGGAATGCGAGGAGGAAGGGCAGGCCGGAGCGGTGCCAGCCGGTGCGCAGGCCATCCGTGATCCACGCGGCGGCGGTGACGAGCAGGCGCGATGGCGACAAGGCGGGGGACGCCGTCTTCACCGGGACAGTGGCCGGGGCTTCCCGCACGGGGATTTCCAGGGTGACGGCGCAGTCGCGGTAGCCGAGCGCGCGCCAGAACCGGTAGGCGGCACGGTTGCCGCTCAGCACTTCGAGAGTGAGACGCTTGCGCGCGTCCCACAGCCGCTCGCGCAGCAGGTGGAACGCGGTCCGGCCGACGCCGTTGCGGCGCGCCGCCGGCAGCACCAGGAACTGGCGCAGGTAGATCTCGCGCGCGCCTTCCTCGTACACGGCGTAGGCCAGCAGGCGGCCGCGCTCGTCCTCGAACACCACGCCGCGGTTGTCTTCCGCGGCCAGCCAGCGGCGCATGCGCGGCTCCAGGTAGTCGAGGTCGGCCGGGCCGAAGTCGGCGCCGTCCTCGATGAGCTGCAGGTTCAGGCGCGCGAGCAGGCTCGCGTCTTCAACGGTGGCGTAGCGATACCGCAGGGTGTTCATGGTGGATGGAACAACAGGCATGCGGCGGATTGCCGCGGCGAAGCGACCGTCGAGGGGACCGGTGCGTGGTGGTGCGATGTACGGCCTGGGCCACCGGCAGGAGCCGGAGGCACGCTCGTTGAGCTGTTCGGGGCCGTTCACCGGCAGGGGCATTACAGCGCCGGGGGGCGTTGGAAATCGAGACCGGAGCGAAGGGGAAAAAAGGAGCGGTGCGTAGGCAAAACCGCGTGCCGGCATAAAAAGCGCGTAAAAAATCCCCCCGCGCCCGCGTTCCGGGCGGCGCCGTGGGCGGCTTGCCGTGGCAAGCGCCTCGTCGGCGGCTTCCCTGCCGTACGGCAGACGGCTACTCGTAACGCAGCGCCTCGATCGGGTCGAGGCGCGAGGCCTTGCGCGCCGGGTAATAGCCGAAGAAGATCCCCACCGCCGCCGAGAACAGGAAGCCGCCGGCGATGGCGGCGGGCGACAGCTGGGTCGGCCAGTGCGACAGCGCCGACACCAGCCAGGAGGCGATCACGCCGGTGACGATGCCGGCCACGCCGCCGGTCACGGAGAGGAACACCGCTTCCGCCAGGAACTGCAGCAGCACGTGCAGGCGCCGCGCGCCGATCGCCATGCGCAGGCCGATCTCGCGGGTGCGCTCGGTCACCGAGACCAGCAGGATGTTCATGATGCCGATGCCGCCGACCAGCAGCGAGATCGAGGCGATCACCGCCAGCAGCAGGGCCATGATCTGGCTGCTGCTCTCGGCGGTCTGGGCGATCTGGCTGAGGTTGCGCACGGCGAAGTCGGCGGTGGTGCCGGCGGCGATGCGATGGCGCCGCGACAACGTGTCGGTCACCTGCTGCAGCGCGGCCTGCACCAGCTCGGCGCTGCCCGCCTGCACGTAAAGCTGGTTGACGTAGCCGGTGAGGTGCGGCGTGGTGCCGTACGGATTGGCCACCGGCGGGAAGTACGGGTCGGTGGAGGTCTGCGCCTGGCTCGGCGCCGCCACGCCCAGCACTTTGCGCTCGGCGGTGCTGTAGGGAATCATCAGCACGTCGTCCTGGTCCTGGCCGTAGGACGACTGGCCCTTCACGGCCAGCAGGCCGATGACGCGCACCGGCGTGCCCTTGACCTGGATCAGCGCGCCCAGCGGGTTTTCGTAGCCGGCGAACAACTGGCGGTAGACGGTGTCGCCGATCAGCGCCACCGCGGCGGCGTTGGCCTCGTCCTCGGCGGTGAAGGCGCGGCCGGCGGCGATGCGCCAGTTGGCGGTGTCGAGGTAGGCGGGACTCACGCCCTGGATGCTGGTGCTCCAGTTCTGGTTGGCATACTGCACCTGGCCGACCTGGCGGATCAGGTAGCTTACCGCCGTCACCGCCGCATCCTCGCGACGGATCGCCTGGGCGTCGCTCACCGTGAGGGTGGAGGCGCTGCCCGCGCCGGCCCGCACGCCGCCGGCGGTGGTGGTGCCGGGCACCACCACCAGCAGGTTGGTGCCCAGGCTTTCGATCTGCTTCTTCACCGCCGCGTTGGCGCCCTGGCCGACCGCGACCATGGCGATGAGCGCGGCCACGCCGATGAACACGCCGAGCATGGTCAGCGCGGAGCGCATCTTGTTGCGGCCGATGGCCTGTGCCGCGCTGCCCAGGATCATCGCCGCGAACGACCACGAGGGCAGCGAGGTGGCGCCTGCCACCGGCGCAGGTGGCGTGCGCCGCAGCGGCGCGGGATGTTCCGGGCTCGCCGCCTTGCGCTCGTCGGAGACGATGCGGCCGTCGCGCATGGTGACGACGCGGTCCATGTAAGCGGCGATGTCGGGTTCGTGGGTGACCACCACCACCGTCACGCCCTGCTCGCGGTTGAGCGTGCGCAGGGTTTCCATGATCTCGTGGGAGGTACGGGTGTCGAGATTGCCGGTGGGCTCGTCCGCCAGCAGCACACTGGGCTTGTTGATCAGCGCGCGGGCGATGGCGACGCGCTGTTGCTGGCCGCCGGAAAGCTGGCCTGGGCTGTTGCGCTCCCGCTCGCCCAGGCCGAGCCGGCGCAGCGATTCGCGCGCGCGCGCCAGCCGCTCGGCATGGCCGGGGCGGCCGGTCTCGCTGTAGAACAGCGGCAGCGCCACGTTCTCCAGCGCGCTGGTGCGCGCCAGCAGGTTGAAGGTCTGGAACACGAAGCCGAGCCGCTCGCTGCGCAGGCGGGCCAGCGCCGGTTCGCTCAACTGCGCCACGTCCACGCCTTCGAACAGGTAGCGGCCGTTGCTGGGCCGGTCCAGGCAACCGAGCATGTTCATCAGGGTGGACTTGCCGGAGCCGGACGAGCCCATGATGGCGACGAACTCGCCGCGCCCGATGTCCAGGCTGACGCCGTCGAGCGCGCGCACTTCGGTGTCGCCCATGCGGTAGACGCGCGTGACGTCGCGCACGCTGATCACCATGTCGGCCATGGCGCCGCGCTCAGAGGCCGAAGCGGAACGGTGCCGACGAGCCTTTGCCGGCCTCGCCGTGCTGCTCGCCGACGATGGCGAGGTCGCCGGCCTGCACCGCGCCGCCGGTGATCTCGGTGTTGCTGTCGTCGTCCAGGCCCAGCGCGACGTCGACCGCGACCGGCTTGCCGGCGCGCAACAACCACAGGCGCGAGGGCGCCGCACTCGCACCCGTCGGGGCGTAGCGCAGCGACTGGTCGGACACCCGCAGCACGCCGTCGCGCTCGGCGGTAATGATGCGCGTGGTGGCAGTCATGCCGGGCATCAGCGCCAGGTCGGCGTTGTCGACGTCGACCACCACGTCGTAGGTGACGACGTTCTGCACCGTCTGCGGCGCCTGGCGGATCTGCATGACGCTGCCCGTGAACGCGCGCTTGGGAAATGCCTCGACGGTAAAGCTGGCCTTGTCGCCCGGCTTGAGTCCGCCGACGTCGCTTTCGCTGACGTTGGTGTCCACTTCCATGCGGGTGAGGTCGGTGGCGATGAGGAACAGGGTCGGCGTCTGGAAGCTGGCCGCCACGGTCTGGCCGATGGTGACGTTGCGCGACACCACCGTGCCGTCGACCGGGGACACGATGCGGGTGTATCCGATGTTGACCTGCGCGGCCTGGAGCTCGGCCTGGCGCTGCCGGACCGTGGCCCGGTCCAGCTCCACCGACGCCTGCGCCTGGTCGACCGCGCTGCGGGCGCTGTCGACCGCGTCCTGGGAGACGTAGCCGTCCTTGACCAGTTCCAGGTCGCGGCCATGGGTGAGCCTGGCGTAGGCGAGCGCCGCCTCGTCCTTGACCTGCTGCGCCCGCGCCGTGCCAAGGGTGGCGATGGCCTGGTCGACGGCGGTCTGGTACGGGCGCGGGTCGATGTTGGCGCAGACCTGGCCCTTCTTCACCCGCGTGTTGTAGTCGCAGGACAGCTCCTGGATCACACCCGAGACGTAGGAGCCGACGATGATGGTGAGCTGCGGGTTGACGGTGCCGCTGGCGGAGACGCTGCGCGCCACGGTGCCGCGGGTCACCGGCACGGTGACGTAGGCCGGCGCGCTTTTCGACGCCGAGCGCCAATAGCCGATGGCAGCCGCCGCCGCCGTCAGCGCCAGCGCCACGGCGACCAGCAGGCGGGTGCGCCGGCGGGCCGCGTGGCCGACCGGGAGGCGCGCCACCGGCGCCGCG
>JARLJS010000254.1 GCA_031291075.1 Nevskia sp. | reverse complement strand
CGCCGCCGGCCCGGCCCAGCGCGGCGGATGCCGCCCAGTACGTGGACAAGGTCAACGCCCTGCTCAAGGCGGAATACGCCGAGCAGAACGCGGCCGACTGGGTGTCCAAGACCTTCATCACAGACGACACCCAGCTGCTGTCGGCCAAGGCCAACGAACGCGACCTGGCGCTGCGCACCCAGCTGGTCGAGGAGGCGAAGAAGTTCAACGGCGCCGACCTGCCGCCCGAGCTGGCGCGCGCCATCCTGCTGCTCAAGATCTCCAACCCGGTGCCGGCCCCGGCCGACGCACGCAAGCGCGCCGAGCTGACCCGCCTGTCGACCCGCCTCGAGGCCGAGTACGGCGCCGGCAGGTACTGCCCGCCCGGCAGGAGCGGCGAGGACTGCCAGCACCTCGACCAGCTCGAGGACGTGCTCGACCACTCACGCGACCCCAAGGCGCTGGACGAAGCCTGGGCCGGCTGGCACACGGTCGGCAGGCCGATGAAGCAGGAATACGCGCAGATGGCGCAGCTGATGAACGAGGGCGCGCAGGAGCTGGGCTACAAGGATGCCGGCGACCTCTGGCGCGCCGGCTACGACATGACCCCGGAGCAGTTCGCCGCCGAGTCCGGCCGCCTGTGGAGCCAGGTGGAGCCGCTGTACCGCGAGCTGCATTGCTACGTGCGCGCCCGGCTGCGCCGCAAGTACGGCGCGCTGGTGCCGGAGAACGGGCCGATCCCGGCGGACCTGCTGGGCAACATGTGGGCGCAGGACTGGGGCAACGTTTACGACCTGGTGGAGCCCTACCCGGGCGCCGGTAGCCTCGACGTCTCGGAGGTGTTGCAGCAACGGCACGACGCCATCGAGAAGCGGCTGCTGGGCGAGTTCCAGACGCGCTTCGCCACCGGGCACCCGGGCCAGAAACCCGACGTGCGCCAGCTCGACGCCGTGGCGCACCAGGCCGACCTCGAATACGCGCACGACACCGCCAGGATCGCGGAGGACTTCTATACCTCGATCGGCTTTCCCGCGCTGCCGGCGTCGTTCTGGGACAAGTCGATGCTGGTGCGCCCGCGCGACCGCGAGGTGGTGTGCCATGCCAGCGCCTGGGACATGGACCAGGCCGGCGACGTGCGCATCAAGATGTGCATCAAGCCGGATGAGGAAAGCCTGACCACCATCCACCACGAGCTCGGTCACGTCTACTACTACCTGCACTACAACCAGCAGCCCGAGCTGTACCAGGCCGGCGCGCACGACGGCTTCCACGAGGCGATCGGCGACACCATCACGCTCTCGCTCACGCCGCAGCACCTGGCCCGGATCGGCCTGGTGAAGGAGGCGCCGCAGGACCGCAAGGCGCTGATCAACGCGCAGATGAAGCGCGCGCTGGCGAAGATCGCCTTCCTCCCGTTCGGCATGCTGATCGACCAGTGGCGCTGGCAGGTGTTCTCCGGCGCGCTCAAGCCGGAGCACTTCAATGCCGGCTGGTGGGCGCTGCGGGAACGCTACCAGGGCGTGATGCCGCCGCTGCCGCGCAGCGAGGACGACTTCGACCCCGGCGCCAAGTACCACGTCCCCGCCAACACTCCCTACGTGCGTTACTTCCTGTCCTTCGTCATCCAGTTCCAGTTCCAGAAGGCGCTGTGCGACGCAGCCGGATTCGACGGCCCGCTGTACCAGTGCGACATCTACGACAGCAAGGCCGCCGGCAGGAAATTCGCGGACATGCTCAGCCTGGGCGCGTCCAGGCCCTGGCCCGAAGCGATGAAGGTGCTCACCGGCCAGGACCGCATGGACGCTTCCGCCATCACCGAGTATTTCTCGCCGCTGCTGGACTACCTCAAGGAGCAGAACCAGGGCCAGGCCTGCGGCTGGCAGTTGCCGGCGGATCCGCTGGCCGGGCCGGCGGCCGCAGGCACCGCGCCGGCGAAGACCTCCTAGCGTGATGCCCCTCGCGCCTCTCCCCCTGGGAGAGGCCGCGCCGTGCGGCGCGGGTGAGGGCGCTCCGCATCAGCCGCTGCAAATCCTTCCGACCGTGCCGCCCTCACCCCTGCCCCTCTCCCAAAGGGAGAGGGATATTCATTTTGTGCCCATGCATTGCGGGACACACACCAGGGAACCTAGTGTCCTGTCTCAAAAGTAACTTCAAGTAAGTGTAGCCGCGGCACGAGCGACTTTAGCGAGGATCGTATCGGCACTCTTGTGCCAGACGAAGGGCTTGGGATCGGCGTTGTGCCTATCGATGTAAGTGCGGATGGAT
>JARLJS010000253.1 GCA_031291075.1 Nevskia sp. | reverse complement strand
CCAGTAGTTGATCGCTTTCCGTCGCCGTCAGTTTCAACTCCGGCATCGGCCGCCCCAGTCCCATATGCCCCCCTGCGTGCTGGTGAGAGAGCATAAGACAACGGAGAGTCAAATTAATTCAACGAATTTCTAACTCAGGATGCTAGCTGTCGTAATCCTGCTCGCAGCGGATGGCGCGGCCGAGCAGGGGCTCCAGCGCCTGCGCCAGCCGTTGCACCGGCTCGGAGTTGTGCACGTCGGTGACCACGAAATCGCCGACGCCCAGGCGCGTGCCGCCGGGCCCGCGGCCGGGCAGCAGGTTGGACCACTGCCGCGGGGTTGCCGCGCCGGCGTCGAACAGGCTGCAGTCCCAGCGGTTGGCCAGGCCCCAGCAGGCCGCATCCGCGCTCCTCCATAGCAGCACTTGGTCGTCCCGCAGCAGTCCGGCCCAGGGTGCCGGTGTCTCGCACAGGTTGCTGCAGCGCAGCGCGCGCTGGGCGCGGCGCCATGCGCCTTCATCCGCCGGCACCGGCTCGGGCGGTGGCGGCCCGCGGAACGGCGTCTGCGCCGAGCCCAGGCCGAACACCTCCGTCTGCGGCGCGGCGGCGGCGATCAGCGCCAGCCTCCGTTCCAGCTCCGCGCAGCCGGCCAGGTAGGGTTGCGCCGCCGCGATCTCGTCGCGCCAGTGGATGAACAGGCCGGCCACGCTGGTGCCGCCCTGCTCCTTGCGGAAACCGCCATAGACCGACAGGTGCAGCTCGGCGCCGCTGCAGCCCCAGCCGGCGCTGTAGACCACACCGCTGGCAGGAACGCCGCGGACTTCCGCCGGGTCCGGCCGGTACACGCGCCGCGGCTCGCCGAGCGCACCCTGAATCGCGTCGGCCCACCATTCGCTGCGGATCCGCGCATAGCTGGCGGCGTACGGCGCCAGGTCGAAGATCAGGCTCAGCACCGGCCGCTCCTCGGCCGGGCCGCGCGCGTAGAAGCCGACCGCCGGAAAGCCGTAGGCCGTCTTGCAGGGATAGCGCAGCGCGGCCGTCTCCCACACCTGCTGCGCGGGTTTGCCGGCGCAGGCGCGCCTCAGTTCGGCGACGGTGGCACCCCAGGCGAAATGCCGGCCTTCGATGTCGAAGCCTGCGGCCAGCGACTTGAGATCGGCGAGCATGACCGGCTCCGGGCGGCTTTGTGGTACGGTCCCTATGATCGCCCGCGCGGGCAGAAAAACAACAGCCGGATGGCGCTGCGCGAACGGCAGCTGCGCTGGAACGCGGCGGTCGCCGGCCTGGACTTGGCCGCCTCAGCCGTCGACGGTCAGCGTTTCCTGCGGGGTGTCGTCTGCGGCCGGGCCATAGCGCTTGCAGACTTCCGCGCCGAGCATGAACGGTGTTTCGTTGAGGATGTACTCGATCGCCGCGTACAGCCGGTCGGCATCCGGCCCATACAGGTAGAGGCGGCCGCCGCTGCCGTCGATCGCCAGCTCGTGGCCGTCGTATTCGCCAACCCCGGCTTCGGAGATGGCGTCCTCCAGCCGATCCTCGAACTCGTACAGCGGATCGAGGTCGGTGCTGCCGTAGCTGAACTCGATGATCACCGCGTGCAGTTGCATGACGCCTCCTGAGCGTGCACCCCCAGTGCGCGCCACAGGATATCTGCCGAGTGCTACAGCGGCGTGTCGCCGCGTTGACTAGGGCCTGTTGACAATTACTTTGGCGCTGCGTTGGCCCCGGATTTGCGGCCAGGCAAGGCGCGAGGAGCGTAGCGTACT
>JARLJS010000029.1 GCA_031291075.1 Nevskia sp. | reverse complement strand
GCGCTGCAGGTTGTTGGTGATCTCGGACAGCGAGCCCTGCGCGGTCTGCGCCAGGGACACCGCGTTGTTGGTGTTCTGGATCGCGGTGTTGTCACCGTTCACCTGGGAGGTCATACGTTGGGAAATCGCGTAACCGGCGGCGTCGTCCGCGGCGCTGTTGATGCGCAGGCCGGAGGCGAGACGCTGGGTGGCGGTGGCAAGTTGTCCTTCGGTCTTCGACAGATAATTCTGCGTCACGAGGGACGTCATGTTGGTGTTGACGACTAAGCTCACGGTAAATCTCCTTACACTGGCTGGGTTAGGTTACCGGCCGGCAATCCGGTCGGATCGCATCGGCGTTCTCCCTACACCGGGATCGACGGCCTGTGCTTGTTCTGGTTAACGGTGCGAATCGCGGAATCTTGAGGGCGTCGCGTGGTCGGGTGACGACCGGCACGCAGTGGCCGACCGGCGGCTACTTGATGTAGTTGAACAGGCTTAGTCCTTGAATCTGGACGTAGCTCTGCTCCGCCGCCTGCAGGGTGGTCTGGGCCCGGCTGAACTGTGTGGTGGCCTGGGCGTAGTCGAGATCCTGCAGGCCCGACAGTGTCGATTGCAGCTGCGTGGTGCGCGACTGCAGCTGGGTGGTGGCATTGGTCGCCGCCTGCTGCCGCGCGCCGACGCCCGCCAGCACATCGGTGATGTGGTTCTGCGCACCGGTGAGCGACTGCAGGGCACCGTAGATCGCGGTCTGGTTCTGCGCGCGCTGCGCCGCGGTCGAGCCCGGATTGGCCACCAGGTTGATCAGGTTCTGCACGCCGCCGAACAGGCTCTGCGTGGTGCTGGGCCCGACGGTGAAGCTGTCGCCGTTGCCCGGCGTGCCGGTGAACGTCATCGACAGCCCGTTGAACTGGATCGCCGAACCATCGGTATAGGCGCCCGAGCTGACCACGTTGTTGCCGCTGTCCAGCACCTGGTAGTTGCCGCCGTTGAACTGCACGGTGTAAGTGCCGCCGTTGTACTGCGCGGGATTGGTGACCGAGGCATCGCTCAGGCTGGCGGTGCCGGTATTGGCGGCAGCGGCGCTCGCGGCAATGCTGCCGTCGCCCGACTTGAGCTGCATGAACGCAGCGTCGCCGGCGTCGCCGGCGGCGACCTCGCTGGTGGGTCCCAACGTGAGCATGTTGACGTTGCTGTTGCCGTTGTAGGTCGCACCGGTGGCGGTCTGGCTGAACGGCGCGTTGTGGCTGGCGGTGCCGGCGAAGATGTAGTCGCCGTTGGAATCCTGGGTGTTGGCCTGCTGCACGATGGAGTTGAGCTGCTGCTGCATCTGCTGGGCGAGCGCCTGGCGGTCGCTGGCGCCCAGGGTGGCGTTGTTCGCCTCCAGCGCCAGGGTCTGGATCTGCTGCAGCGAGGTGTTGACGCTGGTCAGAGCGTTGTTCTCCAGGCCCAGGCTGGCCTGCAGCGAGGTGGCATTGGCCTGCCACTGCGAGATGTCCGACAGGGTCTGGTTGACGCCCAGCACCTGCCCGGCCGCGATCGGATCGTCGGACGCGGTCTGGATGCGCAGGCCGTTGCCCATCTGCTGCTGCACGGTGGCGAGCTGGGTCTGGTTCTGGTCGATCCCGGCCACCGCCTGCTGGTAATAAGTCGAATTGGCAACGCGGATCATGTCTTACGCTCCTCGAATCGGTCAGGCGTTCAGCGCCGTGATCAGCGACTGGAACAGGGTCTGGGAGGTGGAGATGATCTGCGCCGCGGCCTGGTAGGCCTGCTGGAACTGGATCATGCTGGCGGCTTCCTCGTCCAGGTTGACACCGGACACGGCGTCGCGCTGGGTCTGGTCCTGGCTGCGGATGGCGGTCTCCGCGGTGAGCTGCGACTGCGCCTGCTGCGCCTGGGAGCCGAACTGCGTCACCATGGTGGCATTGGCCGAGGCGAGGGTGTCGACGCCCCCGTTCAGCAGGGTCTGGTTGGCGATGGCGGCCATCGCCTTGGCATTGGTGTTGTCGCTGCTGGTGCCGGTATTGGCGCTAAGCGTGAAGCTGTCGCCGGCGGCCGGGACGCCGCTGATCTGCACCTGGACGCCATTGATCGGGATGTTGCCGCCGTTGGTGTAGCTGTAGCTGCCGGCGCCGTTGATGCTGTAGGTGTTGGCGCCGGTGAACTGGATGGTCGTGGCCGACAGCAGGTTCGGGTTGGTCGGATCCAGCACCTGCGGCGTGCTGATGGTGGCGGAGCCGTTGTTGGTCGCCGCCGCCGCCGACTGTACCGGCGTCGCGGCCGCGACCATGGCCGGGTCGCTGATCGCCATCTGCATGGCGCCGGCCACGTCATGCGTGGGCTGGACCAGGTACTGGTCGCCGGCGGCCGGCGATCCGCCGACCACGATCTGCAGGCCGGCCGCGGTGAAGGGGTTGGCCGCGGTGCCGGCGCCGCTGAGGGCGACGCTGGCGCCGGTGCTCTGATTGATCATCGACCAGCTGGAGCCGTCGTACTTCAGCACGTAGTCCGAGGTGGTGAGCTGGCAGGTGTTGGTGATGGTCGCACTCACCGTGCCGCTGCCGGTGTTGGTGCTGGCGCCGGTGATCGCGACCTGCGGCGGCGTGAAGAAATTGCCGCCGAGCTGGCCGTACTGGTTCATGCCCTTGGCGTTCTGCGCGTTCATCGCGACCGACAGGGTCGCCGCGAGCTGGCCCAGCTGGTTCATGGCCGGGTCGATCACCTGGCTGCGCGTATCCAGCAAACCACCCAGGGTGCCGCCGGAAATCTGCGGCGTCACGATGCTGCTGCTGCCGCCACCGTTGATGACGATGTCCTGGCCCTTGCCGAAGGTATCCGGCTGCACCGACAGTGAGTTGGCGGTGACGCCCAGCACCAGGGCCTGGCCGTTGGCGACGAACACGTTGACCGAGCCGTCGGCGTTGGTGGTGCTGGAGATCCCGACGTCGCTGGAGATGTTGCGCAGCAGCTGGTCGCGCTGGTCGAGCAGGTCGTTGGGCTGCTGGCCGTCGCCGGTGGCGGTGGCCTGGCTGATGCTGAGATTGAGCTTGGCCAGCTGCTGGGCGTAACCGTTGATCTGGCCGACCGTGGTGCTCATGCTGCCGGAGACCTGGCTGTCGAGGTCGTTGAGCTGCTGCTGCAGGGTGTTGAAGCTCAAAGTCAGGGTCTGGCCACTGGCGATCAGCGCCTGGCGGGTGGAAGCGGAGCTGGCGCCCGAGGTCAGGGTGTTGATGGCGGAAAAAAAGCCCTGCAACGGTGTCGACAAGCCCGAGCTGGAGCCGGACAGGGTGCTGTCCACCTGCGATGAAAAGGTCTGGAAGGTGTTGAGGCGGTTGTAGCTGCTGTCGTCCTCGACCAGCTGCTGCTGCACGTAGCCGTTGCTGAGCCGCTGCACCGAGGTCACTTGCACGCCGGTGCCGAGGTCGCCGGTGGGCGTGACCAGCCCGCCCCGGTTCTGCAGGTCCACGTTCTGCCGGCTGTAACCGGGCGTGCTGGCGTTCGCGATATTCTGGCCGACCACGTCCAGCGCGGTGCGGTAGGCCAGCAGCGCGGAACTGCCGATGCCTAGCAAGTCGGTGCCCATAACGGCCTCTCCTTTACGCCGTCACCACGGACGGCGTGCCATACGCGCCCGTCATCTGCGTGCCATAGGCCACTTTCAGCAGCTTCTGCGCGTAGTGCGGGTCGGTGGCGTAACCGGCCTTCTGCAGGCCGTGGGCAAAGCCCTGGACGTTCCCGCTCCTCAATGCATCGGCATAGCGCGGGTTATCCTTTAGGAACTTTACATAGTCGTCGAAGGCGGATCCGATCGAGTTGTACGAACGGAAGCTGGCCTGTTCGGTGGTCCACTGCCCGTTCTGGAATTCCGCCGTCTGCTGGGTCTGGCTGGTGCCGGACCATCCGGCCTGGGCCTTGACCCCGAACAGGTTAAGGCTGCTGGCGCCGTCCTGGGTCTTGCCGAGGTGCTGCCCCCAGCCCGTCTCCAGGGCCGCCTGCGCGATCAGGGCGCGGGCCGGAACGCCCAGCTCGGCCGCGGCCTTCTCGGCATGCGGACGAATGGCGTCGACGAATTCCTGCGCGCTCTTCGGCTTCCAGTTGCCGGCCGCGTCCGTGGTGGTGGACGGCGGCGCGGCGACCGACAACGCAGATCCGGCGATAGCGCCGGCGGCGGATGCCGTGGAAGAGGCAGCGGACGAGGCGACGGACGAGCCGGATGCGGCGCCGGCAGCGATGGTGCCCTGCGGCGCGCTGGTACCCGCCCCGCCGTGCAGCCCGCTGAGCTGGCGCACCAGCATGTCGGCCAGCCCCAGTCCCTTGCCGGAGGTGGACAGGTGCAGCGCCATCTGCTGGTCGAACATATCCTTGTACATGTCGCCCTGCTCGCCGGTGAGGTCGTCGCCGAACTGGGTCTGGCGCGAGGTCTTCAGCAGCATCTGGGTGAACAGCGCCTCGAACTGCTGCGCGGCCTTGCGCAGCACCTGCGGGTCGTTGCGCTTGGCCGCCGCACGCAGACTGGCGAACTGCGAGAAGTCGGTGGCGACCTCCGCGGTCGCGGCGTTGGCACGGGGAATGGACATTCTTCAGATCACGACCAGTTCGGCGTGCAGCGCCCCGGCCTCCTTCAAAGCCTCGAGGATGGCCACCAGGTCGCCCGGCGCGGCACCAACCTGGTTGACCGCCCGCACGATGTCGTCGAGGTTGACGCCGGCCTGGAACACGAACATGTGACCGCTGCCTTCCTTGACGTCGATGGTGGAGTTCTGCACCACCTCGGTGGTGCCCTTGGAAAATGCGTTGGGCTGGCTGACCTTGGGCCGCTCGGTGATGGTGACGGACAGGCTGCCGTGCGCCACGGCGGCCGGTGTCACCTGCACGTGACTGCTGATCACCACCGTGCCGGTGCGCGAATTCACGATTACCCGCGCCGGCGCATCGCCCGGGGTGACGTCGATGTTCTCCACCGTCGACAGGAATTCGACGCGGTCGTTGGTGTCCGCCGGCGCCTTGACCGCCACGGTCACGGCGTCCATCGCCCGCGCCACCGGCGCACCGAGCGCCTTGTTGATGGTCTCCGCGGTGTGCGCGGCGGTGGTGAAGTCGGGGGTATGCAGGTTGAACAGCAGATCGCCACCGGCGGCGAAATCGCTCTTCACCTCGCGCTCCACGCTGGCGCCGCCGGGAATGCGGCCGGCGCTGGGCACATTGATCGAGATGCGCGAGCCATCCTTGGCCGAGACGCCCAGGCCGCCGACGATGACGTTGCCCTGAGCGATACCGTAGGTCTGCCCGTCGGCGCCCTTGAGAGGGCTCATCAGCAGGCTGCCGCCGCGCAGGCTGGTGGCGTTGCCGATGGACGACACGGTAACGTCGATGAGCTGGCCGACCTTGGCGAACGGCGGCAGGTCGGCGTGCACCGACACCGCCGCCACATTCTTCAGCTGGGGACTGGTGGTGGTGGGCACCGTCACGCCCAACTGCCGCAGCATGCTTTCCAGGCTCTGCACGGTGAACGGCGCCTGCGTGGTCTGGTCGCCGGTGCCGTTGAGACCCACCACCAGGCCGTAGCCGATGAGCGCGTTGTTGCGCACGCCGGCCACGTCGGCCAGATCCTTGACGCGATCGGCGCGGGCCGCCGCGGCGATCGTCGCCAGGGCAAGGCCGAAGCCGGCAAGCAGCAATAGGCGTTTCATCAGAATGGGAACCATTGCGAGTTGAAGAAGCGCGTCAGCCAGCCCTGTGCGTTGGCGTCGGCGATCTGTCCCTTGCCGGTATAGGAGATGCGTGCGTTGGCGACGCGGTCCGAGGTGACGCTGTTGTCGGTGGCGATGTCGGCCGGCCGGATCACGCCTTCCAGGGTCACGTACTCGTAGCCCTGGTTGATCTGGATCTGCTTCTTGCCGCGCACCACCAGGTTGCCGTTATCCAGCCGCTGCACGACCGCGACGGTGATGCTGCCGGTCAGGCTGTTGCTCTGCGCACTGTCGCCGGCACCCTTGAAGGCACGGCTGCTGGAGACGCTGGAATTGGTATGGATGGTCTTGCCGAAGATGCCGATGTTGCCGAGCGTGTCGTTGTCCGACTTGCTGCTGTCGGTGGTGGCGGATTTCTGCGCGCTGGTGGACTCCACCAGCTGGATCGTCAGCAGGTCGCCGACGGCGCGCGCCTTGGCGTCCTCGAACAGCACCATGCCGGCGTAGGGCGAGCCGATGGTGCCGGCCACGGCGGCCGGCGGTGCCGGGATTTCCGGCACGGTGGTCGGCGTGCTGTACACCTTGTCCTCCAGTGCCACGCAGCCCGACAGCAGCAGCGATGCGGCCAGCGCGGATAGGCCCGACAGCGTGCAGGATGACGCGTTCATACCATGTTCTGCGACAGGTTCTGCAGCATCTGGTCGACGGTGGAGATCGCCTTGGAGTTCATCTCGTAGGCGCGCTGGGTCTCGATCATGTTGACCATTTCCTCCACCACGTTGACGTTGGAGGACTCGATCGAACCCTGCACCAGGGTGCCGAGGCCGTTGAGGCCGGGGTTGCCGGTGGTGGGCGTGCCGCTGGCGGCGGTCTCGGTGAACAGGTTGCCGCCCTTGGCCTGCAGGCCGGACGGATTGATGAAGTCAGCGATGGTGAGCGTGCCCACCTGCTGCGGCGCCGACTGGCCGGCGAGCTGCACGTCGACGATACCGTCGGCGGATATGGTGACGCTCTGCGCGCCCTGCGGGATGGTGATGCCCGGCTGCACCTGGTAGCCGGCGGCGGTCACCAGCTGGCCCTGGCTGTTGACCTGGAAGCTGCCGTCGCGGGTGTAGCCCAGACTGCCATCCGGCTGCTGCACCTGGAAGAAGCCGCGGCCGTTGATGGCCACGTCCAGGTTGTTGTTGGTCTGCTGCAGGTTGCCCTGGTCGAACAGGTTCTCGGTGGAGCCGATGTGCACGCCGGTGCCGAGCAGCAGGCCCGAAGGCGACTGCGTCTGCGTGCTGGTCTGCGCGCCCACCTGGCCGTAGTTCTGGTACAGCAGGTCCTGGAACTGCGCGCGACCGCGCTTGAAGCCGGTGGTGTTGACGTTGGCGAGGTTGTTGGAGATCACGTTCATCTGCGTCTGCTGCGCATCGAGACCGGTCTTCGCAACCCATAGTGCTGAGTTCATCTTCCATCCTCCTGCCGGTTTTCCGGCAACTGGATGGTTCCTTTACAAGTCCTGGGCCAGCCCCCTTCTCGTCAAATTATCGGCATGCCTGCGGGGCGGGACAGACGGACGCGCTGCGCCGGCGGCGGGTGCGCGGAGGCGGCCGGCGGAAAGCCGGCGCGTTATGGAGCAAGCGTTCCGGAGCGGACCGCTCAGGACATCTGGACCAGCGTGGAAGCGGCGCTGGCGTCGGTCTGCACGGTCTTCATGAGCTGAGACTGCAGGTCGAACTGCCGGGCGAGCTGGATCATCGTCACCATGGTGTTGGCGATGTCGACGTTGGAACCTTCCAGCTTGCCGGAGGTGAGGACCGTCCCGGAGGCGCTGTCCAGCGGGGTGTCCGGCTGCAGCGGGTGCATCAGGCCGTCGCTGCCGCGGGCGATCTGGGCCTGGTCGGCCTGGACCACCTTGAGCCGTCCGACCGCCGCCACGGTGTTGGGGTTCTGCCCGGCGGGCACGATGGAGATGGTGCCGTCGTCGCCGACCTTGATGCTGCTGTAGGCAGGCACCGACAGCGGACCGGCGTCGCCCAGCACCTGCTGCCCGTTGCCGGTGATGAGCTGACCGTTGGCGTTGACACTGAGATTGCCGGCGCGGGTGTAGGCCTCGGTGCCATCGGGCGCCTGCACCGCCAGCCAGTAGCTGGGGCGGAGGGCGACGTCCAGGTCGCGGCCGGTCGGGTTGAGATCGCCTTGGGTCGAGTCCCAGCCCTGGTCGAGCAACTGCGAATTGACCCGCGACCCAAAGCCGGCGCCGTCCACCGCCACCGGCTGCGACTGGACCATCTGGGCGCGGAAGCCGGTGGTGCCGGCGTTGGCGAGGTTGTTGCTGTTGGCCGACTGGGCGAGCATGGTCTGCATCGCGCCGGACATGCTGATGTAGAGAGCCTTATCCATGGTGCGCTCCCTCAGAGCCGACGGGACGTGCGACGCAAGACGTGAGACCCGTGAAAAGCAGCTGCTGCCTTTCCCGTCTCGGGCCCTGCCCTTGCCGTTCACGCCTCACGTCCCGTCTCCCCGGATGCTGTCGATTGTTACTGCAGGTGCAGGATGGTCTGCAGCAGCTGATCGGAGGTCGAGATGACCTGCGAATTCGCCTGGTAGTTGCGCTGCGCGTTCATCATGTCGACCAGCTGCTGGGTCAGGTCGACGTTGCTGCTCTCCAGCGCGCCGGCCTGGATGGTGCCGAAGTCGCTGCTGCCGGCCGCACCCGGCAGCGCGGCGCCCGAGGCAGCGGTCTGCGCCCAGGTGTCGTTGCCGAGCTGCTGCAGGCCCTGCGGATCCGGGAAGTTGGCCATCGCCACCTGGCCCAGGTTGGTGGTCTGGCCGTTGCTGTAGTTGGCGGTGACCACGCCGGCCCCGGACACCGACACGCCGGTGAGCTGGCCGGTGGCGTAGCCGTTCTGCGTCAGGCTGTTGACGGAGAAGGTGTTGCCGTACTGCGTGGTGCTGGCGAGCGAAAGCGTGGCGCTCATCGCCGCGGCGCCGTTGCCGGGCGTGAACGGCACCGTCAGGGTCTGCGGCGATGCTGCGGAAAGAGTGCCCGTGGACCCGAACGAGATCGAGGTGCCGGTGCTGCCGGGCGGCTCAAGGGTGCCGTCCACCGTGGTGTAGACCTTCCAGGCCCCGGCACCGCTGGAGACGAAGTACATGCCCAGGGTATGGGCGGCGCCGAGCGAGTCGTAAACGGTGGTCGACGTGGTCTCGTTGTAGCTGGTCGAGTCGGTGGCGGAGAACGTCGCATTGGCGGGCGCGGTCGCATTGGCCGGCAGGTTGAGGCCGGCGGCGACCGTGGT
The DNA here is from genome assembly GCA_031291075.1 of Nevskia sp. GTDB lineage: Bacteria > Pseudomonadota > Gammaproteobacteria > Nevskiales > Nevskiaceae > Nevskia. The sequence goes on along the minus strand of JARLJS010000029.1, from coordinate 25,775 downwards.
GGTGGCCGCCGGCGGGTTCGGCGCGGTCGACAACTGCAGGTTGGTCAGGGTGCCGGTGCTGAAGGTGCCGTTGCCGTTGGGCGGGTACACCTGCAGGTTCTGGCCGGTGGGGGTGACCACGAAGCCCTGGTTGTTGGTGGTGAAGGAGCCGTTGCGGGTGTACATGGTAGTACCGTTCTCGCTCACCGTGAAGAAGCCGTTGCCGTTGATCGCCAGGTCCAGCGGGTTGCTGGTATTGGTGATCGAGCCCTGGATGAACTCCTGGGCCACCGTCTCGGTGTTGACGCCGTCGCCGGTCGAAGTCGCCGCCAGCGTGAAGGCGCCGTTCTGGAAGATATCGCCGAACTCCGCGCGCGACTCCTTGAAGCCGGTGGAGTTGGCGTTGGCGATATTGTTGGAGATGGTGTTGAGGTCGGTGTTGGCGGCGTTGATGCCGGACAGTGCGATGCTGAAGGACATGTAACTTCTCCCGGGAAAATGGATTCGATGAGTCGAATAAGGGTCAGAGGATCTGCTGGACCTGGCTGAACGGCACCTGGCCGAGGCCCTGCAGATTGAGGGTCAGGGTGCCGGAATTGACCGACACGCTCTGCACCTGGGCGGCCACGTCGGTGATGGCGGCCTGCGCGCTGCTGCCGCTGCCGACCTGGGCGCTGATCGTATAGGCGCCCGTCGGCAGCGCATTGCCGTTGGCGTCCTTGCCGTCCCAGCCGAAGGGCACGGTGCCGGCCGACTGCGTGCCAAGGTCCAGCGTGTTGACCAGGGCGCCGGCGGAATTGTGGATCTGCACGGTGACGTCGCCGCTCGCCGGCACCTGCACCGCGCCGTACATGCCGGAGCTGGTGAGCTGCCCCTGGCTGCCCGGCACCAGCACGCTCTGCCCGACCAGGTTGGCCGCCTGCAGGGTCTGGGAGGTCGCCAGCGCCGACGACAGCGAACTGAAGGAACTGTTGAGCTGGTCGATGCCGGAGACGGTGGAGAACTGCGCGATCTGGCTGAAGAACTCGGCGTTGCTGACGGGATTGAGCGGATCCTGGTCCTGCAGCTGCGAGGTCATCAGCTTCAGGAAATCCTGCTCGTTGACCACGTTGCTGGCCGCGGCGGTGGCCGCGCTGGCGGCACTCGATGCTGCGGAGGCACCGCTGGTCGGCGTGCTGCTGGTCAGGCCCAGGCTGGCGTAGATGCTGCTCGGGTTGGTGGCGGATGTCGCGGTCATGAGGATTCCTAGTTGCCGAGGGTGAGCGTCTTCAGCGCCATTTCCTTGGCGGTGTTCATCACTTCGACGCTGTTCTGGTACGAGCGCGAGGCGGAGATCATGTCCACCATCTGCTCCACCACATTGACGTTGGGGGAATAGACGAAGCCGTCGCCGTCGGCGAGCGGATTACCGGGTTCGTAACGCTTTTCCGCCTCCGCCTGACTTTCGACCACGCCGGTGACGCGCACGCCCGGCGTCTGCTGCCCGGCTACCTCCGGCGCGGTTTTGAATACCGGCAGGTGGGCCTTGAACGCCGTGTCGGGGCTGGACGAGACGGAATCGGCGTTGGCGAGGTTGCTGGCGACGGTGCTCAGCCGCACCGACTGGGCGGCCATGGCCGAGCCGGCGATGTCGAAAATTCGGAACGAGGAGCTCATCGGCCTGCTCCTACTGTCCGGTGATGGCCGTGAGCAGGCCCTTCACGTCGCCGCTCATGAAGGACAGGCTGGCCTGGTAATGCAGGGCCGCGTCGGCGAACGCCGCCTGCTCCACCTGCTCGTCGACGGTATTGCCGTCCAGGCTGGGCTGCAGCGGGATGCGATAGCTCAGCGGCAGGCCACCGCCGACGGAGGCGCTGCCGGTGGCATGGTCAGGGCTGGTGGCGGCCAGTGTCACCGTGCCGCCGGCGGATTCCTGCTGCGTGCCGGCCAGGACCTTGGCGAAATCGATGTCGCGCGCCTTGAAGTTGGGCGTATCGGCGTTGGCGATATTGGACGCCAACACCTCCATGCGCTGGCGCTGCACCGCCAGCGAGCTGGCGTGCGTACCCAACACAGAATTGATGTCGGCCATCTGAATGGCTCCCGCAATGGTGCTTGCGGGGTACCCTTACAAGGCCTGTGCCAGGGCTTGTTACCGGCTTATTCCGGAGCCTCGGCCATCGCCATCGACTCCAGCCGCTCGATCACCGCGCGGGCCAGCTCGTCGGCGCCGAACTTGGCGATGAAGCGGTTGGCGCCGACCCGCTCCACCATGGCCTTGTTGAAATTGCCGGACAGCGAGGTGTGCAGCAGCACGTAGAGATCGCGCAGCCGCGGATCGCGCCGGATTTCCGTCGCCAGGCTGTAGCCGTCCATCCCCGGCATCTCGATGTCGGAGATGACCATCAGCAGCTGTTCGTTCACCGGGCCGTGTTCCGCCAGGGTCTGCAGGTAGCGCAGGCCTTCGCGCCCATCGTTGACCAGCGCGCATTCCACGCCGAGCTGGTGCAGCACCTTTTCGATCTGGTTGCGTGCCACGCGCGAATCGTCGACCACCAGCACCCGCCGGTCGCCGACGAGACCCGTGCCGCGACCGGCCAGTTCCGACGACAGCGCCGGCGGCTCGCCCAGGACCTCCAGCAGCACCTTTTCCACGTCGACGATCTCCACCAGCTCGTTGCCGTGGCGGGTGATCGCGGTGAGGTAGCTGCTCTCCACGCCGCCGCCCGGCGGCGGCAGCACATGGGCCACGTCGATATGGACGATGCGCTCCACCGCGCGCACCAGGAAGCCCTGCACGCTGCGGTTGTACTCGGTGACGATGACGTGGGCCGCCAGCGGATCCGAGGCGTTGCCCAGGGCCCGGTTCAGGTCGATGATCGGCACGATGCCGCCGCGCAGGTCGGCGACGCCGCGCACCAGGGGATGCGCTCCCGGCATCACTACCATGGGCGGCGCGGAAATCACTTCCTGCACTTTGAACACATTGATGCCAAAGATTTGACGCTCGTCGAGCCGGAACAGCAGCAAGGCAAGGCGGTTGTGCCCCGCGAGCTGGGTGCTGCGGTCGATGCTTTCCAACAATCCTGCGGCCATGGTCCTTCCCACCGGGAACGTCGCTATAACGGTCTACCACCGTAAAACTTGAGCGCGTTCGCCGGGCGACGGACGGTACCGTCGGGGCACGCGGCTTGCTTCGGCACAGGAGTCCCCTCACCCGGAGCAACCATGAACCGCCCCTCGCTGCCCCTGCTGCCGCTGCTGGTCGGCTGGCTGCTGTGCACCGGCGCCTGGGCGGCGGATCCCCAGCCCCTGCAGGACATCCGCGACGCGGCGCAGGATTATGTCGCCGCCCATGTCGGCGGCGGCGTCAAGCCCAGCGCGGCGGCGCTCGATCCGCGGCTGCGGCTGCCGGCCTGCGGTGCCCCGCTGGAAAGCTCCGGACCGACACCCAACGCCGGCAACGCCTGGTCGGTGGCGGTCCATTGCCCGGCCCCGTCGACCTGGACCTTGTACGTGCCGGTGCGCGTCAGCGAGCGGCACCAGGTGGTGGTGCTGACGCGCTCGCTCGGCGCCGGCATGCCCATCCCGGCCGATGCCCTCACCCTGCAGGAACGGGACGTCACGACCCTGACCTACGGCTATGTCGGCCGCAGCGAAGACGCCGTGGGCAAGGTGCTGCGCCGCCCGGTCCCTGCCGGGGCGGCCTTGTCGCCGGATGCGATCGGCGGCGCGGCCAGCGTCAAGCGCGGACAGGAAATCACGCTGGTCAGCGAAGCCGGTGGCATCGCCGTACGGGCCAGCGGCAAGGCCCTGTCCGACGGCGCCAGCGGCGACCGCATCAAGGTCGAGAACCTCGACTCGCACCGGGTGGTTGAAGGCGTGGTGCGGGACGCCGATACTGTGGAGGTCGGAATCTAGGGAACCTCCGCACCATTCCATGCGCTCCCGTTGCCGCCGGCCGGAAAGCCGCCCCCGGCCAGGGTTTGGCGCGGTCGGGGCGATGCCGGCAACCCTTTGTCCGGAGCCTGGAAGAAAGTCCTAAAGTTTCGCCGGCCACCGCCGCTAAGAATGGCAACATCATTGTTGGGCGTTGTAAAGGGTGTATCCCATGACCCCGAAAATCGATTCGCTCGGTACCGCGGCCGCCGGCCTGAGCAATCCCGTGAAGAGTTCCGGCCCTGCGGCGGGTACGACCGCCACCACCAGCGTGGCGACCAGTTCGCCGGCCGCACCGGCTGCGCCGACTCCGCCGGTCGACAAGGTCAGCCTGACCGGCGATGCCGTCCGCCTGCAGCAACTCGACCGCAGCACCGCCGGCAGCAGCAGCGAACCACAGGTCGACAGCAAGCGCGTTTCCAGCCTGCGTAGCGCGATCGCGTCCGGCCGTTACAAGGTGGACGCCAAGGCCGTAGCCAGCAAGCTGACCCGCATGGAATGGGATCTGGCCGGCTCATGAGAGGCAGGATCCTCATGCAGCAGAGCGCACCCGCGGCGGAGGCCCCGGTGGAGTCGCACTTGGCTTGCGCCAGTTCCCTGCTGGGCCTGCTGGAGCAGGAACGGCAGGCCCTGGAAAGCGGAGATCCGGAACAGCTGTCGGCGATCTGCCGTGACAAGTCTCGCACGCTCATCCAGCTCGGCGGCCTGCTCGCCTCGCTCAAGCAACCGGGCGCCAAGCCTCTCCCGGCGGATCAGCGGCGCCCCTTGCAGCAGCTGATCCTCCTGTGCAGCAAGCAGACGGACGCCAACAGCGCCCTCCTCGAAGCACGCGCCAGCCGCTCGCGTCGCAGCCTGCGCGCCCTGCAGGCCGACATCGGGCAGTACGACCGGCGCGGCCGCGGCCAGTACGGCGGTATTCCCGGGCGCGTACGCGGTTCCGCCTAACCGGAACCGGCTGGACGCCCGCACGGGCGTCCGGAACCAGGCGCCCCGGCACAAGGCCCCGCCGCGCGGCTGCTGCCGCCCGGCCTGCCATCCCGTTCAGCGCACAGTCAGCCGGATCAACCCAATATGGTTTGCCACCTGACGGCCAACCAAACCGGGACCCGACGCCAGTGAATCTCCGCCCCTGCATCCAGCTGCTGGCAATAGCCTGCGCGGCACTGGCGGCATTTGCCGGCGCCGCCGCGCAGGCCTCGACCCAGCATCGGCTCAACGTCACCACCGCCGACGGCCGCCGCGACTACATCCTGTCCTCGCCCGACGGCGCGTCCGGCCCGCTGCCCCTGGTGTTGGTTCTGCACGGGCACCTGGGAACCGCCGCCAACGCCTTTGGCGCCGGCGCTGCGCCCTCGCCGCTCAGCGCATGGCTCGCGATCGCGCAGCGTGAGCGCGTGCTGGTCGCCGCCCTGCAGGGCCTGAAGGGCACTGACAACCACACCGGCTGGCACGACTGCCGCCTGGATGCGATCGAGGACCCGGTGACCGACGACGTCAGCTTCGCGCAGGGCGTGGTGCAGAGCCTGGTCCAGTCGGGGCGGGCCGACCCGCACCGCATCTACGTGATGGGCATGTCCAACGGCGGCATGATGGCCTACCGGCTGGCGTTGGAGATGCACCCCACGCCGGCAGCCATCGCCGCGGTCTCCTCCACCATGGCCAGCAAGAACGCCTGCGGCGAAACCCCGCCGCGGGTTTCGGTGCTGCTCATCAACGGCACCGCCGATGCCATCGTGCCCTACGGCGGCGGCAAGGTGGGTTTCCGTGGGCACAAGACGGGAACCGTCATCGGCGCCGACGCCACCCGCGATTTCTGGCTGCGGGCGGACCATCTGCCGGCCGCGCCGACGTCGAGCTACACCTTCCCGCACCGTTCCGCCGACGACCCGACCACCGCCGTCCGGCAGGTCTACGGCCAGCCCGGCGGCCTCCAGGTGGAAACCATCACCATCCAGGATGGCGGGCACGTCGAACCCAGCCTGCTGTACCACTACGGCTGGTTCTACAGCCGCCTGGTCGGGACCCAGAACCAGGACCTGGAAAGCGCCGAGGAAGCCTGGACCTTCTTCAAGGACAAGGTCGCTCGATAGCGCGAGGCCTGCGCTCGCGCCGGTGAACCTCGTCCGTCCGTGGGATTCGGTACGGTCGCGGGCGAAATATGTTCCCGGGCAAGGTGTCGATGAAAGTTGCCTTCTTCGGCGACCCTCGTCATGGATCCGAAAGCAGGAGAACACCTGTCATGAGCGAACTCGTCACGTACCGCCTCGAGGAAGGCGTCGCCACCATCGCGATGGATGACGGCAAGGCCAACGCCCTGTCGCCCACGATGCTGTCGCAATTGAACGCGGCCCTGGACCGGGCGGCGGCGGACCGCGCGATCGTGATACTGACCGGCAGGCCGGGCATGTTCTCGGCGGGCTTCGACCTGTCGGTGATCACCGCCCGCGGCAGCAACGCCGTGACGATGATCCGGCAGGGCTTCGAGCTGGCCGAGCGCCTGCTGTCGTACCCGGCTCCGCTGATCGTCGCCTGTTCCGGCCACGCCCTGGCCATGGGCGTGTTCCTGGTGCTGACCGGCGACTATTGCGTCGGAGCCGATGGCGCCTACAAGATCGGCGCCAACGAGGTCGCCATCGGCCTGCCGATGCCGCGCGCCGCCATCGAGATCTGCCGGCAGAGGCTGGCCCCGGCCCATCTCAACCGCGCTCTGATCACTTCCGAGATTTACACGCCGGACGCCGCCGTAGCCGCCGGGTTCCTCGACCGGGTCGTGACAGGCTCCGAATTGCAGGACGAAGCCCGTGCCGCCGCCGCCCGCTTCGCCAGGCTGGATCGGAATGCCCTGGCCGCCACCAAGCGGCTCGCCCGCGAACCCACTCTCAAGGCCCTGGGGGGCGCCATCGAAGAAGATGCGGTGACGTTTCGCACGTTGATGGGCGTACCCTGAAGCCGCCGCGCCGATGGCGGCTCAGGGCGGCATCTCCGCCGGCCTGCGGGGATTACCTCACTCGGAAGAGCTTTCCGGAATCAGCTCGGCCTGCGTCGGGGCGACGGCCACCGGTTCGGCGGGCGCGGTAGCGGCCGGCTGAACCTCCACCGGAACCGGCGGGCGGTTCTGTTCGCCGTTGTGCTCCTCGCGCCGCGGCCCGGGGTGCCGGTTCTTGCCGAACCTGGACCGTGGGGACTGCTGCGGATGCCGGGGCTGCTGGCGCGGTCCCGGTTGCTGCGGACGTTGCTGCCCTTCCGTTTCGGGGCGCGCCACGTATTGGACGTGCCGGATCTTCGACTCCCAGTCGCACAGGCCCGAATTCGTCGTGTTTTGGGCGACGGAGCAGCCGGACGCGCAATACGCCCGCCGCCGATCACACCAAGGAATCATCGATCGTTGTTCCATTTCCACTTCCCGCATTGTCGCGCGAGCGACGTCAGATGGACGGCTTCATGGCCGTCGAAAAATCACGCTGTCAGGGCCGGATTCGCGCATCACGGGCGAACCCGGAGGCCCACATCATTCCCGGAGCAGGTTTGGTTGCATCGACAACCAATGATGTAAGTTTCCCCGGGACGGGCCGGCCGCCACTCGGCCCGAAGGTCACGACCGCCTGGGGCGTCGTCGTACGCCGATTATCTGTGGCTCGGCTCGGTTCGCATTATACGGCGACTCGCGATCGCCGTGAATGATCGGTCAAGGGGCCGCGTCAGGTGACCGGACCCTGCGCCCCGCTCGCGACCGCAACGTTCGGGTTGGGCCCGTACTGGTTGCCGCCGGCATCACTCTCCATCGCGAAGAACACGATCAGCACAATCACCCCGATCACGGGCACAAGAGACAGCAACAACCACCAGCCGCTGCGGTTGGTATCGTGGAGGCGCCGTATCGCCACGCCGATGCCGGGAAGAAGCACCGCCAGCCCGTAGATCATGCCAAGCACATGGAGGTGGATCGCGGAGCCGACTGCGCCGACAACCAGACTGACTACGAAATTGATCAGCGTATACATCCAGAACTCGGTACGGCCGGCGCGCCCGTCGAATACGGCGTATTTCTTGAGGACCTCGACATACCAGTTCATGTCTTGCTCTCCCTGATCCGCATCCGCCGCCCCGGACCGGCGCTGCCCGTTCGAACGGGCAATGCGACGCCTGACTTATAGCCGGTCGGCAGCCACGACGCAAGCTTGGCCGGAGCGTCAATCTCCGACGCGGGCAATGGTGCGGAATCCCAGATGCGCCGCAGGCAGGTCGGCCTCCTGGCCCTGGCGGGAGGAAGCGCGCGCGCGCACGCAATAATCCGCCGAACACAGGTAGGACCCGCCCTTGATGACGCGTCGCGGCACCTTGCGCGGCTGCGGCACGCCGGCATCGCGGTCGGCCAGCGACGGGGCCCCCTGCGCATGCCGGTCGATGTAGAGGTCGGTCGTCCATTCCCACACATTCCCGACCATGTCGTGCAGGCCGTTCGGCGACGGCGGGAAACAGCCGACCGGGGCGCGGCCGGCGAAGCCGTCTTCCGCGGTGTCCTGCGAGGGGAACCGGCCCTGCCAGAAATTCGCCTGCGGACGCCCGGCGGCGTCGCGCAGGTCGCGGTCCGACTCGGCGTCGCTGCGTCCTGCCCTGGCTGCGAATTCCCACTGCGCCTCGCTGGGCAGCTCGCGGCCCAGCCAGCGTGCATAGGCCAGGGCATCGGCATAGGTGACGTCCACCACCGGTTCGTGGGCGCGTCCGGCGATGCCGCTGCCCGGCCCGTCGGGATGACGCCAGTCGGCACCCGCTTCGAGATGCCACCAGCTGCCGGGCGTCACCTCCTCGTCCCCATGTGGAACCCGGAATACCATGGCTCCCGGGTGACGTTCCGCCTCGGTCACGTAGCCGGTGGCGGCGACAAAGCCGGCGAACTGCGCATTGGTCACCTCGGTGCGGTCGATCCAGAAGGCGGCAACCGTGGTGTCCACCTGGGGCCGCTCCTCGGGATAGCCGCGCCCGCTGCCGAAACCGAAGCTGCCGCCCCCGATCTGCACCATCCCGGCGTGTGGATCGGTGCCCCACCCCGCCGGCAGGCCGGCGTAGGCCTCGCACGCCGCCCGCGTACCGAACACCGTCCCGCGATCCCGCAGGGTCCAGCCGGCGGCGGCCGCGCCGGCAAGGATGGCAATCGCCAGCAGCAGGGACCGGCGCAACCTCACTGGTCGATGGGCGGCAGCAGCGGCGGCAGGATCGGCTGTTCCACCCCGACCCGCGCCACGTAGGCGCGCCACTCCTCCTCCAGTTCGGCGACGATATCCGGATGCAGGCGGGCAACGTCGTCCAGCTCGCCACGATCATGGTCCAGGTCGTAGAGCTGCCACTCATGGTCGAGCAGCAGCGCGGGCGACGGCAGCAGGTAGTTGACGATGCGGGTGAGCTTCCACGGTCCGCGCCGCACATAGCGGATGTCGTTGACCTCATCGGCGAAGACTTCCGACGCCGGGTGCACCTGCTCCTGCCGCCCCTGCAACAGCGGCAGCAGGGAGGCGCCGTCGAGCGGCGCAACCGGATGCCCCTGGTAGACGTCGCCGGGATCGGGCAGGCCGGCCTCGGCCAGGATGGTGGGGACGATGTCGCGCAGGGTGGACAGCGCGGCGCTGGCCGCGGCGGAGGCGTCCTGTCCGGGCAGGCGCACGATGGCCGGCACCGAGATACCGCCCTCCGCGGTAAAGCCCTTGAACAGCCGGAACGGCGCCGTCCCTACTTCCGCCCAGCGCGTGCTGCGGAACAGGAACGATCCAGGCCGGCCGTAGTTGGCGAAGGAGTTGTCGATGTCGCGGTTGCCGGTGCTGTCGACATAGGGAATGAACCCGTAGCCCATGCCGTCGGCGCCGTTGTCGGACATGAACACCACCAGGGTATTGTCGTATGCGCCGATCTGTTGCAGGTAGGCGATCAGGCGGCCGACGTTGTCGTCCAGGTCGGTGAGCGCGCCGGCGAAGACCTCCATGATGCGCGCCTCGCTGCGGCGCTGCTCCGGCGGCAGCAGGTTCCAGGGTGTGTTGGTCAGCACGCCGGGCTGGCCGAAACGCACCATGACCGCCTCGTCGCCCGGGTTGGGTACGAAGTCCTGCGGAATCAGGCCCAACGCCTTCTGCCTGGCGATACGCGCCGCGCGGACCACCTCGTAGCCGGCGTCGTAGCGACCCTGGTAGAGGTTCAGGTAGGCGTCCGGCGCCTGCAGGGGAAAGTGCACCGCCTGGAACGCCAGGTAGGCGAAGAACGGCTTGCCGTCGCCGTGGTCCTGTCCGATGTAGTGGATCAGCCTGGAGGTGAAGTAATCGCTGGAATAGAAATCGGCCGGGAGCTGCGCCTGCACACCGTTCTCGAAGTACGGCTCGGCCCCCGATTCCGGGCGCGCCGCGGTGGGCGCGAAGTTGCTGCCGAAAGCCGAGGCATAGTTGAGCGAGAAGGACTGCTCGAAGCCCCATTTCACCGGCCCGCCCCCGCCCATGTGCCACTTGCCGGCCATATAGGTGTGATAGCCGGCGTCGTGCAGCAACTGGGCCACGGTGCGGGCGTTGCCGTCCAGGTTGCCCTGGTATTCCTCGTCGCTCTTGGGATAGAAGATGCTGCTTTCCGGCAGGGTGCCCATGCCGACCAGGTGGTGGTCCGCCCCGGTGAGCAGCTCGGCGCGCGAAGTGGCGCACAGCGGCGTGGTGTGAAAATTGGTGAGAACGCGACCTTCGGCCGCCAGGCGGTCGAGGTTCGGCGTGGCGATTTCGCTGCCGAAGGCGCTGAGGTCCGAGTAGCCGAGATCGTCGGCCAGGATCACCACCACGTTCGGACGCGGCGCGGCCATCACGGCCCCCGCGGCCCCCGCCAGCAGGACCACGGCGGCGACCCGCGCCGACGCCAATACTCCATTAGCCTTGTGCATGGATCCGTCCCCGCCGGCTTTGCCCTTCCGCCCAAACTATATCGCCAACGCGGCTGCCGACGGAAAACAAACAAGGGCTGACTCGCGTCAGCCCTTGGCTTGCTTGGCGGAGAGAGCGGGATTCGAACCCGCGATACGGCTTGTGACCGTATACACGCTTTCCAGGCGTGCTCCTTCAACCACTCGGACATCTCTCCGTGAGATGGTTTCCGGCGCGTTCCCGGCGCCGGGGGCCGCTATTGTACGCGAGCCAGGGAACCTGGTGCCTACTGCGTCGCGGTCGGTCCCGACTCGGGGTTCGGCGGCATCGGCGGCGGCTCGTCCAGGCACTCGACCTGGGTCCTGCCCGGATGGGCGGGGTCAGTCACACGGCTGCCGAACGGCTCGTCCGGGGCGCCGAGAGCCAGCGGCGGCACCTTGAGGGCCGTCGGCGGGCTCGGCACGTTCAGCCCCGGCGCGGCGCTGATCGGCGGGATCGAGGCGACATGATCGTATTTCTGCTCGCGCAGGCAATAATTCCTGGAAGCGCAGCCGGCGCAGAACAGCGCGGTCAGCACCAGCGCAAGACGGGTAGGGGTCATCAAAGGGCTCCGGCGGCGCGCAAGGCCTCGCGCACCGTGGTGTGGTAGGCGGGATCCAGCGGAACCAGCGGCAGACGGATGCCGCCGCCGATGCGCTGCATGGCCTGCAGTGCCCATTTGACCGGGATCGGATTGGGTTCCACGAACAGGTTCTTGTGCAGCAGGCGCAGGCGGGAGTCGGCCGCCCCGGCGGCGGCGCGGTCGCCGGCCAGCGCAGCGGCGCACATCTGGTGCATCAGGCGCGGCGCCACATTGGCGGTGACCGAGATATCGCCCTTGAACCCCAGCAGGATCGACTCGCAGGCGGTGGCGTCGTCGCCGGACAGCAGGCTGAAGCGCTCCGGCAGCGGCAGCTGCAGCAGCTCGCGCACCCGGTCCAGCTCGCCCTTCGCCTCCTTCAGGCCAACGATGTTGTCGATCGCCGCCAGCCGCTGCACGGTGGCCGGCAGCATGTCGCAACCGGTGCGGCCCGGCACGTTGTACAGCACGATCGGTACGTCCACCGCCTCGGCCACCGCCTTGAAATGGCGGTAGAGGCCTTCCTGGGGCGGCTTGTTGTAATAAGGCGTGACCAGCAGGCAGGCATCGGCGCCCGCGTTCCTGCCCTCGGCGGTCAGCTCGATCGCCTCGGCGGTGGAATTGGCGCCGGTGCCGGCCAGCACCGGCACCCGCTTGCGCACGATGTCCACCACGCACTTGATGACGGCGACATGCTCCTCCACGTCGAGCGTGGCGGATTCGCCGGTGGTGCCGACGGCGACGATGCCGTCCGTGCCCTCGGCGATATGCCATTCGACCAGGCGCTGCAAGGCCGGGAAATCGACTGCGCCATCGTCGGACATGGGGGTGACGATGGCAACGATGCTGCCGCGGATCATTCGGGCTAAAGCGGAAGAGGTTAAACTACGATTATATCCAAGCCGGGCGCCGGATAGATGTGCTTTGCACAAAAATCGCGCCGCCGCTACCACCCAGCCCGCCGATCCCCTATCCTTTCCAAGCGATGCCCCCGTCCTCAGAGAACCTGCTCTCCATTTCCGTCCTTGCCAGCCCGCGTCCGCAGCTGGCGCTCGAGTTGTTCAAGGCGATCCGCGAGCGTGGCGGCGAGGTGGAAGACTGCCGGATCGCCCCGGTGGGCGACCGCCTGACCGCCAACCTGGTGGTCTCCGGCAACTGGAGCGCGCTGGGGCGGCTGGAGACGGCCCTGCCCGGCATCGCCGAGAAGCTGGACCTGCAGGTGCGCTTCCAGCGCTGCGGCATGCGCGAGCAGAACCCCGATTTCCGCCCGTACGCCGCGGACGTCATCGCACCGCAGCAACCGGACCTGCTGGTGCACCTGCTGGAGTTCTTCCACGGCCAGGACGTGCAGGTGGCGGAAATGTCCACCCAGAAATACCAGTCCACCCACACCGGCGCCGGCATGGTGAGCGTGCAGATGGTGCTGCACGTCCCGGTCAACCAGCATCCGCAGGCGCTGCGCGAATCGTTCATGGACCTGTGCGACGACCTCAATGCTGACGGCATGCTCGACCCCATCAAGAGCTGAACGGCGTAACGGCGTCATGCCCGTGCAATACGGTTGCAGTCTGATCACGTCGGACGGCCAGGGTGGCCGCGACAATAAAACCGGATCCGGGATATCCGCATGAGCATAGCCATCGGCGACAAGGTCCCCGACCTCAAGCTCCCCGCCAGCGGCGGGCGCGAGCTGAGCCTGCGCGATTACAAGGGGCGCAAGCTGGTGGTGTATTTCTACCCGCGCGACAACACCCCGGGCTGCACCCTGGAGGGCCAGGAATTCACCGCCCAGTACAAGCAGTTCACCAAGGCCGGCGCGGACATCGTTGGCGTGTCCAGGGACAGCGTGAAGTCCCACGACAACTTCTCCGCCAAGTTCGGCTTCCCCTATGCCTTGCTGTCCGACCGGGACGGCGAGCTGTGCGAGGCGTTCGGCGCCATCGTCGAGAAGAGCATGTACGGCCGCAAGTACATGGGCATCGACCGCTGCACCTTCCTGTTCGACGCCGCCGGGGTGCTGCGGCGGGAGTGGCGCAAGGTGTCGGCCAAGGGCCACGCCGCTGCGGTCCTCGAAGCGGTGCAACAGCTCTGAACACCCCACCCCGCATCCACCGGCAGGCCGTTGCGCGGCCGGAGTTTCCCTCACCATTCACGGATTCGATGAAAAAGAAGATTTTCGTCCTCGACACCAACGTGCTGATGCACGACCCCAGCTCCCTGTTCCGCTTCGAGGAACACGACCTGTTCATCCCCATGGTGGTGCTGGAGGAACTGGATGCCGCCAAGAAAGGCACCAGCGAGGTGTCGCGCAACGCCCGCCAGGTCAGCCGTTTCCTCGACGAGATGATGCGCGACAAGGATCACGCCCAGATCGAGAAGGGGCTGCCGCTGCCCTCGCCGCAGACCAAGACCGTCAACGGCGGCAACGGAAATGGTAATGGCAATGGCAATGGCGGCGGCAACGGCCATGGCGCGCCCGCCACCGGGAGACTGTTCTTCCAGACCAAGCCGCCGGAAGCCTCGCTGCCCGACATGATGCCCGGCAACAAGCCGGACAACAGCATCCTGCTCACCGCCCTGAGCCTGCGCACCGAGCACCCCACCCGGCCGGTGACGCTGGTGTCGAAGGACATCAACCTGCGCATCAAGGCCGCCATCGTCGGCGTGCACACCGAGGACTACTACAACGACCAGGTGCTGGAAGACCTGGACCTGTTGTACACCGGCTACGCCCAGCTGCAGGGCGATTTCTGGCAGACCCACGGCGAAAAGATGGAGTCCTGGCAGGACGAGCGCGGCCGCGCCTGCTACCGGGTGGCCGGCCCCAAGGTGAAGGACTGGCACATCAACGAGTTCCTGTACCTGCCGGACGAGGCCGAGCGTGGCCTGGAAATGAAGGTGCAGGCCAGCGACGAGCGCAGCGCCACCCTGCACGTGATCCGCGACTACCGCCAGGGCAAGACCCCGGTATGGGGCATCCACGCCAAGAACCGCGAGCAGAACTTCGCCCTCAACCTGCTGCTCGACCCGGAGGTGGACTTCGTCACCCTGCTCGGCTCCGCCGGCACCGGCAAGACCCTGCTGACGCTGGCCGCCGGCCTGGCCCAGACCCTGGACGAGCCACGCTACCGCGAGATCATCATGACCCGCGTCACGGTGCCGCTGGGGGAGGACATCGGCTTCCTGCCTGGCACCGAGGAGGAGAAGATGACGCCGTGGATGGGCGCCCTGATGGACAACCTGGAGGTGCTGACGCAGACCAGCAATGCCGGCGACTGGGAACGCGCCGCCACCAACGACCTGCTGTCCAAGCGCATCAAGATCCGCAGCCTCAATTTCATGCGTGGCCGCACCTTCCTCAACCGCTACATCATCATCGACGAGGCGCAGAACCTGACCGCCAAGCAGATGAAGACGCTGATCACCCGCTGCGGTCCCGGCAGCAAGATGGTGTGCCTGGGCAACCTGGCCCAGATCGACACCCCCTACCTGTCGGAAACCACCTCGGGCCTGACCTACGTCGTCGACCGCTTCCGCGGCTGGCCGCACGGCGGCCATGTCACCCTGGCGCGCGGCGAGCGCTCCAGACTGGCGGCCTACGCTTCGGATATCCTGTAGCCGATTGCAGAACGACCCGGGCGAAGCGCCCCGGGAGGGGGGGAGAACCACATGCTGAAAACCCTGGCACGCGGGGTCAAGGACGGCGCCATGGCGATGGCGCTTAAAGCCTATGTCAACGACCGCCTGAGCGCCTATGGCGAAGTCACCGACTGCAGCGTCGATACCGAGGCCAGTCGCCTCACCGTCAAGGCCATGCTCAAGGGCGAGCGCGATTCGGTCACCGCCACCATCGAGCGTTATGAAATGGAGCGCGAGGGCGAGGACTGCTACATCGTGCTAAAGCAGTTCTCCAGCTCGCGGGCCTGGCTGACGCTGCTGCTGACCAAGCTGTTTGCCGGCAAGCGCTACAAGCTGCCTGGAGCGGTCAGCGCGCTGCTGTAAAGGCTTGTGAGAGGTGAGACGTGAGACGCAAGCAAACAGCCCCCGTCTCACGTGACCCCCGCCTCACGTGATCCTCGCCGCCCTTTGCGGCTTCGCCTTTCTGGCCGGCTTCGTCGACTCCGTGGTGGGCGGCGGCGGCCTGATCCAGATTCCCGCCATGTTCGTGCTGCTGCCGCAGCTGCCGCCGGCGCTGCTGTTCGGCACCAACAAGTTCTCGTCGGTGTGGGGCACGCTCAGCGCCGCGCTACGCTACGGCCGGCGCATGCCGCCGATCTGGCACAGCGTGCTGCCTACCGCCCTGGCCGCGCTTGCCTGCTCATACGCCGGCGCCCGCACGGTCAGCCTGCTCGATCCGGCGTTGCTACGCCCGCTGATCCTGGCCTTGCTCGCCGCCGTGCTGGTCTACACACTGTGGAACAAGGACTTCGGCCGACTGCACGCACCGCGCCTGGACCGCGCCGGCCAGCTCTGGTGCGGCCTGGCCACCGGCGCGTGCCTGGGTTTCTACGACGGGTTCTTCGGCCCCGGCACCGGCAGCTTTCTGATCTTCGCCTTCGTCGGCCTGTTCGGCTTCAGCTTCCTGGCCGCGTCGGCCTCCGCCAAGATCGTCAACGTGGTCACCAATGTCGCCGCCCTGGCCTACTTCATGCGCCACGGTGACGTGCTCTACGCAACCGCCGTGCCGATGGCCGCCTGCAACGTCGCCGGTTCGCTGGCCGGCTCGCACCTGGCGCTGCGGCATGGGAGTGGCTTCGTGCGCCTGCTGTTCATCGGAGTGGTGACAGCCTTGCTGGCGCGGTTCGCTTACGATCTGTTGAGCTAGGCGCATCTTTAGTTTAGATGCATACATGTTGTTCCCCTCTCCCGCTTGCGGGAGAGGGGTAGGGGAGAGGGGCTTTTGGCCGGACGCAAAGCCCCTCTCCCGGCCCTGCGGGCCACCCTCTCCCGCAAGCGGGAGAGGGGATGTGTGCACGTAAAGAGAAAATGCTCTAGGGAGCCCTAGGCCCGTTCCGCATCGAAACAGAGCGTCTCCGCCACGCTGGGCAAACCCAGCATCAACATCAGCACGCGGTCCAACCCCAGGGCCACCCCCGCGCAACGGGGCAGGCCGGCTTCGAGCGCCGCAATCAGGCGGTCGTCGTAGGGCGGCGCCTCCCGCCCCTCGGCGGCGCGCCGGGCACGGTCACGCTCGAAGCGCTGGCGCTGCTCGACGGCGTCGGTGAGCTCATGAAAGCCGTTCGCCAGCTCCACCCCCTGCCAGAACAACTCGAAGCGCTCCGCCAGCGGCGGGTCGCCGGGGCGCACCCGCGCAAGGGCCGCTTGCGAGGCAGGGAAGTCGTACAGGAATTCGGGGCCGTCGCAACCCAGCCGCGGCCCCACCCGCGACGACATCAGCAGGTCCAGATAGAGGTCGCGGTCGGACTCCTGCCGCAGCCCGCCATCCAGATTGAGCTGTCCGGCGCAGGCCTGGCGCAGCTGCTCCAGTCCGCACTCGAAGGGGTCCAGCCCGGCATGCCGCAGGAAGGCGTCGCGGTAGCTGATCCGGCTCCAGGGAGCCTGCCCGGGCACGCCGCAGCCGCGCAGCAGATCCTCCAGCTCCTGCATCAGCCGCAGATGATCCCAGCCCGGCCGGTACCACTCCAGCAGGCTGAACTCCGGGTTGTGATGGCGTCCGGCCTCCTCGCGCCGGAACACCCGGGCGATCTGGTAGACCGGCCCGCTCCCCGCGGCGAGCAGCCGCTTCATGGCGAACTCCGGCGACGTTTGCAGCCAAAGGTTTTCGCGGGTGGCGAAACTGTCGATGTGGGGATCCACGGTGGCCGCGGCGGACAGAATCGGCGTCTCCACCTCAAGCACCCCGGCCCTTCCGAAATAGCTGCGAATCGCCAGGTAAAACCGCGCGCGGGCCTGCAAAACACCGTTGCTCGCGCGAGGTCGCCACTCGGTAGGTTTTTTCATTGACGTTGTATTGGACGGGTGCTATAACGCCCCATCCTTAATGCCGTAGTACACATCAATTTACCTTACGAGCACCAATTACTGGAGACACCGGTGAGCACCAAGAAGGGCGCAATCAAAGCCAAGGCCAAGAAGAAGCCCGCCGCAACCAAGGCGGCGAAGAAGTCGGTGGCAAAGAAGGCGGCGAGCGCGGTGAAGAAGGTGTTGAAGAAAGCCAAGAGCGCGGTGAAGAAGGCCGTCAAGCCGGTTGCCAAGAAGGTGGCGGCCAAGAAGCCAGCGGCAAAGCCCGTGGCGAAGAAAGTCGCCAAGAAGGCGGCCGTCAAAAAGGTCGCCAAGCCCCTCCCCGTCCAAAAAAAAAAGAAGCCGGTCCGCCGGGCCCCGAGCCCGTCTCCGGTTCTCGCCCCAGTCTCCAAACCGCTCCCGCCCCCTCCTCCGGCAGCAGCGCCGGTGGTGGACACGCCGCCGGCCAGTTCAACAACGGCACCGGAAGTAATGCCTTCCCTGCCCTCGACCACGATCCCAACGCTATAAAGAAGCCGGCACCGCGGCCGGCTCCCGCGAAACATACCCAGGCCGCCAAGCCGGTGGCGGTACGCAAGGCGCATCCCTTCAAGTCCGACGGTGAGCTGACCGAGGACGATGTGCGCGCCATGCCGGACTCCGCCTACATGAACGAGGCGCAGCTCGAGTTCTTCCGCAAGCGCCTGTACAAGATGCGGGAGGAAGTGCTGGCGCGCGAACTCGATGTCAAGGAACGCCTGCACCAGCGCGAGGTGTTCGCCGACCCGGCCGACCGCGCCACTGCGGAAGAGGAACACTGGCTCGACCTGCGCCTGCGCGAACGCGAGTCCATGCTGCTGCGCAAGATCGACGAGGCCCTGCGCCGCATCCGCGACAAGGAATACGGCTACTGCACCAAGACCGGCGAGCCGATCGGCATCCCGCGCCTGCTGGCCCGCCCCACCGCCACCGTCTGCGTGGACGTCAAGGGCCAGGACGAGAAGGTGGAAACCCACTTCCGCGACCGCTGAAAAACAGGCAACGCGACACCCACCGGCCGGCCCCGTCAGGGACCGGCCGGTTTTGTTTTTCCACCCGACGAACGCGCCGAATCCGGCCGGCGCCGCGCCGGTGGCCGGATCACAGGACTGTTAACCTTCGTTTACCTGTTCAGCCTCTTCCCAAAACTTATCGATAATCTATAATGCGCGCCCTGCGGCACCCACGAAAACGTGGTGCCCACTCCCGCCGGCAGCGGAATGCCGGCCCAAGGGCCGCCAGGCCCCAACGGAGGCCAGGATGTGGATCGTTAGAATCGCGCTGCAGCGTCCCTACACATTTATCGTGCTGGCGCTGCTCATCGTCCTGCTGGGTGTTTACACCATTCTGCGCACGGCGACCGACATCTTCCCCAACATCAATATCCCGGTGGTCGCCGCCGTGTGGCGCTATACCGGGCTGCCGCCGGACGAGATGGCCAATCGCATCGTGCTGTTCTCGGAGCGCACCGCCCAGACCGTGGTGAACGACGTCGAGCACACCGAGTCGCAGTCGCTGAACGGCACCTCGGTGGTGAAGTACTTCTTCCAGCCCAACGCCAAGGAAGAGCTGGCGTACGCGCAGATCACGGGCGTATCCCAGACCCAGCTGCTGTTCTCGCCGCCGGGTACCACGCCGCCTTTCATCCTGGCTTACAACGCCTCCAGCGTGCCGATCATCCAACTGGCGCTGTCGAGCGACAAGCTGTCCGAGTCGCAGATCTTCGACCTCGGCAACAACATCATCCGCACCGCCCTGTCGACCGTCCAGGGCGCTTCATTGCCCTTCCCCTACGGCGGCAAGCAGCGCCAGGTCCAGGTCGACCTCGATCCGCAGGCGCTGCGCGCCAAAGGCCTGTCGGGGACCGACGTGACGGCCGCAATCGCCGCCCAGAATCTGACCCTGCCGGCCGGCACGCAGAAGATCGGCAACCTCGAATACTTCGTCAAGCTCAACGCCAGCCCCACCCGGATCGAGGAACTCAACAACCTGCCGATCCGCACCCGCGACGGTGGCGTCATCTACGTTCGCGACGTCGCCCACGTACGCGACGGGTATCCGCCGCAGACCAACATCGTACGCCTGGAAGGCAAGCGTGCCGTGCTGATGAGCGTGCTCAAGACCGGCTCCTCGTCGACCCTGGACATCATCAACAGCATCAACGCCAAGCTGCCGCAGATCCGCGCCTCGCTGCCGCCCGAGCTCAAGATCGAGGCGCTCGGCGATCAATCCATCTTCGTGCGCTCGGCCATCTCCGGCGTGGTCCGCGAAGCGGTGATCGCGGCCGCGCTCACCGGGCTGATGATCCTCCTGTTCCTGGGAAGCTGGCGCAGCACCCTGATCATCACCATCTCCATCCCGCTGTCGATCCTGACCTCCATCATCTGCCTGTCGGCGCTCGGCGAAACCATCAACATCATGACGCTGGGCGGCTTGGCGCTGGCGGTGGGCATCCTGGTGGACGACGCCACTGTGACCATCGAGAACATCAACTGGCACCTGGAGCACGGCAAGGACGTGGAGACCGCGATCCTCGACGGCGCCCACCAGATCGCGCTGCCGGCGTTGGTCTCCACCCTGGCGATCTGCATCGTGTTCGTGCCGATGTTCCAGCTCGCCGGCATCGCCAAGTACCTGTTCGTACCGCTGGCGGAGGCGGTGGTGTTCGCCATGCTGGCCTCCTACCTGCTGTCGCGCACGCTGGTGCCCACCCTGTCCAAATACTGGCTCAAGGCGCACGACGCCAACCTGCAGGCCCGCGCCCGCAGCGTTTTTGGCCGTCTCCAGCAGGGCTTCGAACGGCGCTTCGAGCGGCTGCGCGAGCGTTACCACGCCACGCTGGAGGGCGCGCTGCGCGGCGGTCCCCGCTTCGCGGTGCCGTTCCTGCTGTTCATGGCGGCGACTTCCGTCATCGCCTTCCCGTTCGGCCGCCTGCTGCCGGGCCTGGGCCAGGACTTCTTCCCCAGCGTCGACGCCGGCCAGATCAAGCTGCACCTGCGCGCACGCACCGGCACCCGCATCGAGGAAACCGCGGCGCTGTGCGACGACGTGGAAAGCACCGTGCGCCGGGTCATCCCGGCCCGCGAGCTGGCCAACGTGGTCGACAACATCGGCCTGCCTTACAGCGGCATCAACCTGTCGTACAGCACCTCGGCGCCGGTAGGCCCCGGCGATGCCGACATCTTCATCACCCTGGCCGATCACCACCGCCCGACCGCCGACTACGTGCGGGACCTGCGGCTGAAGCTGGCGGAGTCCTATCCCTCCACCCAGTTCGCCTTCCTGCCGGCCGATATCGTCAGCCAGATCCTCAACTTCGGCCTGCCCAGCCCGCTCGACATCCAGATCACCGGCTTCAACGTCGAGGGCAACCGCGCCTACGCCAACAACCTGCTGCAGAAGCTGCGCAACGTCCCCGGCGCGGTGGACCTGCGCATCCAGCAGGCGTTCGACTACCCGCAGTTCAACGTCGACGTCGACCGCAGCAAGGCGGAGCTGCTCGGCCTGACGCAGCAGAACGTCGCCAGCAACATGCTGGTGTCGCTGTCCGGCAGCTTCCAGACCTCGCCCTCGTTCTGGATCGACCCCAAGACCGGCACCCAGTACCAGGTCGCGACGCAGACCCCGCAGTACCGGCTCGATTCGCTCAGCGACCTCGCCACCACCCCGCTCACCGCGGGCCTTGCCGGCAACGCGTCTGTCACGCCGCAGATGCTGGCCAACGTGGCGACGTTCTCCCGCAGCGTCGGCCCCTCGGTGGTCAGCCACTACAACGCCACGCCGGTGATCGACATCTACGGCTCGGTGCAGGATGCCGACCTCGGCTTCATCTCCTCGCAGGTGCGCAGGATCGTCGCCGCCTCCAAGGACCAGCTGCCCAAGGGCTCGCAGGTGATCGTGCGCGGCCAGGTGCAGACCATGAACCAGTCCTTTAGTGGCCTGCTGATCGGCCTGCTCGGCGCGGTGGTGCTGGTCTACCTGCTGATCGTGGTCAACTTCCAGTCCTGGCTCGATCCTTTCATCATCATCACCGCGTTGCCGGCGGCGCTGGCCGGCATCGTCTGGATGCTGTTCGTCACCCACACCACGGTGAGCGTGCCGGCGCTGACCGGGGCGATCATGTGCATGGGCGTGGCCACCGCCAACAGCGTGCTGGTGGTGAGCTTCGCGCGTGAGCGCATGAGCGCCGGCGACGACGCCTTCAGCGCCGCCTCGCAGGCCGGCTTCACCCGCTTCCGCCCGGTGCTGATGACGGCGCTGGCGATGATCATCGGCATGGTGCCGATGGCCCTGGGCCTCGGCGACGGCGGCGAGCAGAACGCGCCGCTCGGACGTGCCGTGATCGGCGGCCTGATCTTCGCCACCACGGCCACGCTCTTTTTCGTTCCCACCGTGTTCACCATGATCCACGGCCGCCGCCAGGAGCACGCCTGATGAACGCCGCGACCGTGACATTTCGAACCCTCACCGGCGCGCGTGCCCCGGCGCCATTACAACGCTAAGCGATCGGAGACCACCGATGCCCGAACCAGCCCTCCCGTCGTCCGCCCGCCCGCCGTCCCACACCGGCCGCTATGCCGCGATTGCCGTGCTGCTCGCCGTGCTGCTTGCGGTCTGGGGCATCTTCAGCCGGGTCAGCGCACGCGCCGCCCTCGGCAAGGAGACCGCGGCGGCGGCCATACCGACCGTACTGACAGTCAAGGCGGCGCGCGCCACGGGGGCCGAGCAGCTGGTGCTGCCGGGCAGCGTGCAGGCGTACTACGAAGCCCCGATCTATGCCCGCACCAGCGGCTACCTCAAGATGTGGTACACCGACATCGGCGCGCCGGTGAAGAAGGGCCAGCTGCTGGCCGAGATCGACACCCCCGAAGTCGACCAGCAGTACAGCCAGGCTCTGGCCGACCTGGCCACGGCGCAAGCCAACTACCAGCTGGCGAAGAGCACCGACGTCCGCTGGCAGGGCCTGCTGGCCACCGACTCCGTGTCCAAGCAGGACGCCGACGACAAGGCCGGCGACGCCGCCGCCAAGAAGGCGGCGGTGGATTCGGCCGCCGCGAACGTGGCGCGCCTGCGCGACCTGGAGAGCTTCAAGCGCGTGGCGGCCCCATTCGACGGTACCGTGGTGTCGCGCAACACCGACATCGGCGCCCTCATCAACGCCGGCCAGGGCACCGGGACCGAGTTGTTCCGCGTCTCCGACACCCATCGCCTGCGCATCTACGTGCAGGTGCCGCAGCCCTATGCGCCCGCCACCACCCCCGGGGTCGAGGCCGAGCTGATCTTCGCCGAACGGTCGGGCAAGAGCTATCGGGCACAGATCGTGCACACCGCCAATGCCCTGGACCCGAACACGCGCACCCTCCAGGTGGAACTGCAAATCGACAATGCCCGCGGTGAGCTGTTTCCCGGCGCCTACGCCGAGGTGCACTTCAAGCTGCCGCCCGGTGCCGACAGCCTGCGCCTGCCGGCCAACACGGTGCTGTTCCGCTCGGCCGGATTGCAGGTGGCCACGGTCGGCGCCGACAAGCATGTGAGGCTGAAGAACGTCACCCAGGGGCGCGACTTCGGCAGCTCGATCGAGATCCTGTCCGGCATCGAGGCAGGCGACGAGGTCGTCCTCAATCCGCCGGATTCGCTCACCGATGGCGCGGAAGTCCGCATCGCGCCGCCGCCGGCCACCCAGGACAAGCCATCATGAAGCGCCCGCTCGGTGCGCTGCTGCCCGCCCTTGGAGCAGCCCTGGCCGCCTGCTCGCTGGCGCCCGATTACCGGGTTCCGGACAGCCCAGCTCCGGCGCCGGCCTTCCAGGAAGGCGGCGACTGGAAGCAGGCGCAGCCGGCGGACTCGCTGCCGCGTGGATCCTGGTGGACGATCTACCAGGATGCGCGACTGGACGGGCTGGAGGACCAGGCGGGCAACGCCAACCAGGACCTCAAAGCCGCTTTCGCGCAGCTGCAGCAGGCGCGCGCGGAAGCCCGCATCGCCCGGGTGGCGTACTTCCCGGCGATCACCGCCGGCTCCACGGTCACCCGCAGCCGCACCTCGGCCAATGCCCCGACCTACAGCCCCACCAAGCCCATCATCGCCAATGATTTTACGCTGGACGCCGACCTGTCCTACGAAATCGACGTCTGGGGCAGGGTGCGCAACACGGTAGCCGCGGCGCGCGCGGGCGAGCAGGCCAGCGCCGCCGACCTGGTCACGCTCGACCTGAGCATTCGCGCCGAGCTGGCCAGCGACTATCTCACACTGCGCAGCATCGACGCGCAGCAGGACCTGTTCGACCGCACCGTCGAGGATTACGCCCGGGCCCTGCAGCTCGAGCAGAACCTCTACGCCGGCGGCGCAGCAGCCCTCACCGACGTGGCGCAGGCCGAGGCTCAGCTGGAGACGGCCAGGACCCTGGCCGCGGACAACCACCTCAAGCGGGCGCAGCTGGAGCACGCCATCGCCGTGCTCGTGGGGCAGCCGGCGACCGGGTTCCGCCTGGAGCCGCAGCCGTTACCGCTCGACACCCTGCCGCCGGTGATCGACCCCGGCCTGCCATCGGCGTTGCTCGAACGCCGGCCGGATGTGGCCGCCGCCGAGCGCCGCGTCGTCGCGGCCAACGCCGGCATCGGCGTGGCACGCGCCGCCTATTTCCCCGTGTTCAGCCTGACCGGCGCAGCCGGCTTCGAAAGCACCGGCGCCGGCAGCTGGATCGAGGCGCCCAGCCGCATGTGGTCGATCGGGCCTTCCGCCCTGCTCACCGTGTTCGACGCCGGCCTGCACCGCGCGCAGAGCGAGCAGGCGCACGCCGCCTACGACGAGCAGGTGGCCGACTACCGCGGCACCGTCCTGCGCGCCTACCAGGAGGTGGAGGATAACCTCGCCGCGCTACGCCAGCTCGACCTGGAGAGCCACAGCGCGGCCGCCGCGGTCACCGCTACCCGCAAGGAACTGCAGCAGGCCAACTTCCGCTACAAGGGTGGCGTCGCCACCTACCTGGAAGTGGTCACGGCCGAGAACGCGTCGTTGCAGGCACAGCTGTCCTCGCACGACATCCAGACCCGCCAGCTGACGGCCAATGTGCTGCTGGTCAAGGCCCTGGGCGGCGGCTGGCGCCAGGGCATGGCGACGCCCGGCGGCGGCGCCGCGGCCGGCGCGCCCTGAGCCGCCGCCGATGCCCGCCCACAAGAACGGCGTACGCGTGCACCGCACCTGCATGCGCGACCACGTACGCAACGCCATCGTATCGCGCATCCTCGACGGCACCACCCCGCCAGGCACGCGCCTGAAGGAGCTGGCGCTGGCGCGCGAGTTCAATGTGAGCCAGGCGCCCGTGCGCGAAGCGCTGCGGGAGCTCGAAGCGCTGGGCCTGCTGGAGTCGGAACGCTATCGCGGCACCCGAGTGCGCAATATCGACCTGATCGAACTGCGTGAAGCCTACGAATTGCGCGCGGTGATCGAAGAGGCGGCCGCGCGCCGCGCCGTACCATGCGCCAAGGCCGACCTCGACCGCCTGGAAAGCGACCTCAAGCTGATGCGCCGCGCCATCCGCGAAAAGGACTCCGACGCGCTGATGGACAATGCGGTCAACTTTCACCGCCACATCGTGCAGATGTCGGGAAACAGTCTCTACCTGAGAGCCTGGGAGCGCATGGCCTGGGACGTACGCGCACGCATCGCGGTGCAGCGCATCGGCCTCATCCGCGGTTTCGCCGAGCAACGCAAGGCGGTCATCACCGCCCTGCGCGAAGGAGACGGCGTGCGCGCCGGGCAGCTGCTGCGCGGAATGGTCGAGGAACTGCTGGCTCACCTCGACCGGCTGCGTCATGGCGAGGCGATGACGCCGGGCTGGAGCGCGCTGGAGGTCGGCGAGTATGCCGGCTAGCGCATCTATAGTAGATGCATACATGTGTTCCCCTCTCCCGCTTGCTGGAGAGGGGTAAGGGGAGAGGGGCTTGGCCGGACGGAAGTCCCTCTCCCGGCCCTGCGGGCCACCCTCTCCCGCAAGCGGGAGAGGGGAAAGACGCGTGCACGTAAAGAGAAAATGCTCTAGGGAGCCTCTGAACAACTCCATGCCCTCCCGCGGCTTGCCATTTTGTGTCGGGCAAGGCGCGAGGAGCGCGGTGTGCTGATTGCACAGGAGCGACGAGCAACGCGGCCTGGCGGAAAACCGGGGGCAACCCTTCGGGGGGGGGGGGGCGGTGGTCGGCGGCGCGGCCGCGAGGGGGCGCTGAGAGTCTCAACAACACCCCCCCCCCCACCCCCCCCCGCCGAAAACCCCCACCCCCCCCGAAGGGTTGCCCCCGGTTTTCCGCCAGGCCGCGTTGCTCGCTCCTCATTTGCAGTGAGCAAACCACGTCGCTCGCGCCTTGCCTGGCGGAAAACCG
>JARLJS010000252.1 GCA_031291075.1 Nevskia sp. | reverse complement strand
CCTACGCCGTACCCTTCCGGAATTTCTCTTGGCTACCGCACAGACCAACGACTTGGCGAAATTCGTCGTAGAGCGCCAGGACCCCAATCAAATGGGACTCCTCAGCATAGCCGCGTGAGGTAGAAAACGCCTCTCACGAGTGGTGTAAACGACGGCCTGGTGCTTGGCGCGCGTCAGGTCGGTATAGAAGCTGCGGTGATCCGTCGTCCGCACACGCGAGTCCTTGTCGAGCAGCACGCGATCGGCGCCGAGGCCCTGCGCGCTGTGCCCGGTCGCTGCGTAGCCGTGTTCGACGGGTAGGACTCGATCAATCTTGAGCTGCTTACGAGTCCCGTCAGGCACGCGCAATTCGATCGTGTCGCCAAACACGGACTCGACCACGCCGGGTTCGCCGTTGAGGACGCCAAGCGCCCGATCATTGCCGGTGACGCGCAGCCTGTCGCCGACCGCGACCTCGCGCGTTTCGATGCGGCCACCGCACGGCGCAGCCGTTGCAGTCACCACGCCGTTCCCGTGCTGTTGCGTCAGGGGGCGTTACCCGAAGGGCCGAGACACGGCTTCTCGTGGCTCGGCGAGCGCAGCGAGTAGCACCCGGCCCCTGCGTAGCAGGGGGGCGCCCGATTGCCGCCCCGAACGGTCCAGGCCCGCAGCCGCCGGCTTGCACCGGGCCTTGCGGACGGACTATCGTCACCACGGACCCGCGTTCCCCCAAACGCAGTCCACTCCCCGCTGCGCTCTCCCTGCGCAGCGCGCCGTCCGGTTCCCCCCGAACCGGGCGGCTTTTTGTTTGGGCGAAACGCTGGGGCAGGTCTTGCGTATTTGTGAGAGGCAGCGTCCGTATAGTCGCGTATTGCTTTATAAAACGACAGCGAGTGGAAAAAATGGAAACGATACCGTTTCAGCGATTTCGCGGAAGGCTTGAGTATCTTCAGCAGCACATGCAGGTTGTAGACGTTGCGATCACCAAATTGTTTACCCAGACTCAAGGACATCACGGTCAGGGCGGAACCATTCTTGATGCATTGCAGGTAAACAGCCCCAGGTACGATCGCCTTCGCCATCCTGTCAATCAGGACGCTCGCGTATTTAACTTTTCTCGGTCGCGAAATATTGAGCACGCCCTCATTTCTCTCTATCGTTATTTCTCGGAATACATGCAAGGACTCCTTGCCGAGATTTACGTCACCAATCCTATGGTCGTGGTTGGCAAGGCGCCAGGTTCTCTTCAATACCCTGACATAGTAAAGCTGGGCAGCTTCGATGCAATTGCAGAAAAGATGATAGGCAACGTCTTCAGGAAGCTGGAAGACGAAAGAAGCACGGTTAAGCTGTTGGACAAAATCCTCGATCACACAGGCGTACATCCAGATCCTGCGCAGACGGAAGCGGCGCTTATGTATCTCGAAATGCGTCATCTGTTCGTTCACAACCATGGAAAGGCGGATGAAGGTTTTGTAGCGCGCTACGGCGCAATGACAGGCTTGGCGCTTGGGCAAAGGCTACCGACAAAATTTCAGACTGCTCGTTCTGGCATTAACGCAGTCGAGACGCTGTTGAAAGATATTGATACCCAGATGATAGCTACCGGATTTGCGAGGGCGACGCCATGAGACCAAAACTCTAGCCTTAGCCATCGCGGTCCTCGTCAGCAACGTCCGGGGCTAAGAGCGCTTGCCCATCGACGCGATCCAAAATCCGAACAGGTTGACGGCGATGATCGCCATGCCGATGTAGTTCAGGGCGGTCCGAACCCGCGGCGGCAGTGCGTAGTGCTGCGTGACGTAGAAGCAGCTCGGCGCAATGGCCCAGCTTCCAATCGCGCACGCCCAGAAGATCCCATGCAATCGTTCCCGTCGCCCGTCCGCGAGCTGCGCGGCGTGTGCAACCAGGTCTTTGCCGCAATGCAGGCAATAGGGGGATTCCCGCCAGGTGTATTGGTCGCACTGCGGGCATCGCATGGCGTTGCGATGCGCCGGGTCCGGGACGTTCGTCCTGGCCGGCGCTGGCTTCGGTGGCACGTCCTCCGCCAGATCAATGATGCCGTCGATCTCGTCGCGCATGAGATACAGCGCGTCGGGGTTTTTGCCGTTGTGTTGTTCTGGCGGTCGCGTCTTCCCGTTGTCAGTTCCGGGTTTGGCCGGAAATAGCTGGATGATTTTGGAATCGCTGGGGCCTTCATCCGGCGGTTGCATCGCGGACTACCCGTGCCTTTCGGTGTCCTGTCCGAAACCCGCGTTCGGGAAGCGCCGCGTGTCGATGATGCCTTCGGCCAGCGCCTTCATCACCGCCGCCTTGCGCGACTCGACGCCGAGCTTCTCCGCGGCCCGGTCGAGGTAATACCGCACGGTGCGCGGCTGGACGTTGAGGACGGCCGCCGCTTCTTCGGCGGTCATCGCAGCCGCCATCATTTCCAGGCTCCTGCGCTCGGCCTCGGTGAGCGACTGGGCCAATGCGGCCGAGGCGTTGCTGGCCTGAACAATCCGCGTCATGGCCCGGCTGGTGGTTCCGGCGAGAAGCGCAGCGGCAGCGGCGGTCGCCTCCCATTGCGTCGCCTCGGGGGCAATGGGGTGCTCGCCGCAAAACGAGAGGATCGCGAGGGACGCATCCGGCCCGCGATCCGAGCACGAAAATCCGAAGGTCATACCGTTGCGGACCGATTCGCGGCGCAGTGCGAGCTGCCGTTCGTCCCGGTGCAGTCCGTCCCAGCGGAAAGCGCCGGCCGATTGGAACGCCCGGTTGATGACCGGATCGAACGCGAATGCGCCCTGCTCGTCGTAGTAGCGCTGCCAGGGCTTCGGGTAGTTGGAAATGACGATCTGCTGCGGCGGGGAAACGGTCTTTCCGGTGCGCATGCCAAAGGTGAAGAAGTCCGCACCAAAAACGGGCGCGGCCGATCGCAGGATGTCGCGCACTACCGGCTCAGACGGCGCTTGCTCCATCTGAAGGCAGAATTCTGCGGTCGTGTGCAACAGGTCCGGCATCTTTTCACGCAGGCAAAGCCACCGGCCGCAATTCGCGTGACGCCACGCGCGAACCTCATTGGTGCGACCGCCCGCCTTCCTGGCTCCTCCCCGTCCGTAAACGAGTTCGTTCCCTCGATACGGTCGCCGTCCTCGCGGCGCGACCGGCCGAAATATAGGACTGCCGGAAATTGCCAAGGTTCGGTCACTCATGGCGTGTCGCACAGAAAGTTATAAGTTCAGGCCGGTACGCCTTTGGAACGTGTAGTCGGCGCGACCGCCGGCAGCGCGACGCCGAGGTCCTTGCGCAACTGCGGCCGGGCATAGTTGGCATAGGTGAACTTGCCGATGATCTTCCCGGCCTCGTCGAAGTGAAACACGTCGATGCCTTCCCAGCCGAAGCGGTTGCCGACCACCAGGCCGATGATGTAGCGCTGCAGCAGGAGCCCCAGCGTGTTGAACCTGGCACCGGCGAGGTCGTGCCGGCAGGTCCAGCGGATCGCCGCCTTGCGCGAAGCTTCATCGATCAGGCAGTCGTGTTCGTCAAAGCGCATCGTCCCGAAAGCGCGGTTGAACTGTGGCGCGAAGGCGCGCCCGATCGCCGCCGGCCCCCGGTGCTCGGAACCGTCGCCGGGACGGTAGACCGCGTTGTCGGCGAAGAACGTCACAACCTGGTCAAGGTCGTTGACGTTGAACGCTTCCACGAAACGGTCGATGGTCTGCCGGATATTTGCCGTTGCCGCGCTGGTCTGGCTCATTGCTTCCTCCGTCCTTGGGTTCGCAGGTCCGCCATTCCAGGCGGGCTTTGATGATGACAATCCGGGCGCCGGGTCCGCAAGCGGCGGGTAATCCGCGTTGGCAGACGCAGCGGCTCCCATTCGACACCGTACTGGTTTTTTCCGGGCGAGGCACTGGCAAAACTGCCAGTGACAAGCCTCGCGCCGCATGCTGAAGTTCGGTCCGGTACGGATTCGCTCTTGGGGGAAGAGCCGACATTGAAATGGGCACAGGGAGTGCCCGGACAAGAGGACACGGACGTGAACACCAAACACCGCATCGGGCTGAACTGCTGGAATACGCCGGGCGCATTGCCCTCCCTTCTTCTGCTGGTTCTGCTGCTTGCCGTCCCGCTCGGCGCGCAGGCACAGGACATCGCCCCGGTGTCCGGCGCCCTCACCGCCATTCACGGCTTCCTGCAAAGCACCGCGATGCGCACGCTGGCCGCCATCGCCGTCATCGGCATGGGTATCGGCGCGATGATGGGCCGCCTGCGCTGGGCTTGGGCCGGCTCCGTCATCGGCGGCATCGTGATGATCTTCGGCGCCGACGCCTTCGTCTCGTTCTTCACCACGTCCGCTGGCGGCTGAGTCGTGAACGAGGAGCGCACCGGCCGCGACGCGCTGGTGGTCGGCATGACCCGACCGCTGATGCTGCTGGGCGTCACCTATTCCTACTTCGTGCTGGAAGGCATGGGCACCACCGTGCTGTTCCTGATGGGCAACAACCTGCTGTACCTGCTGACCGCGTTCCCCCTGCATACGGCCGGCGTGCTGCTGTGCAAGTGGGAGCCGCGGTTCTTCGACATCCTGTTTCGGGTTGCACAGCATGCCCGGCCGGTGCGCAACCGGCCGCTGTATCGCTGCAACCTCTACACGCCGTACTGAGCCGGGCGACCTCGACATGGCACGCCGCAATCAGGCCCAACTCCTGAAACCGGCGGCAAGCCGTACCCGCGCCGGCCGCATCGCGGCGCGCGACGCCGGCAGCGGCGAGCATATTCCCTACGTGCGCCACGCCGACGCCTGGACGCTGGAGACGCGCAGCGGCGACCTGATCCAGATTCTCCAACTCGAAGGCAAATCCTTCGATACGGAGGACACGCGGGAGCTGGACCGGCTCAAGACCACGCGCAATACGCTGCTGCGCGCGCTCACCGGCGGCGACTACGCGCTGTGGCAGCACATAGTCCGCCGCCGTGTGCAGCCGTTGCTGGGCGGTAGCGTTCCGGCCGGCTTCGCCGCCGACCTGGACGCCAAGTGGTTTTCCCGCCTGAGCGGCCGGCACCTGTACGTCAATGATCTTTACCTGAGCCTGGTTCGGCGCGCGCCGGCCGGCGCCAGCGGCTTGGCGCGGCGTGTGAAGCGGGCGCTATCGCCGCACCTCGACAGAGAAGAAGGCACGCGCGAGCGCGCCGAAGCCCTCAAGGAACTGCACCAGCAGGCGGAAAACCTGCAAGCCAAGCTCGCGCCCTACGGCGCGCGCCGGCTTGGCACCGTGGAGACCAAAACGGGGCTGTGTTCGGAACCCCTGCGCTTGGTCGTCCACTTGCTCACCGGCCGCGACCGGCCGGTGGCCCTGCCGCAGGCATCCATTGATACCTTCCTCGGCCAGACTGTGCCGGCGGTCGCCCTCGAGTCCTACCTCCCCAGCTCCACCGACCACCTCGGCGGCGAAGCCTTCGAAACACGCGGCCCCGGCTGGTCGCGCTTCGGTGCGGTGCTCGCCGTCAAGGACTACGCGCCGCAGACCTGGGCCGGCATGCTCGACAGCCTGTTCACACTCCCGTGCGAAGCCATTGTCACGCAGAGCTTCGCCTTCATTGGCCGTGCTACGGCATTAGAAGCGCTGGCACGACAGGCGCGGATCATGGAAAACATCGAAGATCCCGCGCTGTCGCAAATCGACGAAATCGAGCAGGCCCGCGACGACCTGGCGAGCGGGCGGCTGGTCTACGGCAGCCATCATTTTTCCATCGTGCCGATCGTCGAAGACGCGGATGAATTGGACCGCGCCTGCAACGAAGTGGACAAGCGTCTCACCGACCTGGGCCTCATCACGGTGCGGGAATCCGGCGGCGCGATGGAGCTGGCGCGCTGGGCGCAACTACCCGGCAACTTCGGCTACATCGCCCGGCCAGCGCCGATCTCAAGCCAGAACTTCGCCGCCTTCGCCTCCCTGCACAACTACGCCTACGGCAAGCCGGCTGGCAACCATTGGGGGCCGGCCGTCACCATCTTGGAAACCGTCAGCGGTACGCCGTACTTCTTTAACTTCCATGACGCCGACATCGGCAATACGCTGGTGGTCGGCGCCAGCGGCACCGGCAAGACCGCGCTCATGGGGTTCCTGCTGGCGCAGGCGCTACGCACCGGCGCCCGCATCATCTACTTTGACAAGGATCGCGGCGCCGATCTGCTGATCCGCGCCCTGGGCGGTCGCTACAGCATCGTCCGGCAGGGCCACCCGACCGGCTTCAACCCGCTGCGCCTGCCGGACTCGCCGAACACGCGCGCCTTCCTCGGCAACTGGCTGGGAACATTGTTCACGGCGCGCGGCGAACACCTAGCCGCGCAGGATGCCGACCTGATCCGGCGGGCGGTGGACGACACGTTCAAGCTGCCCGAAGCCGAACGGCGCCTGGGCGTCATCGCCGCCTTCATCCCGCGCATCAGCACCGGCGGCCTCGCCGAGCGGCTACACCCCTGGCACGACCACGGGCAGCACGCCTGGCTGTTCGACAACGAGGATGACCGACTCGCGCTCGATCAGCGGGTGATGGGCTTTGACCTGACCGACGTGCTCAAGGAGCCGGTCATCCGGGTGCCGGCGCTGTACTACATGCTGGAGCGGGTCAACCGCGTCCTGTCCGCCGGTAAGCCCACCATCATCGTCATCGACGAAGGCTGGGCGGCCCTGGCCGATCCGATCTTCGCCGAGCTGGTCGAGGACTGGGAGCGGACCATCCGCAAGCGCGGCGGCCTGGTGATGTTTGCGTCGCAGTCGCCGGAGTCGATCACCCGCAACCCCGTCGGCGGCGTCATCGTCAGCCAGTCGCCCACCCACATTTTCATGCCGAACCCGAAGAGCGAGGCTAAAGCCTTCGAGGGCTACAACCTGACGCAGCGCGAGCTGGAGCTGATCCTGACGCTCGACAAGGAAAGCCGCTGCTTTCTCATCAAGCACGGCCAGCACAGCGTCGTCGCCAAGCTCGATCTCGCCGGCATGCAGGACGAAATCGCGATCCTGTCCGGCCGGCAGGAAACCGTGGAATTGCTCGATCAGATTCTCGCCGAAGTCGGCGAAGACCCGGCCGTCTGGATGCCGGTGTTTCAGCAACGGAGAAAGCACCTATGAACGTCCGACAGATATTGAGAGTCCTGGTCATCGTCACGGCACTAGCGACCGCCGGCGACGCCGCCGCCACCGGCTATCCGGTCTTCGACATCAGCAATTTGATGCAGGCGATTAAGGAATACGAGCAACTCACGCAGCAGCTCATGCAGATGCAGCAGCAGTACCAATCGCTCACCGGCAGTAGAAACATGGGTGGATTGTTCAATTCGCCGGGCGAGCAGCAGATGCGCCAATACGCCCCCGGCTCCTGGCAGCAATCGCTGAACGTGCTGCAGCAGGGGGGCTTGCCCGGCAATGCCGCCGACGTAGCCAGGGCGGCGCAGACCTTCGCCCGCAGCCAGGGGATCACTCAGACCGGCGCCCAGGTGTTTCCGGGCAAATCCGGCAACAACGCCGATGCCGTGGCGTACACCAGCAGCAGCAATACCACGGCGGCGGCGGCCGGCTTGAGCCAGGCCGCTTACGACCAGACGCAGGCGCGCATGCAGCGCGTCCAGCAGTATCTAAACCAGATCAATAGCACGCAGGACGTGAAGGCGTCGATCGACCTCAACGCGCGCATGCTCGCGGAAGTGAACGAAGCGCTGACGCAACTGATCCAGTTGCAAGCGGCGCAGATGCAGGTTGCCGGCACTGCCAGCGCGGCGCACCTGCGCGGCAACGTCGAGGAATCGGCCTTCGTGCCGTACACGTCCAACGGGGTGCGGCCATGAAACGCGCAGCGGTGTTGCTGTTCGTGGCCCTCCTGCTCGGCAGCTGCGCCCATGACGATCCCAAGGCGCCTTGCAAGCATCCGTCACTGGCGCTGTTCGCAACCGACTGCGGCCCGCTGGGGCCGATCAACCGATAACACCCGAGAGCAAGGAGGCTGCTATGAAATCAGCAAAATTGAGCCTGTGGTTGCTGGCGATCGCCGGCGCCGCGTTTTCGGCCTGCGGCCAGTCCGCGACGGCAGGACCGGAACCCTCGGCCGCCTCGCTGGCACGTTTCCAACCGCGCGAGGATGGCTGGCAGAACGATCCAGCGAACCAGCCACACCCGAACGACCCCAACCCACTGCGCCGCAAGCTCGGTGACAGCCCGATCATTCACGGGCTGTTCGGCAAGCCGGATTTGCGGGTGTTCACCGCCTGCGTGAAGCAACACGCGGGCCTCAAGGTGGAAGGCTACGAGTCGGCCTATCTCGGTAAATGCGCTGTCTTGCAGCAGGAACTGATCGGTCGCGCCCAAGCGGCAGGCTTTTCCGGCGCCAGCGCAGACGCCGTGCTCGATCCGCACCTGCTGCATCTGACGGGGCGGTGATGGGCACAACGATCTTCACCGATTTTCTCAACAGCCTGGACCTGGCGGTCAACGGGTTCCTGATCGGTGGCTACGACCGCCTGCGCGACGCCCTCCTCAACCCGCTTCGGCTGAGCCTGGCGATCTTCATCATGGTCTATGGCGTGCTGATGCTCACCGGCCGCGCCAACCTTTCGTTCCGCGAGGCGATTGGCCGCCTGGGGGTGGTGCTTTTCGTTTACGTCCTCGCTACCAGCGCCGACTTCTACACCACATATATAGAGAAGCTGTTCGTCGACAGCCCGGCGGCCATCGCCAACGCCGTTGTCGGCGGTGGCGGCGCCACCGGCCAGAACGCGGCGATGGACAACTTCTACAACAGCGGCATGGACGCCGGCAACAAGATTTGGGACCGCGGCCACGTCACCGGGCCGTGGTCGCCGTTCCTGGCGGCGATCATCGTCTACGCCATCACGGTAGGAGTAGCCGCCTATGCCGCCTTCCTGCTGGCCCTGGCGAAGATCGCACTGGCGGTGTTGCTGATCCTGACGCCGCTGTTTGCGTTGTTCTACCTGTTCGGGCAGACGCGGCGGTTGTTCGAGGGCTGGCTCAGTCAAGTGATCCACTACGCCCTGGTTCCCATCCTGGTGTACGGCGTGCTGGCTCTGATCCTCGCCATCGCGCAGCACAGCCTGCAGCAGCTCGACGAGAACGCCGACAGCGTAACGATGCAGGACGTGTTGAACCTGGCCTTGGCCGGCATCGTCGCCATCCTGCTGTTGATGCAGGTTATCGGTGTCGCGGGAGCGATTGCCGGCGGTATCTCCCTGACCACCGCCGGCGCATTCCGCAGCGGCGTGCGCCGCAGCGCCGCCGTGGGAATGGCAGGCGGCAGGCGTGCAGTGCAATGGGCGCGCTACCTCGGCCGCACACAGGCGCCGACGAGCACACACCAGGGCAAGCGGCGTGACTAAGCGCAAGTCGCACAAGGTCGCCGGCTCGGAGCCGTTGGCGTTGGACCTCGGTGAATACGCGGCAGCGTCAGAGAGCTTCTACGAGGAAGGGTACCGCCGCATCAAGGCTTCGCGGGATCGCGCCTGGATCGTGGCGGCAGCGTCGGCCGGGCTGGTGGGCCTCGCGGTACTCGCGCTCGCACTACTCATTCCGCTGAAGCGCGTAGACATCGTGCCGGTGGTGGTGGACCGCAGCACCGGCGAGGCCCATACGGTTTCCCAACTGACCGGACAAACCATAAGCCAGCAGGAAGCGGTGCGCAAGGCGGACCTTGCCACTTACATCATCGCGCGGGAATCGTTCGATCGACCGCTGATCCGGCAGTTCTACGCCACCGTACAAAGCCGGTCCACGGAAGCGGCGCTGAAGCCCTATGCGGCCCAGTTCCAGGCCGGCATGCCCGATTCGGTTTACACCAAATACGCCGGTGCTACGCGCACGGTCGAGGTCAGCAGCGTCGTGCTGCTCAGCGACTCGCTCGGCCAGGTGCATTTCACCGCCACGCTGACCAAGGCCGCGACAGCGCCGGTCCCCGTGCAGTTACGTTCGAGAAGGGCAAGCGCGAGAAGCTCGAACGATACCTGGATGTCACCCGCGCAGAGCTATTTTTTGCGCGTCGGGTGATTTTCGTCGAGGGCGCGGCGGAACTCATGTTGGTGAGCGTGCTGGCCGAGAAAGCGGGATTAAATCTGCGGGAGCACGGTGTCAGTCTGATAAGCGTCGAAGGCTTGAATTTCGACTCGTTCCTGCCCTTGTTCGGCGATGCGGCGCTCAAGATACCCGTGGCGGTTATCACCGACGCCGATCCCGTAGACGAACCAGCCGACGGCAGCGAGCCGCAGGCGTTGTATCCCGCACCAGGCGATGCGATCAAGGTGTCGGACAACACCGCCAAGATGAAAGCTCGTGAGGATACCGTCGTCAAGGTTTACCACGGCCTGAAGACTTTTGAATACGACTTGGCCTTGCACGCGGACAATCGCACTGCGATGTTGAAAGCGCTGGCGGACTTGCATCCGAAAATCGCCGCCACGGTGCAGGCGGCAGTCGATACCGCCGTCGGCGACGCCGGCAAGGCCCGCGCATTGTTCAGCGGCATGTTCGAACGAAAGCAGAACAACGTGCAAAAAGGTAAATTCGGCCAGGCTCTGGCTCAGGTTTTCTCGGAGCCTGGCGCTTCCTGCGTGGTGCCGGATTACATCCGCAACGCCGTTGCGCACGCATGCCAAGGCAGTCCGGCGAAGCCATGACCGGACTGTCATCGGAGCAAAAGGCCATTGTCGACGCGGCACTTGCGCCGCTGTCCGTTGTGGCCTGCGCGGGCAGCGGCAAAACGCGAACCGCCGTGCAGCGGGTGGCAGAAATACGCAAGCGACTCGGGGACCATCGCGGCCGGGTCGCATTGCTGTCCTTCTCCAACGTCGCCGTAGACACGTTCCGTAGCAGCTTTCAACTGGCGGCCCAGGACCTGGCCGCCGGAGTCGGACGCGATCGTGTCGAAATCGACACGCTGGATGGATTCATTACCGGCAACATTCTGCGTCCTCATGCGTATCGAACGATGGGAGCGACGCAGGCGGCACCCGCCGCCTCATAAGCCTCCAAGCTGACGAAGCGCGCCACCGCATCGCGGCAGGCGTCCACGTCCTGCGCGGTCAGATGCTCCCGCAGCGCGTCGGCGCGCCGCTGCCAGTCGGGTACATCGTAGAACGCCGCCTCCTGTGCCGCGTGGTCATCGGTAACAGCCAGCGCCATGAGCTGGTCCAGCGTCACCTGATCCTTGCGGTAGTCTGCCAACAGGCGCGCCGAGACGTTGGCGAGCCGCAGGCGGCGTTGCACCGTCAGTGGCGTGACGCCGAAGTCGGCGGCAATGTCCTCGATGGGCTGGCCTTGCTCGGCCAGATCGCGGAAAGCCTCGAACTCGTCGGCCGGGTGCATGGCCTCGCGTTGGGTGTTTTCGGTGAGGCTGGCGGTCAGCGCAGCCTCATCCGGCACCAGCAGACAGCGCACCGCGTGGTTTTTCGGCAAGCGCTTGCGCTTCGCCAGCAGTTGCAGGGCCTTGAGCCTGCGCTTGCCCGCCTCCACGTCGTAGTGCTTGCCGTCGCCGCCGTCGGTGACGATCAGGTTTTGCAGCAGTTTGACCCGCTCGATACTGCGGGCCAGTTGCCGGATCGGCGTGCCGCCGCTCTTGCGGACGTTGCGCCGGGAAGGGCGCAGCGCCGTCAGCGGGATCAGCAATTCCTGCCCGGTGGTGGTTGCTCTCATGTCCATGTGTATTTGCTCCAATGAGGAAACTAAAAAGGGGAATCGGACAACTCGGTCATGTCATCGGCACCTCCTGCCAAATGGCGCGATCCGCGCGGTTTGCGCGATCGAGCCATTGGCGACCTGAAGCCCGTAGGGCCGGCCGTAGTCACAGCCCCGCCCGGCAAGGGGCGCGCAGCGCCTCGTCGGCCGCGCGCTTCGCTCGTCGGGCTACCGACAAGCGGAGATCACGCGCGGGCGTCGAGCGGGACTTGACTGCGGACGGGACGGAGGGCAGCCCGCCAGGATTGGCGGGCACCGAACAACTGCTGCGCAAAGCGCAGACCCCTCCGGCCGCCGCAGGGATCGGCGGCCGGGCGGTGAGTGGAGCGGACGAGGACGCGGCGCGGAGCCTGCGGAGCGACGACCCGCAGGCCGGTTCGCTCTCCGCCGCCGGCGCGCTTAGGTTGAGACGGCGCTGTCTGCCGTCTGAACCTGCGCCGGCAGTTTCAAAGCAAGCGGTGCGCGCAGGCGGCCGGAGGCGTCAAGGATTAGCGCCGAATGGCCGCGATCCGGTAGAGGCGCGGGGCGCAGCCCGCGAGCCCGACGGCGGCACGCCGGGACGCTCTGCGGACCTTTGGCCCTCAGCCAATGGATTGAGCGCATCGATAGGTTACGATGGAGATGTAACCATCTGAAATATTAGCGGGAAACGGGGCCGTACCAGGCGGCCCAAGCGTCGGGCGCATCAACAAAGAGTGCTGCGCCGCGATACGACAAGGGGGGTGTCGTGTATTTAGCCAAGTTGACCGTCTCGAACTTCCGAAAGCTACAAAAAGCGGAACTGAGCTTCCAGCCAGGGTTGAACGTCCTGGTCGGCGCCAACAATGTCGGAAAAACAGCCGTCGTTGATGCGTTGCGGGCCTTGCTTGCCGGACATGAGGAACCGTATCCAAGGCTCGACATTGATGACGTGCATCATCCCAAGGGCGGCGCTCCCTCTGGAGACATCACGTTCCAATACATTTTCAGCGGGTTAGAGCCGGACGACGAGGCTGATTTTCTGGCTGCGCTCAAGCCGGGGACTTCCGGAACCCTAGAAGCCCACATCACCATCCGCTATTCGGAACCGGACAAGAGCGGCAGATTGCGCGTCAAACGCTGGTGCGGCGACCACGAAG
The DNA here is from genome assembly GCA_031291075.1 of Nevskia sp. GTDB lineage: Bacteria > Pseudomonadota > Gammaproteobacteria > Nevskiales > Nevskiaceae > Nevskia. The sequence goes on along the minus strand of JARLJS010000252.1, from coordinate 7,660 downwards.
ATGTCGGCCTTACAACGGACATGATGGACAACCTGCGCGGCGTGTATCTGCCGCCGTTGCGTGATGCTTCCCAAAGCCTCAAACCGAGCCGAACCAGCCAGCTCGCCCGGCTGTTGCAGCTTCTCGCCGATGATGCCGGACGCGACGGCATCAATGTTGCATTGAAGAAGCTCGATGACGATCTGAAGACGCATCAGCCGATCGTCAACACACAGGCTGCGATCACAACGCGACACGGCGCAATGCTGGGTGCGCAACTGGCACAGGCGCTCGAAGTTGGGCTAAGCGCCAGCGACTTCCAGCGCCTGTCGTCGCGCTTGTCCCTGCTGGTGGATACTTTCGAGATCGAGCAGAACGGATTGGGCTTTAACAACCTGATCTTCATGGCCGTGGTTCTCAGCGAGCTAGCCAAAAATCCGGAGGCAACTTACCGGGGCCTGATCGTCGAAGAACCAGAAGCGCATTTGCACCCGCAATTGCAGGCCGTACTGTTGCGCCATCTGGAAAGTATCCAGGCCGCGAAGGGCGACAAGCCGGTGCAGATCTTCGTTACCAGCCATTCGCCCAATTTCGCCAGCATCGCCGATCTCGACTGCCTGGCCTGCCTGGTCGATACCGGCACGGCGGTTGAGACGTTCTTTCAGCGAAGGCTACATCGCCAGCGTTGGCTTTGAGTACGTCGCCGACAAGCAGAGCTTCGCCGACCGACTGCGCAATCCGCTCGGCTTTGTCGTGACCTCGTACCGCGTGGACCAGGAATCTCTGCCCAAGGAAGGTGCCCCATGAAATGGCTATTGTTGCTGTCGGCGCTCCCCGCGCTTGCCGCCGCTGCGGAAGTCCCGCAGTCCGGCCCCGAAGATCCCCGTATCCGAACCATCGTCTACGACCCCAACCAGGTGGCCGTCATCAACGGCCACTACGGCTTCGAGCAGATGATCCAGCTCGCCGATGATGAAAAGGTCGAATCGCTGTCCATCGGCGACTCCCTCGCTTGGCAGGTCGCGCCGAACAAAGCCGGGAATCTTCTTTTTTTGAAGCCCGTGGAGCCCAACGCCCACACCAACATGGCAGTGGTCAGTAACAAGCGCACCTATGCCTTCGAGCTGATCGCCATCAACCTGGTCAAGCAGGCGGCCGGAATGAACTACGTCGTGCGCTTCCGCTATCCGCAGGACGAGGAAGCCAGAATGCAGGCGCAACTCGCCGCGACGGCGCAGACCAAGGCGCAAGAAGTGGTGCCGGATCGGACAGTGTCGCCCGAAGCCTGGAACCTCGACTACAGCTACCAGGGCAAAGCAGAGCTGACGCCGCTGCATGTCTTCGACGACGGGACGTTCACCTACTTCCAGTTCCGGGATCATCAGGACACACCGGCCATCTTCCTGGTCGGCGACGATCGCAAGGAATCGCTGCTGAATTACCACGTCTCCGGGAAATACGTTGTGGTCGAGCGCACCGGCAAGCAGTTCACGCTGCGCGGCCGGGACGGCGATGTCTGCGTCTACAACGAGCCGGCGTTGCGGACGGCGGCGGCGCAGCCCGCCAGGGTGGCGCCACCACGGGTCGTCGCTCCTGCGGCAGCCTCGTCCAACCCAACGGCGAGCGAGTAGCGGTCATGTGCCCCGCTGACCGCGATCCGCCGCCGAACGAACCAGCCCCCGAGCCCGAGTCGCAGCGCCGGCGCGGCGCCAGCCCGGTCGTCAAAGGCACCCGCAGCAAGATCGGCATGATGGCCGGCTTCCTCGGCCTCATGCTGGTGGTAGCGTTCCTGTTTCTAACGGGCGGAAACAACAAGCTCAAGCCAGCGGCCAAGCCTCTTGTTGCCGCCGCACCCGCGGCGGGCCTGCCGCCGGGACTGGCAGATGGGCCGCCGCTACCACCTGACAATACGCAGTCGAGCTTCGAAGTCCCGAACAATCCACAGCACTTCGAAAGTGGTGGCGGCAGGACGGAAGCCGCAGAGGCAGAACGTCAGAAAGCCGAGGCGCGCCTGCACTCGCCGATGCTGATCTATGACTCGTCCGGGCATGAGGAGCCGGCACCGCAGGCCAAGACGGCGAGCCCCGACCCGATGGCCGCGTTGCTGGAATCGCAAATCCAGGGCGCGAACGCCGCGGCAGCGGCCGGCGCAGCCGATGACCACGCCAAGCGCAGCACACCGGCGGAGGGTTATGCCGAACGCACGCAAGCTTTCGCGCATGCGGCATCGGACGAACAAATCCCCGAAGCCACCGCGCGCCACATTTCGATGGATAACCGCATCGCGCAGGGCAAGATGGTGCCCGGCATCCTGGAAACGGCGATCAACTCGGACCTTCCCGGCAAGCTGCGAGCGATCATTTCGCAGGACGTATGGAGCGAGGACGGCAGCCGCCGCCTGATCCGCCGCGGCTCGCGGCTTGCCGGCGAATACCGCTCCGGCCTCGTGCGTGGACAGACGCGGGTATTCGTGATCTGGACCCGCGTACTGCAGCCGGATGGGACCGATGTCGCCATCGGCTCGCCCGGCACGGATGACATCGGCCGCGCCGGCCTCACCGGCGCCATAGACCGCCATTTTGTCGAGCGCTTCGGCGCGGCCTTCCTGCTGTCGCTGATCGGCTCGGCGACAACGGCGAGCCAGGGCGGCAATACCTTCGTCGTCAATACCTCGCAGGGTTTCGGACAGGTCGCACAGGAATCGCTACAGGACAGCATCAACATTCCGCCGACGATCTACGTGGACCAGGGCACGCCGGTACAGGTGTTCGTGGCGCGCGACCTGATATTCGATCAGGTGCCCGTCGCGATGAATGGACGGTGATGAGCGCCAAAGTCCAGCGGCTGGACAGCGGCGGCGCCGCGCTGCGGACGTTTCTCGGCCCGCTGGCGCCGCTGCTGGCACGGCCGGAGATCAACGAAGTCTCGATCAACCGGCCGGGCGAGGCGTTCATAGACAACGCCGGCGCTATGGAGCGCATGCCGCTGCCGGAACTGACCTACGAGCACCTGCAACGACTGGCATCGCTCATCGCCTACGAAACACACCAGGTCGTCAACGAGGAACGTCCGCTGCTGTCGGCGTGGCTGCCCACCGGCCAGCGCGTGCAGGTGGTGATGCCGCCAGCCTGCGAGGCGGGGACGGTGGTGATGTCGTTCCGCCGGCAGGCGGAGCGGCAATACACCTTGGAGGATTACGAGGCGGCGGGTATGTTCAAGCGCGTCGAGGTCGTGCAAGAGGATGCCCTGAGTCCCGAAGACCTGCATTTGCGCGAGTTGCTGGCGGCTGATCGGATCAAAGACTTCCTGCGCCATGCGGTGCGTTACCGCCGCAATATCGTGGTGTCGGGATCGACCAGCAGCGGCAAGACCACCTTCCTCAACACGCTGCTGCGCGACATTGCCGACGACGAACGTCTGTTGACGATCGAGGATGTACGCGAGCTGCGGCCACAGGTGCCGAACTGTGCGCACCTGCTCGCCAGCAAGGGCGGACAGGGCGTTGCCAAGGTGACGATTCAGGACTTGCTCGAAGCCTGCCTACGGCTGCGTCCAGACCGCATCATCCTCGGCGAGTTGCGCGGCGGCGAAGCCGCCAGCTTCCTGCACGCCGTCAACAGCGGGCATCCCGGCTCGTTGACCAGCGTGCATTCGGACTCGCCGGCGCTGGCGTTCGAGCGCCTGGCACTGATGGTGATGCAGGGCAACGAATCGCTGACGCGCGAGCAAATCCTGGCCTACCTGCGTGGCGTCGTAGACATCGTGGTGCAGGTGCGCAAGGTCAAGGACCGCCGCGTCGTCTCGGCAATCTACTACAAGCATCAGGCGGTGCAACGCATCCCCCGAAAGCGGGCATGAAGGCGCATCGCGACCTATCACCCCAAGAGCTTGAGGCGCTGTCTCGGGCGCTTGCTCTGTTCCTGGCGGACCGGATCGAGGAGGGTCGCGCCGAACTGGACAAGCTGCCCGCCGAAGTGCTGGAGTGGGCCTACACGGGAGGGTTGCGCCTGGGCATCGAGGCGCATGCCACGGCGGCACGTCGGCAGGGGAGCAACAAGAATGACGGACAAGCTGTTATTGGTGGACTTTGAGAATGTGCAGCAGGTGGATTTGGCGCGGCTGGACGACAGCTTTCAGATCATCATCTATGTGGGCGCAACGCAGAAAAGCATTCCAATCGAGCTGGTGACGAATGCGCAGAAGCTCGGCAGCCGCATAGACTGGCAGAGAGTAGATGCCAACGGCAGCAATGCGCTCGACTTCTTCATTGCCTGCCAGCTCGGACGTGTCCTGGAGAGACCCGAGAAGCCACAGTGCATCGTCCTGTCCAAAGACAAGGGCTTCGATCCCCTGCTCCGGCACCTCAGCAAGAATGGCCTCAAGTGCAGGCGCCTGAACAGCCTGCTGGAACTGGACCCAAAAGCTGCTCCGCAGCCCGAAGAGCCCAACTACAAGCGCGTGATCGAAGTTCTCAGAAAGTCCGAGAAGAAGTCCAGGCCGCGAAAGCGCAAAACGCTGTCGCAGCATATTTCCTCGATTTTCCAGAAAAAGCTGCCGCAGGCGGAGGTTGACCGGATCATCGATGTTCTGTTTGCGAACAAGATGATCTCAGAGACGAATGACGCCATCACCTATGAGTTCTAGTCGGTGGCAACTAAAAGACAGCGCCCCGCCGCGGCGGGGCGCCAGGGTGCAGCCGATCAGGCGTTCTTGTCGCGCGACCAGATGAGGCTGTGCATGCCGTCCTCGCCTTCGACCAGCCGGGCATAGAGGGTGGCCGGGAACGAGGGGTCGTCGAGAGTCACCGACAGGTAAGGCCGTTCGGCCCGCGAGGTCTTCTTCCAGGCCGCGCCGATCTCGTAGTTGCCGGCGTAGACGCGGAAGTCGGGGGCGTTGTCGCTGCTCTTGTCGGCCGGGGCGATCCTGACCTTGACGTTCTGCGTCAGGGTGCGAACCGTGCCGGTGAAGCTGCCGTTCTGTGCGGTGAAGGTGCCGATGGTGGTCATGATGAATCTCCTTTCGGGTTGCAAGGTCGCCCACTGCGGCCTTGTCGGTGATCCGCTCAGGAGACGGACGGGCGGGTTGCATCACCTGTGACCGCAGCGCAGCGAAGGACCCGGAGGCGCAAAGAATTTGGCCGGCGAGGAAGGCGCGCAGCGGCGGGGAAAATCTTTGCGCCGCAGGGTTGCGGCCCATAGCCCGAGGCGTAGCCGTTTCGTCGCCAGGATTCACGACAAGCCAAGGCCGCAGGGTGCGAACCTTGCCGAAAGGAATCATGACCGCGGCACTCCGCACAGAATGCTGAACCGGTACGGTCCCTGACGCTGGCAAGGTCTGCCCCGGACGACATGCTGTAACACCCCTGCTTCTATGCGGGCAGGATCGACAGCGACATGGATGGTTCCAAGCACGGGCGAACGGCCTGTCGGTGAGTCGCCCTGCATTCCCGGCGACCCGCCCCCCTGTGTCGAGGACGGCATTGCAGCCGACAACCCAGCGCAGCAAGGCTCAGCGCACGAACCCAGGCGCCCCGCTGCGGCGGGGCGCGTTTGGCGAGACTGGCGGCAGACAGCGCATCAAGTCGGCCTCCAATCGGAAGTCCCCTGCCTTGGGCCAGGGACTCCCGTGCAACAGTCAGGCCGCATCGGCCAGTCCCTCCGCCGCCGCCTTGCGGCCCAGCAGATAGTCCGCCGCCGCCTGAGCCCTCGCCGCCGCGATGAAGATGAACCGGTGGTCGTCGCGCAACACCTTGAGCCAACCGGAGATGTAGGCGGCATGGTCTTCGACGTGATCGGGACGCAGGCCCAACTCGGCGCCGAGAAACGCCGCGCCCAGCTCCGCCACCAGCTCCTCCGCTGCGTAGCCTTCATCGCCCCAGCGCTTGCGGCCCATGTCGCGGTCGAGCCGTGACGGATGCCGCGTCCAGTGCGTTTTATGCCGATGTCGGCATAAGACGCATAATGCCGCGCCCCGATTTATGCCGCGCCGACCCGGCGTTGCCTTGCCGGATCGACGCGGCCAAGCGGCATAATCAGAGCGCTTCGAGATAGGCCAGCAGTGCGTCGTCGGGTCGATACCGGCCCGGCTTGGTCGTGGTGACTGCTACCCGCGCCAGGGCTTGTTCCTTTAGGCGCATGTCCGCATGCACGTACACCTGAGTCGTCTCGACCGACTCGTGCCCGAGCCACAGCGCGATGACGGTGCGGTCCACGCCGTTCTGCAGCAGCTCCATCGCCGTGCTGTGGCGAAGCACATGCGGACTGACACGTTTGCCGATCAGCGAGCTGCAAGCCATCGCCGCCGCCAGCGTGTACTTGCGCACGATACGCTCCATTGCATCGCGGCTGAGCCGGTCGCCGCGCTGGGTGGTAAAGACCGGATCGTCAGCCAGGCCAGCCCGTTCCTTTAGCCAGGCTTCGAGCGTCTTTGCCGTGTCCCGGCGCAGCGGCGTGCATCGCTGCTTGCGGCCCTTGCCCTCGCAGCGGACATGCGCGCCGGTTCCGAGCACCACGTCTTTGCAGCACAGGGAAATCATCTCCGACACACGCAGCCCGCTCTGCAAGGCCAGCAGCAGGATCGCGTGATCGCGCCGGCCGATCCAGCTGGACCGGTTCGGCGCCACCAGCAGCGCTTCCATCTCGGGCCGGTCGATGAAATCCACTGACCGGCGCACGTATCGTTTGCTCGGCATGGTCAGGATCTTCTGACAATGCAGCGCATGCTCCGGCTCGTTCATCGCCACAAACCGGAAGAAGGACCGGATCGCTGCTAGGCGCGTATTGCGGCTGCGGGCACAGTTACGCCGGACACTCTCGACGTGCATCAGGAATTCCCCGATCAGCGTGGCGTCCAAGTCTTCGACCCGCAGCCTGGTCGGCGGCTGGCAGCGCCGATCGCTGGCAAAGCGCAGCAGCAGCCGAAAACTATCGCGGTAGCCGGCAATCGTGTTGGGACTGGCGTGGAGCTGGCCGCACAACCGGTCGGTGAAAAAGCGCTGCAGCAGCGCCGGCAGGGTCGAGGCATTCATGGGCAGCCCTCCTGCGCCAGCGTCCGGCTGGCCCGCTGCATTGCCAGCTCCAGCAATTCCGGCACCGCCTCGATGTACCAGTAGGTGTGGCTGGGGCTGGCATGTCCCAGGTAGTTCGAGAGCTTGAGCATCTCGCGCTCCGGGTCCATGCCGCTGCGATACCAGCCCAGCAGCGTTCGCACGGCAAAGGTATGGCGCAGGTCGTGTATCCGCGGCCCTCGCCCATGCTTGTTGAAACGCTGCGACGGGCGCAGGCCGATACTCTGGCAGACCGAAGCGAAGTTGTAACGAGCGGCGCAGTCTCCAGGCCGATTGCCATCGTCGTCTGCGAAAAGAGATTCCGGCCGGTGGCTAAGCAGCCGATCACGTTCGTCAGCATAGGCGGCAAGCCGTTCGACGGTGCTGACGGAAAGCGGCACCAGGCGCTGTTTACCGGACTTGCCGCAGCGAATGTTCAGCACCCCTTGTTCCCAATCCATGTCGCTGTTGTTCAGCGCCAGTGCTTCGCTGATCCGCAGCCCGGTCACGGCGATCAGGCCAAACAAGGCCGGATAGGTCAAACCCCGGATGCCGGTTGGGGACGGCAGCCGGCCTGCTGCTTCGATGATCCGCGCGACTTCCTCCTCACTATAGATGTGCGGTCGGGCGCGTCGG
>JARLJS010000251.1 GCA_031291075.1 Nevskia sp. | reverse complement strand
TCGGAGGTCGTCAGGTAGCCGCCGCGGCGGAAGAAGACATTGTCAAAGCGGTTGACGCCGGCGTAGGTGTCGCCCACAGCCGCAATCGCGGTCAGGTCCGGCTTGCCGGTGGTGTCCACGGTGATGGTGTTGGCGGTGTTGGAAACGATGAAGTAGGTCTGGCTCTGATTGAGGTTGGGGTTGATCTCCAGGCCCGCCAGCCCGTTGACGGCCAGCGGCACCGCGCCGCCGGTGGTCAGCGTGTTAGCGGTCAGCGCGCTGCTCTGCGCGAAGCCGATGGGCGTCAGCGGCGTCCAGTTGGGGGCCGTTGCGCCGGTGACGTTGTCGTCGATGTACAGATCGCCGTAGGTTTCATTTCCTACCTGAAGCAGCACGGTTCCGGCGCTGGCCACCCGCCAACTGCCGTGCCCGCCGAAGGCCTGGACGTTGCGCAGGCCGTTCAGATCGTCGCCCGTTGCGCCCAGCGTGTTGTAGCGGATGGCGACGCGCCCGCCGGAGCCGCCCACCTCGTTGATGCCGCCGTTGGCCGCGATCGTGCCCTGGCCCTCAAGCGTCGAAGTGGTAATAGAGATGGAGCCGCCGGAGCCGCTACCGGCCTGGTTGCCTTGTCCGATGCCGCCGTTGGCCAGAATGCCGCCGTCAACGGCGACCGCATCCGCGGCGGTGATCTCGACCAGTCCGCCGCCGTTGCCGCCGGTCGTGCTGCCGTAGCCACAGGAGCCGCCGGAGCCGAGATAGATGGGCGCCGAGGCTTGCCCGTAGGGCGGGTTGCTGCCGCCCGCCCCGTCCAGCCAGCCGCCGTAGCCGCCGTAGCTGCCGCCGGAGCGGGATGCCGCGCCGTTCAGGCCGCCCAGCGTGATGCCCGGGCAGGCCTGGTTGGTTCCGTTGAAGCCGCCCTGGTAGCCGCGGCTGGAGACGTCGATCGAACTGGTCGAGTCGATCTCCACGCGGTTGGCCGTGATGCTCAGCCCGGCCGTCGAAGCGGTCGAATGGGTCAGGACGCTGCCGCCGGTCAACGACAGCGTCCCACTCACATGGATGGGCTGGTCGGCGAGCACGCGGGCGCCGTTGAGCAGCGAGATGCTGTCGAAGACATATCCGGCGGGCACGGCCAGGGTGGTGTAGCCGGTGGCCGCGTTGTGGCCGTCGATGACCAGTGCGCCGTTGCCGGAAGAAAGTTGCTTCAGCACCACAGTTCCGTCGGCTCCGGCCCCCCAGGAGCCCGCGCCGCCCAGCGACTGGATATGCGTGGTGTCGAAGGTGGACAGATCGGTGTAGTTGACGGCGATTCTTCCCCCGCCACCGCCGAGTTCGTAGACGCCGCCGTTGGCCTGGATGCTGCCCGCGCCGGAGAGCGTGGAGGTGGTGATGGAAATGGCGCCGCCGGAGCCGCTTCCCGCCTGGTTGCCTTGACCTCCGCCGCCGTTGGCCGAGATCGTGCCGTCGTTGGCGATGCTGGTGGCGTGGATCGAGATCCATCCCCCGCCGATGCCGCCGGGGGTGTTTCCGTAGCCGCAGGAGCCGCCGGAGCCGAGCGCGGCCGGGGTGGTGATGCTGCCGTAGACCGGGTTGGGAGTGCCTTCCAGTTGCGACCCCAGACCGCCGTAGGAGCCGGCCGAGCGGTAGCTCGAGCCGGACGCGTTGCCCAAGGTCAGGCCGGGACACGACTGATTCGCACCGCTGAATCCGCCCAGATACCCCAGCCCGTTGGCGGAGATCGCGCCGCTGGAGGTGATCTGGAGGGTTCCGACTGTCAGATCGAGATGCGGCTCGAAGGCGGGCGTGGCCGCCATGTGGCTGAGCACGCCGTTCTCGTCGATCTTCATGGCGCCGCTGACCACCAGCAGGTCGGAGGTCGTCAGGTAGCCGCCGCGGCGGAAGAAGACATTGTCAAAGCGGTTGACGCCGGCGTAGGTGTCGCCCACAGCCGCAATCGCGGTCAGGTCCGGCTTGCCGGTGGTGTCCACGGTGATGGTGTTGGCGGTGTTG
>JARLJS010000250.1 GCA_031291075.1 Nevskia sp. | reverse complement strand
GGGCTTAAACAATCGACCGTTCGGTCGTTTCTGACCCGCATGGAAAAAGTCGGGAGTGTAAAGCGAGACTGGATGCTTTGGTCGCTATCTGACGATTTCCGCGCCCGGATCAAGAAAGGGGAGTGAGCCGTGAAGCTTTACATGGTGTGCATTTCAATCAACGGGTGCGCGTGCTACCCGGCGATTTTTGCCCTCAGCGTGACCGACGCCGTCGACCAAGCCGTTGTCATGTTTCCAGACAGGAACGTCATGTGGGCGAAGGAGGTGGACGGCTAGTCGCCAAAGCCCCGGCACGACTTCGCTTCGTCCAGCTGTTCCCGCAGCAGCCGCATCTGGGCGTCGTGGTGCTCTTGCTGCGCCTGCATCTGCGCGGTGTGCGTGGCGCTCATGGCGGCAAGCTGCGTGACGTGGTCGAGCTGCTGGTCATCGTAGGCCTTGCGCAGTTCGGACACTTCTTCGCGCAATTTCTGGATTTCCTTGGTCATTTCAGCGATCCGTGCAGCGTACGACTGCCGCACTTCCGTCAGGAAGCGGGTCTGGGCGTTGGCGATCGTGGCGTCAGCCTCGGCGTTTTCGCGCTTCGATGTTCGCAGCCAGGTGAACGCGTCACGGACGATAGAGCCCAGAAGGCCGCCCCCCAGCAACGCGACGAGGACACTCTTGGACCCGGCTGGGTCATCGGGGGGCGGCAGAGCCATCAGCGTTCCAATCTGGCAGGGACGCCGCCGACCGTGCGGCAAGCGGCGGGAGTGTTGGTGGTGACGTAGAAGGCCGGCTGCCCATGCCAGGCGGAGACGTGGCAGAGCGTCGCGCCTTCGGCAAGCTGGGCGCCGATGGTGAGGGCGCTTCCGCTGGTGTCGGCGCAGCCGCCGAGCAGCAGGCACAGGGCGAGGATCCGCATCATTTCGGAGCCTCCAGTTTGACGCCGTAGTCGACGAGCACCGGCTCGACCGCGCCCAGCGTCTTGCGGGCCTGCGCCAGCACCTTTTGGGTCTGGTCGAGAGCCGCCGCCAGCTCCGGCGACAGCAGCACGGCGCGCCACGCCGGCGTAAGCTTGTTGAGGAGATCCAGCAATTCGCGCAACTCAGCTTCCGGCTGCGCCAGCTTGGCGGAGAGGTTGGACGCGCCAACCACTCCGCTCAGGATCTCGTCGAGGAAGCTCACGCGGCCGCCGGCAACACGGCCTGAATCGCCTGCGCGGCTTTCAGGGCGGCGGTGCTGACCTGCGCCACGGTCGAATTGGCGCTGGTGATGGCGTGGATGCCTGCGGTGAGCGCCGCCGTGTCATTGGCGAGCGTGCCGCCGCCTGTTGCAGCGAGTGACGCCTTGGCGGCGTTCATGGCGATGACGGCCGTCTGGGCGGCGGCGAAGGCCGTGTTGACGCCGTTCAGCGCCTCGGTGATGACGGCGCCCGCGGCCGGGTTGCCCGTGGCGGCTGTGGTCGCCAGGCCACCGACGGCGGCGATGATCGGGGCGGCGGCGTTGAGACCGGCCTGGATGTTACCGGACTGGCTGACGACCCACTTCAACAGCGCGTCGACTTCGTGGCCGACGAGGGCGATGTCGTTGATGATCTTGCCGATGACGGTGTTGATGTCGACCTTGATGAGGCCAAATTCGCTTTCGACGTCTTGAAACCAAGTCATGTGCTGTTCCTTTCGGGGTTACTGGGCGACAACTTTCGGAGACGGCGCGGCCGCCGCCATCTCGGGGGTGGCGACGACGACCGACGCCACGGCCGGATTGGCGGCGACGGAGTTGATTTGTGCCTTGGGGCTGTTGGTGAAGCCGGACCAGACAGCCACGCCGATCGTGGCGGCGGCGCCGGCGACGGCGGCAACCGTGCCGGCGTCGGTGAGGCCCCGGCCGACAAGGTAGCCGCCAAGGGCGGACACGATGGCGCGAATG
>JARLJS010000249.1 GCA_031291075.1 Nevskia sp. | reverse complement strand
GGGCAACGTGGAACTGCCGGAAGGCACCGAAATGGTGATGCCGGGCGACAACATCAAGGTCAAGGTCGAACTGATCGTGCCGATCGCCATGGAAGAGCAGGTGCGTTTTGCCATCCGCGAGGGCGGCAGGACCGTCGGCGCAGGCGTGGTGACCAAAATCCTGAAGTAGTGAGGTCGCGGTTCCCGGCCATGCCGGGAACCACTGTGAGGGGTGAGGCCGCCCCGCTTGTGCGGGCTGTGAGGGGACCAAGCCAGAGCTTTTCTCCTCAGTCCTCGCAGGCCGCGCAGGGGCCGACATCACTTCTCATGGTGCCGGCGTAGCCTGCACGGCCCCACTTGGTATATAGTTGCAAATTGGCCGGGGTTTCCGCCCGGATTTACACGTCGATAGAGCGGCGCTATAATTCCGCCCCTTTATTTCCCAGTCGCGTCCAGGGCAGTAGCTCAATTGGTAGAGCGGCGGTCTCCAAAACCGCAGGTTGGGGGTTCGAGACCCTCCTGCCCTGCCAGTCGGTCTGCTGCTTAGCGTGCTTGCTCACCCGTAAAACGATGGAACTCCAGAGCGAAGAGACCGGCTCACGCTACGACACCCCGTTGCTGACCGCGGCGTTGCTGCTGCTGCTCGGCGGGATGGTGGCGTTTTACTACTTCGACCCGCAGTTGGGCAAGCTGCCGCGGCTGGCCATGCTGTTGGGCGGCGTCGCCGGCTGTGGCTTCCTGGTGTCGCGCACCGCCCTGGGCGAGGCGATCTGGTCCTACCTGCAGGGCGCCAACGTCGAGCGCCGCAAGGTGGTGTGGCCGACCCGCCAGGAAAGCGTGCAGACCACCCTGGTGATCGCGATCTTCGTGGTCATCGTGGCCCTGCTCATGTGGGGCCTGGATTCGTTGCTGCTGTTCGGCGTCCAGCACCTGACCGGACGGAGTGCGTAACGAGATGAGCAAGCGTTGGTATGTCGTACATGCGTATTCGCAGTACGAGAACAATGTGATGAAGGCGCTCAAGGAGCGCATCACGCGCGCCGGCCTGCAGGAGAAGTTCGGCGAGATCCTGGTGCCGACCGAGGAGGTCGTGGAAATCCGCGACGGCCAGAAGCGCACCACCGAGCGCAAGTTCTTCCCGGGCTACGTCCTGGTGCAGATGGAGATGGACGAGGATACCTGGCACCTGGTGAAGAGCACCCCCAAGGTGCTTGGCTTCATCGGCGGCACGCCGGACAAGCCGGCGCCGATCTCGGAGAAGGAGGCCAACGCCATCCTCAACCGGGTCGAGGAGTCGGTGGAGAAGCCGAAGCCGAAGACGCTGTATGAGCCGGGCGAGGCGGTGCGCGTGATCGACGGCCCGTTCGCCGACTTCTCCGGTGTGGTGGAGGAGGTCAATTACGACAAGAGCCGCCTGCGGGTGGCGGTTCTGATCTTCGGCCGGTCGACGCCGGTCGAGCTGGAATTCAGTCAGGTCGAGAAAGCCTGACCGGGCCGATGCCCGCTGATTCACCCCGGGGAGCCCAAAAGGCGCTAGTACCCACACTTGGAGCATTTTGATGGCAAAGAAGATCCAGGCCTACGTCAAGCTGCAGATTCCTGCAGGCAAGGCCAACCCGTCGCCGCCGGTCGGTCCCGCGCTGGGCCAGAACGGCGTCAACATCATGGAGTTCTGCAAGCAGTTCAACGCTGCCACGCAGAAGCTCGAGCCGGGCCTGCCCACGCCGGTGGTGATCACGGTCTATTCCGACCGCAGCTTCACCTTCATCACCAAGACCCCGCCGGCCACCGTGCTGATCAAGAAGGCCGCCGGCATCGAGTCCGGCAGCCCGACGCCGCACACCAAGAAGGTCGGCAAGATCACCCGCAAGCAGGCGGAGGAGATCGCCAAGACCAAGTGGCCGGACCTGAACGCCGGCGACATGAACGCCGCCGTGCGCCTGATTGCCGGTTCCGCCCGTTCCATGGGCGTCGAAGTGGAGGGTGTCTGACATGGCGACCGTCACCAAGCGTCAGAAGCTGTTTGTCGAGAAGGTGCAGCCGGGCAAGACCTATCCGCTGGAGCAGGCTCTGGACATCCTCAAGACCTGCGCCACTGCGAAGTTCAAGGAATCCGTCGACCTCGCCATCAACCTCGGCATCGACGCCAAGAAGTCCGACCAGAACGTGCGCGGCAGCACCACCCTGCCGCACGGTAACGGCAAGACCGTGCGCGTGGCCGTGTTCGCCCAGGGCGCCAAGGCCCAGGAGGCCAAGGACGCCGGCGCCGACGAGGTCGGCATGGACGACCTCGCCGCCAAGATGAAGGCGGGTGACCTGAGCTTCGGCGTGGTCATCGCCAGCCCCGATACCATGCGCGTGGTCGGTTCGCTCGGCCAGGTGCTGGGCCCGCGCGGCCTGATGCCGAACCCGAAGACCGGCACCGTCACCCCGAACGTGGCCGAAGCCGTGCGCAACGCCAAGTCCGGCCAGGCGCGCTACCGCACCGACAAGGCCGGCATCGTGCACTGCGCGATCGGCGCGGCCGACTTCGAGAAGGGCAAGCTGCAGGAAAACCTGCTGGCTGTGCTGCGCGACATCCGCCGCCAGAAGCCGGCTACCTCGAAGGGCATCTTCATCAAGAAGGTGGTGCTGTCGACCACCATGGGTCCCGGCGTGCCGGTGGACCTGTCGTCGCTGCCGGAATGATGTGTCGGTGAGGAGTAAGGGGTGAGGAGTGAGGAGACAGGCGGTCTTGTCCCCTCACAGCCCGCGAAGCGGGCGACCTCACAGGCGGCGAAAGCCGCCGACCTCACGCCGCACAAGCTTTAGCTTTTGCGACAGTGTGGTGAAAACCACATCGTCCAAGACCGTAAGTATCCCGGACCGCGAGGCGAGGGGTCTAAAGATCGCAACGATCGCTTACGCAGACGGTGAAACCCGATGGCGCGAGCCGGAAGGTCCCGTAACAGGCGGATCGGGCCGCGAGGCACGATCCATTCAGCAACGTTGTAGTAACCGGGAGATCGAGTCTTTATGGCGCTTCGTCTGGAAGACAAGAAGGCCCTGGTTGCGGAAGTGAACGAGGTCGCGTCGCGCGCGCTCTCGGCGGTTGCCGCCGAGTACCGCGGGCTGTCGGCCGGCGAGTTCGACCTGCTGCGCAAGAAGGCGCGTGAGAACGCGATCTACCTGCACGTGGTGAAGAACACGCTGGCCAAGCGCGCGCTCCAGGGCACGGATTTCTCGTGCATGGAGCCTGCGCTGACGGGTCCGCTCGTTCTCGGGTTCTCCCTGGAGGATCCGGGTTCGGTGGGCCGCGTGATCAAGGACTTCGCCAAGGACCACAACAAGCTGGTGGTCAAGGCCGTTTCGGTCGGCGGCAAGCTGTACGGCTCCGACGACATCGAGCGGCTGGCTTCCCTCCCGTCCAAGGAGCAGGCGCTGGCCATGCTCATGGGCGTGATGAAGGCCCCCATCAGCAAGTTCGTGCGCACCCTGGCCGAGCCGACTGCGAAGTTCGTGCGGACCGTCAAGGCGGTCGGCGACGCCAAGCAGCCGGCCTAAGGTCCACCGTTCGCTTCCACACACGGGTTTGGTTTTTTCACACATTCTGTAGTTCACGAGGGTATTGAAATGGCACTGTCCAATCAGGAAATCCTTGACGCCATCGCCGAGAAGTCCGTCATGGACATCGTCGAGCTGGTCAAGATGATGGAAGAGAAGTTCGGCGTTTCCGCCGCTGCCGCCGTCGCCGTTGCCGGCCCGGCTGCCGGTGGTGCCGCCGCCGCTCCGGCCGCTGTCGAGAAGACCGAGTTCACGGTCATCCTCGCCGGCATCGACGCCGCCAAGAAGGTCAACGTCATCAAGGTCGTACGCGAACTCACCGGTCTGGGCCTGAAGGAAGCCAAGGACCTGGTCGAAGGCGCGCCGCAGACCGTGAAGGACGGCGTGGCCAAGGCGGACGCCGAGGCGATGAAGAAGAAGCTGGAAGAAGGCGGCGGCAAGGTCGAGCTGAAGTAAGGCGTGCATTGCGCCAGCGAAGCGAGCGCCGCGGTCGCGTTCCCCCAGTTGGCACAACGGATAACACCGAGCACCAAGACGACTTTGAAGCGGTCTATAGAAGAGGTAGGGCTTAAGGCTGGCGGCGCAAGCCGCCGGCCTTCTGCCGTTTTTTCCGAAAACGCAGTCCTGTGCCCCGGCTCAATGAGCGGCGCACAGGTCTGTGTTTTCTGACGCGGCCCCTGGCCGCCAGTCAATCGCGAGGGTAGAGATCGTGGCCTATTCGTTCACCGAGAAGAAGCGCATCCGCAAGGACTTCCGCAAGCAGGTCGAGACGCTGGAAGTTCCATACCTGCTGGCGACGCAGCTCGATTCGTACCAGCTGTTCCTGCAGGCCGAGCTGGCACCGTCGCAGCGCCAGGACGTCGGCCTGCACGCGGCGTTCAAGTCCGTGTTCCCGATGGTCAGCTACAACAACGCGGCCGCCCTGGAGTACGTCTCGTACCGCCTGGAAGAGCCGGTGTTCGACGAGAAGGAATGCCGGGTGCGCGGCCTCACCTTCGCCGCGCCGCTGAAGGTCAAGACCCGGCTGGTGATCTACGACCGCGAGTCCAAGGAAAAGCGCGTCAAGGACATCCGCGAGCAGGAGGTGTACATGGGCGAAGTGCCGCTCATGACCGACAACGGCACCTTCATCGTCAACGGCACCGAGCGCGTGGTGGTGTCGCAGCTGCACCGCTCGCCCGGCGTGTTCTTCGACCACGACAAGGGCAAGACCCACTCCTCCGGCAAGCTGCTGTACAGCGCCCGCATCATCCCCTACCGCGGCTCCTGGCTGGACTTCGAGTTCGACCCGAAGGACAACCTGTTCGTCCGCATCGACCGCCGCCGCAAGCTGCCGGCGACCATCCTCCTGCGCGCGCTGGGCTACGACAACCAGCAGATGCTGGAGCTGTTCCACGATATCAACGTGTTCCAGCTCGCCGACGACGGCGCCCGCCTGGAACTGGTGCCGGAGCGCCTCAAGGGCGAGAAGGCGCAGTTCGACATCCGCGCCGGCAAGCAGGTCCTGGTGGAGCAGGGCAAGCTGATCACCGCGCGCCACATCAAGCTGATCCAGGAAGCCGGCCTCAAGCACCTGGAAGTGCCGGACGAGTACCTGGTCGGCAAGATCCTGTCGCGCGACCTGGTCAACGCCGAGACCGGCGAGGTGCTGGCCCCCGCCAACAGCGAGATCACCGACGAGCTGCTGCCGCAGTTCCGCGTCGCCGGCGTCAAGGAGCTGCCAACCCTCTACGTCAATGACCTGGACAAGGGCCCGTACGTCTCCACCACGCTGCAGATCGATCCGAGCCGCACCCGCCTGGAGGCGCTGGTCGAGATCTACCGCATGATGCGCCCGGGCGAGCCGCCCACCAAGGACGCGGCCGAGTCGCTGTTCGCCGGCCTGTTCTTCAGCACGGAGCGCTATGACCTGTCCGCGGTCGGCCGCATGAAGTTCAACCGCCGCCTGCGCCGCACCAGCGTCACCGGTCCCGGCGTGCTGTACGACCACCAGTACTTCAAGAGCCTGAGCAAGGACGAGGATGCCGCCGAGCTGATCGCCCAGCTGGGCGAGACCTCCGACATCGTCGACGTGATCCGCGAGATCATCGCCATCCGCAACGGCGAGCAGACCACCGACGACATCGACCACCTCGGCAACCGCCGTATCCGCGCGGTGGGCGAGATGACCGAGAACGTGTTCCGTACCGGCCTGGTGCGCGTGGAGCGCGCGGTGCGCGAGCGCCTGGCGCTGGCCGAGGCCGAAAACCTCACGCCGCAGGACCTGATCAACGCCAAGCCGGTCGGCGCGGCGATCAAGGAGTTCTTCGGCTCCAGCCAGCTGTCGCAGTTCATGGACCAGAACAACCCGCTATCCGAGGTGACCCACAAGCGCCGCGTCTCGGCGCTGGGCCCGGGCGGCCTGACCCGCGAGCGTGCAGGCTTCGAAGTGCGCGACGTGCACCCGACCCACTACGGTCGCGTCTGCCCGATCGAGACGCCGGAAGGTCCGAACATCGGCCTGATCAACTCGCTGGCCTGCTACGCCCGCACCAACGAGTACGGCTTCCTGGAGACCCCCTACCGCAAGGTCACCGACGGCAAGGTCACCAAGGACATCGAGTACCTGTCGGCGATCGAGGAAGGCCGCTACGTTATCGCCCAGGCGAACTCCGAGCTGGACGCGAAAGGCCACTTCAAGGCCGACCTGATCTCGGTGCGCTACCAGAACGAATTCACCATGATGACGCCCGACAAGGTCCAGTTCATGGACGTGTCGCCGCGCCAGATCGTGTCGGTGGCCGCGGCGCTGATCCCGTTCCTGGAGCACGACGACGCCAACCGCGCCCTGATGGGCTCCAACATGCAGCGCCAGGCGGTGCCGACGCTGCGCAGCGAGAAGCCGCTGGTGGGCACCGGCATGGAGCGCCGCGTCGCCATCGACTCCGGCGTGGCGATCACCGCCAAGCGCGGCGGCCTGGTGGACAAGGTGGACGCCGGCCGTATCGTGATCCGCGTCAACGATGACGAAACCCAGCCGGGCGAGGCGGGCGTCGACATCTACAACATGATCAAGTACACCCGTTCCAACCAGAACACCTGCATCAACCAGAAGCCGATCGTGAAGCCCGGCGACGTGGTGGCGCGTGGCGACGTGCTGGCCGACGGTCCGTCCACCGACCTGGGCGAGCTGGCGCTGGGCCAGAACATCCTGATCGCCTTCATGCCGTGGAACGGCTACAACTTCGAGGACTCGATCCTGCTGTCGGAGCGCGTCGTCGAGGAGGACCGCTTCACCACCATCCACATCGAGGAGCTGACCTGCGTCGCCCGCGAGACCAAGCTGGGGCCGGAGGAAATCACCGCCGACATCCCCAACGTCAACGAGTCCGCGCTGCGCAAGCTCGACGAGTCCGGCATCGTCTACATCGGCGCCGAGGTCAAGGCCGGCGACATCCTGGTCGGCAAGGTCACGCCCAAGGGTGAGACCCAGCTCACCCCGGAAGAAAAGCTGCTCCGCGCCATCTTCGGCGAGAAGGCCAGCGACGTGAAGGACACCGGCCTGCGCGTGCCGGCCGGCATGGACGGCACCGTCATCGACGTGCGCGTGTTCACCCGTGAGGGGGTCAAGAAGGACAAGCGCGCGCTGTCGATCGAGGAGTCCGAGCTGGCGCAGGTGCGCAAGGACTTCAGCGACCAGCTGCGCATCTTCGAGGACGACATCTACGACCGCCTGCGCAAGCTGCTGCTGGGCAAGGTCGCCGACGGCGGCCCCAACAAGCTGAAGAAGGGCGAGAAGGTGGCGGCGTCCTACCTCGACGGGCTGGAGCGCGACAAGTGGTTCGAGATCCGCCTGCACGACGAGGACGCGCAGAACCAGCTGGAAGCCGCGGCCAAGCAGCTCAAGGACCAGCGCTCCGAGTTCGACAAGAAGTTCGAGAACAAGAAGCGCAAGATCCAGGCCGGCGACGAGCTGTCTCCCGGCGTGCTGAAGATGGTCAAGGTGTACCTGGCGGTGAAGCGCCGCATCCAGCCGGGCGACAAGATGGCCGGCCGGCACGGTAACAAGGGCGTGATCTCGCAGATCGTGCCGGTGGAGGACATGCCGCACATGGCCGACGGCACCCCGGTCGACATCGTGCTCAACCCGCTGGGCGTGCCCTCGCGCATGAACATCGGCCAGCTGCTGGAAGTGCATCTCGGCTGGGCGGCCAAGGGCATCGGCGCCAAGATCGACGAGATGCTCCGCCAGCAGAAGGCGGTGGGCGACATCCGCCGCTTCCTCGACCGCATCTACAACAAGTCCGGCAAGGGCGAGCAGAAGGTGCACGCCGAGGACCTGAACGACGAGGAAGTGCTGAACCTCGCCCGCAACCTCGTCGCCGGCCTGCCGGTGGCCACGCCGGTGTTCGATGGTGCCTCCGAGGTGGACATCAAGGAGCTGCTGGAGCTCGCCGGCCTGCCCAAGACCGGCCAGGCCCAGCTGTTCGACGGCCGCACCGGCGATACGTTCGCGCGGCTGGTCACGGTGGGCTACATGTACATGCTCAAGCTCAACCACCTGGTCGACGACAAGATGCACGCCCGCTCCACCGGCCCGTACTCGCTGGTCACCCAGCAGCCGCTGGGGGGCAAGGCGCAGTTCGGCGGCCAGCGCTTCGGCGAAATGGAAGTGTGGGCGCTGGAAGCCTACGGCGCCGCCTACACCCTGCAGGAGATGCTGACGGTGAAGTCGGACGATACCAACGGCCGCACCCGCATGTACAAGGCCATCGTCGACGGCGACCACCGCATGCACGCCGGCATGCCGGAGTCGTTCAACGTGCTGGTGAAGGAAATCCGGTCCATCGGGCTCAATATCGAGCTCGAGCAGAACCAGTGAGGGGTGAGGAGTGAAGTCGCTGGCTGCGCTCGCTGTGAGGGGACAAGAAGGGCAATTCCTGTCTCCTGGCAGCGCCGCAGGCGCGACCTCACAGGGCGCGAAGCGTCCGGCCTCACACCTCACCGTTTATCGTTGCCACTAAGGTAGGGCACACCATGAAAGACTTTTTTAATCTGATGAAGGCCCCGGAGGAATTCGAGGACTTCGACGCCATCAAGATCAGCCTGGCCTCGCCGGAAACCATCCGGTCCTGGTCCTACGGCGAGGTCAAGAAGCCGGAGACCATCAACTACCGCACCTTCAAGCCCGAGCGCGACGGCCTGTTCTGCGCCAAGATCTTCGGGCCGATCAAGGACTACGAGTGCCTGTGCGGCAAGTACAAGCGCCTGAAGCACCGTGGCGTGGTGTGCGAGAAGTGCGGCGTGGAAGTGACGGTGGCCAAGGTGCGCCGCGAGCGCATGGGCCACATCGAGCTGGCCTCTCCGGTCGCGCACATCTGGTTCCTCAAGTCGCTGCCGTCCCGCATCGGCCTGCTGCTGGACATGCCGTTGCGCGCGATCGAGCGCGTGCTGTACTTCGAGGCCCACATCGTGGTCGACCCGGGCCTCACCCCGCTGGAGCGCGGTACCCTGCTGACCGAGGAGGACTACCTCAACTCGGTCGAGAAGTACGGCGACGAGTTCGACGCCCGCATGGGCGCCGAGGCGGTGCATGACCTGCTCAAGGGCCTGGACCTGCAGAAGGAAGCGGCCAAGCTGCGCGACGAGATCGCCGGCACGGGATCCGACACCAAGATCAAGAAGCTGGGCAAGCGCCTCAAGCTGATCGAGTACCTCATCGCCTCCAACAACAAGCCCGAATGGATGGTGCTGACGGTGCTGCCGGTGCTGCCGCCGGACCTGCGCCCGCTGGTGCCGCTCGATGGCGGCCGTTTTGCCACTTCGGATCTCAACGATCTGTACCGCCGCGTCATCAACCGCAACAACCGTCTGAAGCGGCTGCTCGAGCTGACCGCGCCGGACATCATCGTGCGCAACGAAAAGCGCATGCTGCAGGAAGCGGTGGACGCGCTGATCGACAACGGCCGCCGCGGCCGCGCCATCACCGGCACCAACAAGCGCGCCCTCAAGTCGCTGGCCGACATGATCAAGGGCAAGCAGGGCCGCTTCCGCCAGAACCTGCTGGGCAAGCGCGTCGACTACTCCGGCCGCTCGGTCATCGTGGTGGGCCCGACGCTGAAGCTGCACCAGTGC
>JARLJS010000028.1 GCA_031291075.1 Nevskia sp. | reverse complement strand
CGACGGTGACACCAAAGTCGCCCTCGCACGACAGGTTTGCGGTGGTTGACCCTGCTCCTTCGGCGTCCGCTGCTGCTGCTGCTGCTGCTTCCGCCGGTGACGCCGTTGGTGCAACGTCGGCGACCGGTTGACCCGTGCGTCGACGCGCCCGTGGTGTGCGACTCATCGCGACGTGACGTGTGCGCCACAGAGACGTGTGCGCGTCGGCGGATCAGTGGGGAGGCCGTTGCCTGAATGCTGCTGCTGCTGCCGTCGCCAGTGCTCTGTTGGAGGGGCGGTCGGCCTGTGGTCGGCGGGCTGCCAGTCATTTATTTCGAGCCGCTCGGCGGGCGCAGACAGCAGCAGCAGCGGCGCACCTGCCCGCGGACACCGCAGAGATGGGCGTGCCCGCGCCTCCACGCACGACCGCGAGTTGCTCGTCGCAACACCCCATGTCGCAGCGACAGAGCGGCGGTGGCGTGTGGTCGGAGACTAGACTAGGCCTGGTTCACCCCCGGGTGAGACGACACAGGCTGGCTTCGGTGCACGTCGCACTGGAACGGGCCGTCGGGCACGTCGACCCTGCACGGCTGCAGGCACAGCTGGTGCCACGCGCGCTTGCAGCCGGGCGCGTCGCACAGCAGCATTCGATCGTCCTCATCGTCGCCGCCGTACTCGAGGCAGTGCGGGCAGTAGTGGCCCACCTGCTGCCAGTACGCCTCGCCATAGTCGAGCCACAGCTCCTCGCCGGCACACACCCGAGCCGCTGCTACACGCACCGTCACGACCGCGAGTGGGACGCCCGCTCTCCTCGCTGCTCTCACTGCGGCCGCATCCAGAACGAGCTTCGCGTTGGCCTTCTTCACCGTGCCGGTCCGACAGTTGATCTGGGCCGCGGGGGCCGTCGGGTCGCCGAGCAGCAGGTACTGATCCGAATCCAACAGACCCGGCAGGTGGACGGCCGTGTGCACCGCGTAGCCGAAGCGATCGTACTCGCTCTCGGACAGGATCCACCCGCGGTAGTCGAGCAGCCGGGCGTCGCGCTTCCACGATCGACTTTTCCCCGCCGGCACCCCCGATCGCAGGTACACGCCGGTCAGCGTCGGCAGCACAGCGGACGGTCCAAGCTCGACCCGCTCAT
>JARLJS010000248.1 GCA_031291075.1 Nevskia sp. | reverse complement strand
GACTTCAACACGAGCGCGGCCGGAGTAATCAGCCTCTCGACGCTGGCCAACGCGCCGGACGTGCAGCTTTGTGTCCGCAACCTGTCGATCCGCTTTCACCAACCGCAAGACCTGGTGACGACAACGACCGTCGCCACGGCGGCAGCCGGCACCACGATCACGGTCGCGAGCGCGTCCGGCATCGTCGTTGGCGACTATGTGGTGGATGCCACCAACTGGGCCGCGCTGTCGAATTGGGCCAACATTTCCGCAACGCCGTTGACGACGGTGACGCAGATCGCCGGCAACGTCATCACGCTCTCCAACGCCGTGCTATCGACGGGCGTGGCCAGCGGCGACACTATCGACTTTGCCCAGCCCAGGGCGAATTTCACCACGCTCGCGCAGGGCTGCTCACTCGCGCCCGGCGCGCCGGGCTGCAAATATCCGTGGGCGATCTACAACAACGGCAGCCAGACGGCGAGCGTCAACCATGTGCTGATCGAGGGCGCGTGGGATGGCATGTATCAGCGCGGGCAGACCTACAACATCAACGACCTCTACGTGGGCGCGCTCGACCAGGGTCTGAACGAGGATAACGGCCACAACTTCCCCCAGATCGACAATTACGAAGCGTGGAACTTCGGTTTTGGAAATGGGGTGAACGCAACCGGGCATAGCGCCTTCTCAAATAACTACTACGACGGCAACACGGTCTGCGCCAATCTCGGCGCGTCCGATGGGCTCGCGGCCGGGAAGATGCAGTGCTGGTCATCCAGCCTCAACCTGACCTCGAACTGGTCGTGGGGCCACTTTGCCAACCTGATGATGGATGGCAGCGGCGCCAACTTCAATGTCAGCAACACCTCCGGTTGGACGCAGATCGCCAACTTCTATTCCACGAAAGGCGCCAGCGCGGTAACGCCGATCACTGTTTCTTCCGGGCAGGTGTATATCGGATCGGCCGCTATCTTTGACTCCGAGAACTTTTCGCCGACAGCGGGCGACATCCTGGTCTCGGGGGGAGGCCTGCACATCTATGGAGGCTGGATGGTCGCAGGTTCGGAAACCGCGATCATCAGCCCCGCCGTTGTCACCGCCGGGACGCTTGAGTTTTCCCATGTGAAATTGGACAACGTTGGCTCGTGCGGCAATTCCGCCTGGGGCGGCTATGTCAGCCAAAGCGGGACAGGTGTTGTCAAGATCACCGACAACGAGTTCACCACCTCCTGCGCCGCCAGCGGCAAGATCGCCGTGAAGATCGGTGCGGACAACGCTTCCAACCAGGTGGTCGGCAACATCCTCAACAGTTGGGGGTTCACGGCTCCGGGCACTCTTGGCATGTATGGCCCGAACAGTTCCGGACCTTTCACGATCACCGGAATGATGACCGCATCGTCCCTCGCCATTCCGACAGATAGCAGCGCCACGGGATTGCCGGCAATCAATGTCGGAACCGGAGGCAATAACGTTAACTACGGAAGCTTTAGCGGTGGTCGCGCATTGTTCGGCTACGACGGCAACGGCCCCGACATCACGGCCGGCGCCGGCAAGGGGTTCCAGGTTTTCGTCAACGGCACCAACGGCACACTGGCGAGCGGGACGCTGGCGCTGGGAATATCCAGTGCAGGGGCGGTGACGGCCCCGGTCAGTCTTGGCGTGACAGCGGACAGTCAAACCACCGCTGGCATAACTGTCGGAAGTGGGGCTAGTTCATCGAATTACATGGCCTTCAGTGGCGGTCGTGCGATGTTCGGGATGGATGGTGGAGGGTATGCCAATGTCACGGCCGGATTAGGGAAAGGGTTTGAGGTTTATGTCAATGGGACTAACGGGTCGTTAGTAACCGGCACCGAGGCGCTTTCCATCACGTCGGCTGGCGCCGCGACGTTCGGAGGCACGGTGACGGCGCCGCGCCTGATCACAACGCCGGCCACCCCCGCCAGCAGTTCCGCCGCGTGCACCATCGGCCAGATCGCCGTTGATGCCAGCTATGTCTACGTCTGCACGGCGACCAACACCTGGAAGCGCGCCGCGCTGGCAAGCTGGTGATGTCGATGCGCAGTAACAAAGTTTTTCGTAGGGAGCACGCCTGATGGCGATTGCGACGACGATCTGGATCAAGGCCGGCCCCGGTGGCGGCGGCGCCAACACGGGCGGCCTTGGGGGCGCGGGCGGCACCGGATGCCCGGGCTACGCCGTGATCACGACGCAGGGATATTCGTCGGGGTTGTAGTTGATTATCGCGGGCACTGACGGCACAGCACCTACCGGCCCTACATACGGGGTGCTGTGCCGGTGATCGCCGCTTGGGGCGAGGTTCGACCGTCGCGGCGATAACAACTGGAGATAACAACTACGGAATCCGGCATCCAGCCCTCAGTACGCCGGCCGGATCTCCAGGCACAGTCGCGGCCAACGGGCGCTGAGGCCGGCGAGGGCGGGCCAGGGCGTCCAGTCGGCGCTCCAGAACCGTACCCGAAAGGCCGTCTCGTCGGGCAGCCGCTCCACCCGGCGCAGCGGCCAGGTGGTGCCCCAGTGCTCCCATAGCCAGGCGAGCGCCTTCGGATGGTCCTCGCCCAGGTGGAGGATATCGGCCGGAACCGGCAGCAGGCGGTGCAGGTCGAATGGGCAGGCCCGGCTGGCACCGACCCGGCCGAGCGCCTCCTCGTGGCGCGCCCAGGCGGCTTCGCGCAGCCGCCGGGCAAGGATGCGCGCGCCCTGCACGCTGATGGCGCGATGCGGCGGCGGCGGAGCCATCAGGAGGTAGAACCAGTCCTCTTCCAGGCGGTCGTAATCCACCGCCCAAGGCCCCACCCCGGCGCCGGCGGCGATTTCCCGGAACGCGGCGCGTTCCGCCGCCGGGCCGGTGACGGAGAGGGTGGTCTGTAGCCAGTCCGGTTGCGGCAGGGCGAGCGGAGCGGCAGCCATCGCTACAGTCCGAGCAGTCCGGCCGGGCTCTCGGTCAGCAGTTTCGCCCGCCGCACGTAGCCGCGCATGGTTTTCAGGTCGGCGTGGCGAGTGTGCGCCATGATCTGCTCGTCGCGCGCGCCGGCCATGTAGGCCTCGGTCACGAAACCGGCGCGCAACCCGTGCGGCGAGAGGCGCTCGCCCGGCGGCACTTCCAGCCCGGCCAGGACAGCGCGGCGGCGCAGGATCTGGCGCACCGCGTCGGGATGCAGGCGGGCGTGCTCGATGTTGCCCCACAGATCCACCTTGCGGAACACCGGGCCGAACTGGCAGTCCGAGGCCGCCAGCCAGGCCTCCAGCGCGCGCACCGGACAGGTCTCGCGCCTGCTGCCGCGGGGGATGCCGAGTTCCGCCCCCTCGCCGGCGGAGTCGGTCTTGCTGCGCGGGATGGTCAGGCGCAGGCCGGCGTCGCGGAAAACCAGGTGCTCGCGGTCCACGCCGACGAGCTCGCCGCGACGCAGCGCGCCGGCAAAGCCGACGAGGATCAGCGCGCGGTCGCGCAATCCGGTGAGGTCGTCCGCGCAGGACGCAACCAGTTTGCGGATTTCCGCCGTGGTCAGGGCGGCAGCGCGGCGCACGGCGCTGCCGTGAGCCCGCGCGATGCCTTGCCGCGTGGCGCGGATGGCGGGGTGGGAGGGCTGCCAGTCCCAGCCGGCGAGGCGATGGGCCTGGCCGATGGCGGCGAGGCGGCGGGCGATGGTGCTGGCGGCGTGGCTGACAGCCATCGAGGCGAGGTAGGCGGCGATGGTCTGCGGCGCGGCGGGGAGGGGGGAGAAGCCGGCGGCGCGGCAGAAGCCCAGGAAGTCGGCCCAGTCGGCACGGTAGGCGCGGCGGGTGGCCTCGGCGTAGGCGCCGGCGGCGTAATCGCGGGCGGCAGCGAGGGCAGCGGCGCCGGGCGAAGCGGGAAGGGGGGGCATTGCGGGCGATTCCAGTGGGTTGGGGAAGTATGACCGCAATTATGGCCGCTTCGCAAGACACGCGATAAGGGAGCGTTATCGCGTGTAATGGGCCGGGGCGATCGCGGGCATCACTCCGCCGCCAACGTCAGGCGCTTCACCGCCGCCAGCGCGTCGGCGGGCTCCAGGCGCAGATGAATGCGCGGATCGACGTGGGCGAGCACGATGCGGCCATCCCCGGGGCGGCCATCCCCGGGCGCGATCACATAACCGGCCGGCATCGACAGTTCCCAGCCTGGCACGCCGTTGATGGCCGGCAGGTCGTGCCCGAGCCGACGATACACGGCCTGCAGGTCCGGTGGCATCGTCACCACCAGCCCGTAGCGGCGCGCCACCTGGTTGTCGTGGTCCGACAGCACCGGGAAGGGCAGGGCGGAGCATTCCACCATCGAGGCGGATTGCGGGGGCGGCTGGGGCGAGATCGCCAGCATCACGGCGCCGTGCCGGCGCAATTCCGGGTAGGCCTTGGCGAGCGCGCGCAGGCTGATCATGCAGAACGGGCACCAGCCGCCGCGGAAAAAGGTCAGCACCACCGGCCCGCGCCGCAGCTTGGCGGACAGTGAAACCAGGTTGCCGCTCTGGTCGGGCAGCGTGAAGTCCGGTGCCATGTCGCCGATCTTCAGCGCGGCACCGGCGACCTTGTCGGCCAGCCAGCGTTCGGTGGCGCGGCGTATCGTCGCCACGATCTCAGGATCGGCCCGCTCTATCAGGCCTTCGAGATAATCGTCGAGCTGCTGCGCCAGGCTCCTCACGGCCGGTCTCCTCGTCGTCCTTGCGCCCCTCGGAAGCAAGGGGGGTGACGGGCAGCATCGTTCATGTCCGCCGTGACGGGAACGACGAAAATAATGATGATATCCATACGCTGCGCTATGAAATCGCCATGGACCTGCTGGCCGCCTTCCGTACCTTCATCCGCACCGCCGAGACCGGCAGCTTCTCGGCGGTG
>JARLJS010000027.1 GCA_031291075.1 Nevskia sp. | reverse complement strand
GCCTAAGAGTTGCCATCTCAACCTCGCGCATGACGTGCGACCTTCAAGGGTCCGCCGCCATGCCCGATCAGCCGCTCATCCCCTTCGACATCTGCGTCGCAAACGTCCTCAAACAGGAGGGCGGATATGCCGACAACCCGGCCGACCCGGGCGGCGCGACGAACATGGGGATCACCCGCAAGACCCTTGCCGCCTGGCGGAAGGTCAATCCGTGGTGGACCCTCAACAAGACCGAGGTGCAGAACCTCACCGTCGCCGAGGCGCAGGCCATCTACAAGGCGTGGTTCTGGGACGAAATCCAGGGCGACAAGCTGCCGCTGGGGCTGGCCAATTGCCTGCTGGACTTTGCTGCCAACAGCGGAGTGGCCCGCGCCGTCATCAGCCTGCAGGCCGTGCTCGGCCTGGCACAGGATGGCGTGCTGGGGCCGATCACCTTCGCCGCGATCAGCAAGAAAAAGCCCGATGCTCTCATCCGGGATCTCTGCGACGCGCGGCTTACCTTCCTCAAGCGCCTGAGCACCGCCGCCACCTTCGGCAGGGCGTGGTCGCGGCGCGTGGGCGAAGTACGCGCGCAGTCGCTCGCCCTGGTGGCATCGACGCCGGCACCCGCGGGTCCGGGGGAGCCCGCGCCGGGGCCCGTTCCCTTGCCGCCGGCCGTCCACACGGCCGCGCCCTGGGGTGGGGCCCTCGTTGTCGCCGGTGTCGGGCTGCTGTCCGGCGGCCTGGCCCTCGGGCGGGGGAAGTAGGCGATGACGTCGGAACATCACTCTGGGGCGGCTTTAGCGATGGACCCTTGGCTGATCCAATTCCTGAGGTCGCTCGACCCCTGGGTCGCGAGGCTCGTGGGAACGATCGTCGGCGTGCTGATCTCCATGGTGATGGTGGCGCCGCGCAGCTGGCGCAACGCCATCTACAGGGCGCTGTGCAGCGTGCCGGCCGGCTTCATCTTCGCGCCGGCGATGCCGCGTCTGCTCTGGTTCCTGCAGGGCGACGACTGGGACATGAGGATGGCGGCTGCCTGCGCCGCCGG
>JARLJS010000247.1 GCA_031291075.1 Nevskia sp. | reverse complement strand
CGCTCGAGCCAGGCATCGAGCAGCAGCTTGACCCAGGCCGGCACAGGCACGGTCCGCAGACGCTGGCCTTTGCCCGCCAGGTCCGGAATGACCCAGCGCGCATCGCGCAATTGAATGTGGCCGACGTCGAGCGAAACCAGCTCGGCGCGCCGCAGCCCGCAGCCCAGCAGGAAGCCGAGCAGCGCCCGGTCGCGGCAGCCGATCGCCGAGCCGCGATCCGGCGCGTTGAGCAGCGCCGTGGCTTCGGCCGGCGTGAGCCAGTTGCCTGCCCGGATGCCTTGGCGTTTGGCTCCGCGGACTCGTCCGATGCCGGCGGCGAGCTCCGGCGCGATCAGGCCGTTGTCGGCCGCCTCATAGGCCAGCTTGCGGATCGCGCTCATGTGGACGTTGAGCGAGGAGGCGGCCAGAGACTGGCCGTCGAGGTGGGTGCGATAGCGTTGCACCGTGGCCTTGCTCAGTCCCGGCCGGCCGGCCGCCTCGTACCAGTCGAGGAAGCGCTCGAGCGCGAGCGCATAACTGCGACGGCTGTGCGGCGAGGCGAGCCCGTCCAGGACGAGCTCGAGGACCCGAGCGAAGGGCGAAGCCGCCAGCCCTAACGCCAATTCGTGCCGGCCGGTGGGCCACAGCGCGGCCACCGCCCGGCTGGAGGCCGGGACCAGGGCGACGGATGGGGAATCGGCGGAATCGGGCACGCAGCTTATTATAGCGCCGGATAAGGCGCATTATCACGCGCTATTTATTGCCTGCTCCTACACCTTCTTTAGGCTAAACTGCGGGATCCCGCAGTATCATAGAGCAACCGAGGTAACCCCCGATTCCCGCCAAACCCACCTGGAACAAACGTCTGCCGCAAATTCTCGCCGCGCTCCAGGCCCGCTCGGAAGCCGTCGTCGACCGCAGCAGCATCCAGGATCTGTTCGCAGTCGGAGAGCGCCAGGCCCAGATCATGATGCGCGACTGGAAAGCCCACCGCGCCGGGGGCAGCTGGCTGCTCGACCGCCTCGCGCTCATCGAACGCCTGAGCGCCATCCTCGCCGGCCGCGAGTATCAAGCCGAGGTCGAACGCCAGCAACGCCTGTATCAACAGGTGGCCGAACGCAAGGCGCTCGAAGCGGCAGCCCGGGAGAGCTTCGCGGTCGATCCCCGCGTGCGCAAGTACAAACACGCCGACCTGCCCACAGCCTTTGAGCTGATCGCTCCCGGCAAACTCCAGCTCACCTTCCACGGCTACGAAGACTTCTGGTCCCAAATGGCGGCGCTGGCCGCCATCGGCAAAAATGACGCCCAACGCTTGAAAGCCTTCATCGAAGGCTCTCAGGAGGCCGACGACGAACCATG
>JARLJS010000246.1 GCA_031291075.1 Nevskia sp. | reverse complement strand
GTCGTACCCGCAAGCGGTCATAGCCTGATATGCCGCGCAAGGGCCAGCGTCTCAAGACCCGCAAGCCGGCGGCCGTGAAGCCCGCCGGGCCGGCGCGGCGTGGCGTCGATCCGCTGGCCGCTAGCGCGCTGCTGCGTTACGTCAATGCGCACCTGGACTGGATGCTCACGCACAACTACTCGACCGAGACCGTGCGCGCCCGGCGCGTGGCCCTGCGGCGCTTTGTGACCTGGTGCATTGAGCGCAGCCTGGATCATCCGCGGGCGATCACCAAGCCGATCCTGGAGCGCTACCAGCGGGGGCTTTTCTACCACCGCAAGGCGGACGGCAAGCCGATGACGGTGGGCGCCCAGCTCGGGTGCCTGGCGCCGCTGAAAACCTTTTTCAAATGGCTGGCCCGCGAAAACCACATCCTCTACAACCCGGCCTCCGAGCTGGAGCTACCGCGCCAGCCCCGGCGCCTGCCGCGCTCGCTGCTGTCGGTGCCTGACGTGGAAGCCGTGCTCAACCAGGCCGAGCCCACCAATGCGCAGGGCCTGCGCGACCGCGCCATGCTGGAGCTGCTGTACTCGACCGGCCTGCGCCGCATGGAGCTGGCCGGCCTGGCGCTGTACGACGTGGACCTGAGCCGCCGCCTGGTCTTTGTCCGCGAGGGCAAGGGTAAGAAGGACCGCGTGGTGCCGCTGGGCGAGCGTGCGGCGGCCTGGGTGGACAAGTACCTGGTGGAAGCCCGCCCGCAGCTCGTGGTGGACCACAGCGAGGCGCTTTTCGTCAGCGACTACGGCGAGCCGGTGACGCCGGATCACGTCTCCGACAAGGTGCGGCGCTACAAGGAATTTGCCGGTATCCACAAGCCCGGCGCCGCGCACCTGCTGCGCCATGCCTGCGCCACCCACATGCTCGACAACGGCGCCGATATCCGCTTCATCCAGGAGCTGCTGGGCCATGCGCTGCTGTCCACCACCGAGATCTACACGCATGTGTCGATCGACAAGCTGCAGCAGATCCACGCCGCCACGCACCCGGCCAAGCTCACGCACGCCGAGCAGGTGCAGTCCCTGCTTTCCACCTTAGCTGCCGAAGCGCAGGCCGACGGCGAGGCGTAGGGCTCACGCTGTTTGCCGGGGCAGTGTGGGTGCCGTGCTCGGCGCGTCAAGGGTGAAATGCACGGCCTGCGGCCGCCCTTGACCCGCCTGCGCGCGGCGCCCGCCGGTTTCCCGCAAACAGCGTAAGCCGAGGGCTGTCCCCAAGGGGACGACGGACAGGCCAAAGCACCGGCGCCCGGCCGGCAAATCGCCGGCGATCCGCTTGCGCAATGCACCGGCCGCAGGCACGCTCACCGCATGATCTTTCCCCACTTTCCGGCATGACTGCGGCCTTGGCCGAGCGCTGGCCGGCAGCGCGATCGCGCCGCCGGCGCCGTGGTGCTTTGCGGGCGAAAACTGCGTCTAGGGAAATTTTTGCGCAGCCGGGGCGTGTGTCCAGGGCAGCGCAGGCCGCAAACCCGCGCCGCACCAGGGAAAGTGCCGCTCCGGTACGACAACTCGCGTCAGAGCCCACTATCTATGCCTATGTCGG
>JARLJS010000026.1 GCA_031291075.1 Nevskia sp. | reverse complement strand
TCGGCGGCCACCGCCTCGAAGATGCGGTTCAGCACCCCCATCTCGATCCAACGGTAGTAACGCCGCTTCACCGACTGATAGGGGCCGAACCGCTCGGGAAGGTCGCGCCAGCGCCCGCCTGAACGGGCCATCCACAACAGTGCGTCGATGAACCGCCGCCCGTTGCTGCGCGGGCCGCGCTTGCCCTTCAGCCCACCCGGAACAAACGGCTTGATCCGCTCCCACTGATCGTCACGAAGAACTTCGCCTTCCAAGGCTGCCTCCAAAAGGCAGCCTTGGTGGGGTGGATGGCCCCCGACCCAACGGCATCGCGATGTGCCAGGGTGGCGCGTCAGCAGGCCACCAACGGGAAGGAGCCGTCCGCATGCAAGTTACCACTATTGGCTTGGATATCGCCAAGAGCGTCTTTCAGCTTCACGGGGTCGATCAAGACGGGCGAGCGGTGCTGAGGCGCAAGGTTCGCCGAGACCAGCTGCTAACGCTTCTCGGCGGATTGGCTCCCTGTCTGGTCGGCATTGAGGCCTGCGCCACAGCTCACCATTGGGCGCGCCAGATTGCGGCGCTGGGCCACGAGGTCAGGCTGATGCCGCCGACTTATGTGAAGGCCTACGTCAAGCGGAACAAGAATGACGCCGCGGACGCCGAAGCCATCTGCGAGGCGGTGACACGCCCAACGATGCGTTTCGTTCCGGTCAAGTCGGCCGAGGCTCAGAGCATCCTCATGCTCCATCGTGCACGCCATCTCATGGTCCGCCAGCGCACCGCCCAGGTCAGCGCGTTCCGCGCCCATCTGGCGGAGTATGGGATCGTGGCGCCGAAGGGACGCGCGCACGTGCCGGATCTGATCGCTCTGCTTGGCAAAGAAGCCCTGCCGCTGCCTGAGTTGGCGCGGCAGATCCTGCGATTGATCGCCGAGGTGATCGGCGGTCTGAACGGTCAGATCCGCGCCATCGAGATCGAGCTTCTGGCTTGGCATCGATCCAACGCCGTCAGCCGACGCCTGGAATCGATTCCCGGCATCGGCTTCATCACCGCCACCGCCCTGGCCGCAAGCGTAGCCGACCCCTGCAGCTTCCGATCCGGTCGCCAGTTCGCGGCTTGGCTCGGTCTGGTTCCCAAGCAGCACTCGTCCGGTGGCAAAGAGAGGATGGGCGTCATCTCGAAGATGGGCGACCGCTATCTCCGCCATCTGCTCGTCGTCGGCGCCACCGCCGTCGTGCGCACCGCCGGGCCGCGCAAGACAAGTCTCGGCATCTGGGCCGATCAGTTGCTCGAGCGCAAGCCGTTCCGGCTCGTCACAGTAGCGCTGGCCAACAAGATCTCCCGCACCGCCTGGGCCGTCATGAGCCGCCAGCAATCCTATCGCGCAGCGCCAGCGACCGCCTGACGTAAGCGCATCACCCCTTGGGCAGGAGACCACGACGCGTGTGATGTAGAACCGGTCAAACCGGCGATCGGGAAACCTGGCTGATTCAACGCGCGCTCAGCGCGGCAGTTTGATGAGGACCCGATCCACCGACACCATCATGGCCAGCGGCCTGACGCGCCGCGCGAACAGGCCGAACGCATGAATGTAACTGACCCGGATCAACAGAACGCCGTCAATCAAACCTCTTGCTCAACGGGGGCCACACATGAATCAGAACTCGCGATCCAGCGGAATCCCTAAATCGGCACTACGACCTAGCGCCAGCTATGGCGACGAAAGGCGCGCCCGCTTTCGGTCAGGGCCTCGCGCGCCGCCTTGGACTCACACAGGGGCGGCGGTAGGACCACGCCGTCGACGCCCGCCGCCAGCAGCTTGGCGATGGCGGCCCGCTCGCTCGTACCCCTTCGGTGAGGGCCGCCTGTTCGGGTGATGCTGTGTAGGCGTAGCTGCGTGGCTAGCAGCAGTGTTAGCCGTAGGGACAGCAGCGCAGCATGGTTAAGGTGAGTGTGCTGACCGGGCCGGAGCGCCGGCGCCGTTGGAGCGATGCGCAGAAGCTGGAGCTGTTGGCGCAGGCGTTCGGGCCGGACGGCAGCCCGGCGGAGACGGCGCGCCGGGCGGATGTCTGCACGAGCCTGCTCTATCGCTGGCGGCGGGCGAGCCGGGCTGTGGCTGAGCCCATGGGCTTCAGCCCGGCGGTGTTGATCGAGGGGCCAGGCGCGGCGGCTGGCCGGACGGACGGTCCGGCGCTTCTGGTGGAGTTGCCGAGCGGGGCGCGGGTGAGCGTGACGGTGGGCGCGCCGACGGCGCTGGTGACGGCGGTGCTGCGGGCGTTGCGATGATCCCCGTCCCGTCGGGGGTGCGGGTCTGGATCTCGACCGGGCGCACGGACATGCGCCGCGGCATGAACGGCCTGGCGCCGCAGGTGCAGGAGATCCTGAAGCGGGATCCGCACGCGGGCGACCTCTACGTCTTTCGCGGCAAGCGCGGCGACCTGATCAAGGTGCTCTGGCACGACGGGATCGGGCTTTCGCTCTACGCCAAGCGTCTGGACCGGGGCCGGTTCGTATGGCCGACCGCCGACGGTGGCCCGGTGGCGATCACGCCCGGGCAGCTCGGCTACATTCTGGAAGGGATCGACTGGCGTAACCCCCAGCACACCTGGCGTCCGACCCGCGCCGGCTAGGCCGCAAGTTTCCCGGCCCGGCCTGCATTTTGGGGCGCCTCAAGCAGCGGTTTCTGTGATTCCATCGGGGCATGGACCAAGCCGCCGTGCCCGGGCCGGAAGAGTTCGAAGCGCTGAGAGCCGCGCTGGCGGCGGCCGAGGCCAGGGCTGATGTCGCCGAGGCCGAACTGGCCGTCGCCAACGCCAAAACGTCCGACGACCAGGTTCAGATCGCTCATCTGAAGCTGCAGATCGCCAAGCTCCAGCGCCAGCTGTTCGGCCCCAGCGCCGAGCGCGCCCGGCGGCTGCTCGACCAGATGGAGCTGCAGCTTGAGGAACTCGAGGCCAGCGCCAGCGAGGACGAGATGGCCGCCGAGAGGGCCGCGGCCAAGACCACGAGCGTGGCCGGCTTCACGCGCAAGCGGCCCTCGCGCCAGCCGTTTCCCGAGCACCTGCCGCGCGAGCGCGTTGTCGAGGCGGTGCCTTGCGCCTGCGCGGCCTGTGGGAGCGTGCGCCTGTCCAAGCTGGGCGAGGACGTCACCGAGACGTTGGAGATGATCCCGCGCCAGTGGAAGGTGATCCAGCACGTGCGCGAGAAGTTCTCCTGCCGGGACTGCGAGGCAATCGCCCAGGCGCCGGCGCCGTTCCACGTCACGCCGCGCGGCTGGGCCGGCCCGAACTTCCTGGCCATGCTGCTGTTCGAGAAGTTCGGCCAGCACCAGCGCTCAACCGTCAAGCCGAGCGCTACGCCCGAGAGGGCGTGCCCTTGAGCCTGTCCACCCTGGCCGATCAGGTTGGCGCCGGCGCTGCCGCGCTCATGCCGATCTTCAAGCGCATCGAGGCCCACGTGCTGGCCGCCGAGCGCCTGCACGGGGACGACACGACCGTGCCGGTGTTGGCCAAGGGCAGGACCGATGTCGGCCGGGTCTGGGTCTATGTCCGCGACGATGGCCCCTTCGCCGGGCCGGCCCCGCCGGCGGCGGTGTTCTACTACTCGCGCGACCGCCGGGCCGAGCATCCCAAGGCCCATCTCGCCGCCTGGAGCGGGATCTTGCGGGCCGACGCCTATGGCGGCTACGGCGACCTCTACGCGGCCGACCGCAAGCCCGCGCCGATCCTCGAGGCCAGTTGCTGGGCGCACGGCCGCCGCAAGGTGTTCGAACTGGCCGACGTCGAGGCCGCCGCGCTCAAGAAGGCGCGAGGCGAGAAGCCCAAGCCGGTCTATCCCCTGGCCCTGGAGGCGGTGCAGCGCATCGACGCTCTGTTCGCCATCGAGCGCGAGATCAACGGCCAGCCGCCAGCCGAGCGTCTGGCGGTCCGCCAGGCCAAGAGCGCGCCGATCGCCGCCGAGCTGGAAGCCTGGATGACCGAGACGCGCGACAAGCTCGCTCGTGGCCACGACGTGGCCAAGGCCTTCAGCTACATGCTCCGCCGCTGGCCATCCTTCTGCCGCTTCCTGACCGATGGGCGCGTCTGCCTCTCGAACAACGCCGCCGAGCGCGGGCTGCGCGGCGTGGCTCTCGGCCGCAAGGCTTGGCTCTTCTGCGGCTCGGACGAGGGCGCTTCATACTGCTCATCTCATCATGTCCTTATAAATGCAGGAGAGTTTTCTGGCGATCATCAGGCGGCGGGCGCCTCGAACGGCGCGCACTTGCTTCACTAAGGACGGATGCGCACGCCAAGTCAGTTTGT
>JARLJS010000245.1 GCA_031291075.1 Nevskia sp. | reverse complement strand
TGCCCAGGTTGAAATCATCGATCGCCGGCGTGTTCGCCGCCGTCGTCCCGCCCATGCCGTCGTAAGCCCAGCCGTGGCCGGACTGTCCCGCCGTGTAGAACGGCGCGTACGCGCCGAGTTGCTTGAGCGCGTACGCGTTCGCCAGCGAGATGAATCCGTCCTGCCCGATCGTGCCCGCGCTCGCGTTCGGGCTGGTCGTCGGGTCCATCTGCGCCTGCACCGCGTTGACCTGGGCGATGGCGGGCGAGCCCGACAGGTTCGGCACGTCGGACATCACCCCGCCGCCCTGCACCACGAACGAATCCCCGTAGAAGCCCACCAGTGGCTTATTCCGCAACCGCGGCGGCGGCGCGAACGCCGTCGACAGCTGGAACCGCTGGATCGCGTACGGCCCCAGCGGACGCCCCACGTTGCCGGCGCCGTTCAGATACCCTCCACGCCGGGCACGGTGAGCGACACGGCGGGCTTTGTGCCGAACAGCGGCGGCTATATCCAGAACGCTGCGGCGTTTCCGGCGGCGGCGTCGACGCAGGGCACGGTGTACGTGCGGCTGCAGCGCCAGGCGCTGACGGCGGACAACTCGAGCGACAGCGGCACCACGTTCTTCGATTCGACCGGCAACCTGGGCGGTGGATACGGTGCGAACGCGGCTTCGGTATTTAGGGGAGAGGGGCTTTTGGCCGGACGCCCCTCTCCCGGCCCTGCGGGCCACCCTCTCCCGCAAGCGGGAGAGGGGAAAGAATGTGTGCACGTAAAGAGAAAATGCTCTAATTGCGATTACTCTCCTTCGGGGTGCCGCAGACGCGGCGCCCTGAAGGGAGTTGCCCGCTCTGGGAGAGTCAGCACGAAAGCACAAGACAGTCCCCCCTGAAAGCATGTTCGGCCAGACCGCATTGATGCCGGTGTGGGATCAGAACTGGTACTTCAGGAAGAACTGCAGGTAGTCGCGGTCCGACAGCGGGTTGTAGGCGCCACCGCCCCAGAACCAGGTGTAGCCGAGGTTGGCGGAGAACGAATTGTGGTAGCGCGCCTCGACCATGGCAGCGACCGACTTGGTGCCGGCGACGAAGCTCGCGCCGGAGCCCGGCCCCGGCGCGGTGCCCTGCACGTCATGGCTGGCGATGATGAGGGGACGCAGATTGATGTTCGGCAGGACGTTCTCGTAGCTGATCTGGGTGATGAG
The DNA here is from genome assembly GCA_031291075.1 of Nevskia sp. Classification (GTDB taxonomy): domain Bacteria; phylum Pseudomonadota; class Gammaproteobacteria; order Nevskiales; family Nevskiaceae; genus Nevskia. The sequence goes on along the minus strand of JARLJS010000245.1, from coordinate 17,993 downwards.
GCGGTATCCCCAGGAGACGCTGCTGGGGAATCCCTTCGGGTCCTGCTGGTGCGGGTTGAAGCGCAGGCCGTCCGGTCCCACCAGGCAGTCGGGACTGGTGGAGCAGGCCATGCGCGATCCGTCCGCCCCCGAGCCGTCGGCACCCGCCGAGGCGTGGTAGTCGGCGCCGGGGCCCTGCAGTTGCAGCCGGTCCAGCGGCGGCAGGTCCGGCACCCAGGTCGCGCCGGCCTCGAACAGGAATACCATCTGGCTCGCGCCGATCGGGTTTTCCGAGGCGCTGAGGATGCGCGTTGCGCCCAGGTTGAACTCGACCATCTGGAAGCGCTCCCAGCCGCGGATGTAGCAGCTGCTGCCGGGCGTCCAATAGCGCCGGGTATAGTCGGCCATCGACAGGCCGGTGGAGTCGAACCGCGGGCAGCCCGGGTTCTCGCCGACGGTGCCGCCGCGGTAGGGGATGATGAAGTTAGGGAACGAGCGCCCGGAACCCGGGATCGCGCCGAGCACGCCGTCGAAGGTGTCGTTGTAGCCGGGATAGTCGCTGCGGCCGTAGGTTACGGCGTTGCCGTCGGGGCCATAGCCGATCGTCGTCGGCGAGCCCACGCAATGCAGTGCCTGTTCGTGGCAGCGGCTGAGCGTCGGGCCCAGCGCGGCGAACCCCAGGTCCGCCACGTCCACCTGCATCGGCATCTGCGGCCGGTAAGCCACCTCGCCCTGCAGCGAATAGTCGCCGGCGGTGGTATTGAAGCTGAAGCCCAGCATGTCGATGTCTTCCGGGTACTCGAGCTGGAGCCGGATCGAGTCGAGCTGCAGGATGCTGCTGGTGGCGTAGCCGGCGGACTGGCCCGGGTGCAGCAGCGAATGGATCAGGGGCAGGTCCGGGCAGGCGACGATGAAGTTGACGACGTTGGTGACGTCGATGCCGAGCCGGTTGCCCTCCCGCCGGGCGCAGCTTGGGTTGGCAGCATAGCCGCTGACGTAGGGAAGGCGGGAGTGGTAGTGCATGAAGTACAGGCTGATGTCGGTGCCGTCGTTCAGCCAGTGGGCGTAGTGCTGCAGCCTCATCCCGTACTGGCCGGAGCTGCGCGCCGTGTGGTCGGGCAGCCGCGGCACGCAGGCGGTGGACGAGGTGGCGCCGCCGAAAGGGTTGTCCAGGGGCTGCTCGACGCAGTCGGGGTCCTCGGCGCCGCCGCCGAAGCTGATCGAGCCGGTCTTGATCGCGTTGTTGGTGCCGAGGTCCACCGTGGAGAAGAAGGTGCCGGGGGCCGGCGCCTCGTCGTTCTTCCATTCGAGCTGATAGAAGCCGGACAAAGTGACGTCCTTCACCGTCGGGAACTGCAGCGAGATCATGTTCACCGGGGTGAAGATCTCGTCGACCTGGCTGCCCACGCGCGTGACGTTGTTGGCGTTGATGGGGTTGGCCTGGTTCAGGCTGTACAGCACGAGCGTGGTGCTCTCGCCCCAGTTGACGACCTGGCGGCCGAGCTTGAAGGTGATGTTCTTGTCGTCGGTGTAGGGGATCGGCAGCAGGCCGAACAGGTAGCTGTCGAGGTACTGCAGGTTGGTGCCCGCTTCGCGCAGGGTCTCGCCGTCGGTCCGCTTGTTGCGCACCACGCCGCCAGGGCCGTACACCAGGGTGCCGCCGGGCACCGGCTGGCCATAGGGGCGGAAGTCGAGCAGGGCCACGCCGGGGTGGGTGAAGATGCCGGCGATCTCGCTATAGGGGACGAAGCGGCCGACGTGCAGCAGATTGTCCGGCGTGATCCGGTTCGGGTGGTATTCGGTGAAGTCGTTGTTGACCGCGTCGTAGAAGTAGAGCCAGCGCCCGAAGAAGCCGAAGTTCTTGTAGTTGAGGGTGATGTCCTGGGTGACTTTGACCACGGCCTGGACCAGGTCGTACTTGCCGTAGTCGAGGTCGCCGTCGTCGCCGTTGGTGGACGGCGCGCCGGGGGCGCTGGCCAGCCGCTGGGCGGGGAAGAGCTGGTCCTTGGCGAGGCCCTGGCAGCCCTGGTAGCGGCCGTCGCTGCCGTAGCAGAGGTCGGGATTGAGGTTGGCCTTGCCGATCAGGTCGACGTTGCGGCCCTGCATGCGCAGCGCGCCGCCGGCGGTGAGCGTGGTGTTGAGCGTCCCCGTCATGGGATCGGAGCCGGTATACGGAACGGTGAACTCCATGGCGTGCGCAGACATGGATACAGCCGTCAGGACAAGTCCCCAGGCGAGCCAGTACGAGGCGCCGGTGGCAGCGCTGGTATTCCGCATCCCATTCTCCTCCCACGCGTTGGGACCGTCTTCTTGTTCCGGGCGATTCTTGTCGCATCTGGTGGCCCGGTGCGCCCACCTTCGCCGCATTCCGCGAACTTGTCAAGTAAGTTTACGGTAACCGCGATACCCGCCATAAATGTGAAGCAGCTTGACAAATGCGCGCTTTGCGGAGATAGTGACACTCCGGCCGGATGCGCCGCGACGCGAAACATAAGAGTCCGGCATGCCGGATCGAGAGGAGAGCGATGGCGGTCACGATCACTCCAGCCAGTCCCCCGCCCGGTTGCGGTACGGCGGCCGCGAACCAGGGCGGCAATGCCGGCGACCGGTTTCGCCGGGGAACGGCCGCATGACCGCCGCGCCGCGCACCCGTTACAGCAGCTTTCTCGGCTATCCGCGGCTCCCCTCGGTACCGTACGGCGCTCTGCGCCACATCCCGGGCACCGGGCGCGGCCTGATCGTGGGCGATGCGCTCGCCTTCGTCGCCGACCCGCTGAAGTTCGTGCGGGACCGCCACGCCGCCTTCGGCCCGATCTCGCGCACCTACTTTCCATTCGAGGCCGGGGTGGTTCTGCTGAGCGCGGACGGCAACGAATTCGTGCTGCGCGACCGCGCGCAGAACTTCTCGGCGCACCTGGGATGGGAGCCGCTGCTGGGGCGGTTGTTCCGCCGCGGCCTGATGCTGCGCGACGGCGACGATCACCGCTTGCAGCGGCGGCTGATGCAGCCCGCGTTCCGCAAGGAGGCGCTGGCCGGCTACCTGGAGCGCATGACACCGCGCATCGTGCGCGAGACCGCGCGGTGGGGGCAGCGGCCGGGCTTCCGCTTCTACCCGGCGATCAAGCGTCTGACCCTGGACATCGCAGCGGACGTGTTTCTCGGCCTGGAACTGCAGTCGGAGGTCGACCAGGTCAACCGCGACTTCGCCACCGTGGTAGAGGCGTCCCTCGCCCTGGTACGGGTGCCGGTGCTGGGTCGGAAGTACGCCCGCGGCCTGGAGGCCCGCTCGCGGCTGGAGCGCTTCCTCGCCGCCCGCATCCCGGAGCGGCGCAACGGCAACGGCAGCGACCTGTTCAGCCAGATGTGCCGCACCGTGAGCGAGTCGGGTGAGCGCTACAGCGACGAGGAAATCGTCGACCACCTGATCTTCCTCATGATGGCTGCCCACGACACCACCACCAGCGCGCTCACCACTATCGCCTACGCACTGGCGCGCCAGCCGCAGTGGCAGGAGCGCCTCCGCGAAACGGTGCAGGAGCTGGACCGGCTGGAGGTGCAGCCGGACGACCTGTCGCGGCTGGAGCCGGTGGAGTGGGTGCTGCACGAGGCCCTGCGGCTGTACCCGCCGCTGCCGGCGATCGCGCGGCGCACGGTCAGGGACTGCGAGATCCACGGGTTCAGCATCCCCGCCAACGTGGCGGTCAGCGTCTACCCCATCTTCACCCACCACGACCCGCAGTGGTGGACCGAGCCCGAACGGTTCGATCCGGAGCGCTTCAGTCCCGCTCGCGGCGAGGACCGCCGCCACGGCTTCGCCTGGGTGCCGTTCGGCGGCGGCGCCCACATGTGCCTCGGCATGCACTTTGCGGAGATGCAGGTCAAGGCGGTGCTGGTGCCGTTGCTGCGGCAGTGGCGGCTCGGCATTCCCGCCGACTACCGGGTCCCATACCAGCTGGCGCCCATCGCCAAGCCGAGGGATGGCTTGCCGATGTCGCTGCAGGCCGTATGACCCGGCCGGCGGCGACGCCGGTCCGCGCCGAAGAACTACAGCAACCCATCCAGCCGAGAGCCACATGAGCACCCTCGACCTCATCCCCAGGACCCTGTTCTCGTCCGAGCACGAAGATTTCCGCCTCAGCTTCCGCCGCTTCCTCGAGGAGGAGGTGGCGCCGCGGCACGACAAATGGGAGGAGCAGCAGTACGTCGACCGCGATATCTGGAAGCGGGCCGGCGAGCTGGGCTTCCTGTGCGTTACCATGCCCGAGGAGTACGGCGGAGCCGGTGCCGACCGGCTGTACAGCATCGTGCTGATGGAGGAGCAGACCCGCCTGGGATTGTCCGGTCCGGGATGGGCGCTGCACTCCGAGATCGTCGCCAACTACATCAACCGCTTCGGCACCCGCGAGCAGAAGCAGAAGTGGCTGCCGCCGATGGTGCGCGGCGAGGTCATCACCGCCATCGCCATGACCGAACCCGGCACCGGCTCGGATCTGCAGGCGGTCAAGACCTACGCCGCGGAGGAGGGCGACGAGCTGGTGATCACCGGTTCCAAGATCTTCATCACCAACGGCTATAACAGCGACCTCGCCATCGTGGTCTGCAAGACCGGCGACCGCGAGGGAGGCGCCAAGAGTGTCACCCTGGTCCTGGTCGAGGCCGACCGGCCCGGCTTCACCAAGGGCAAGCCGCTGAAGAAGATGGGCATGAAGGCGCAGGACACCTGCGAGCTGTTCTTCGACGGGGTGCGCGTGCCGAAGTCCAACGTGCTCGGCGGCATGGGCAACGGCTTCGGGCTGCTGATGAAGGAGCTGGCCTGGGAGCGCCTGCAGATCGCCATCGGCGCCGTCTGCGGCTGCGAATACGTGCTCGAAAAGACGATCGAGTACGTCAAGGACCGCAAGGTCTTCGGCCGCACCGTGGCCAGCTACCAGAACACCCGCTTCAAGCTCGCCGAGATGAAGTCGGAGGCGCAGATCGCCCGTGTTTTCGTCGACCGCTGCATCGAGCTGGAGTTGCAGGGCAAGCTCAATGTGGCGGCTGCGGCGGCGGCGAAGTATTGGTGCTCGGACATCCAGGGCCGCATCAACGACGAATGCGTGCAGCTTCACGGCGGCTACGGCTACATGCTGGACTACCCGGTGGCGCGCGCCTACGTCGACTCGCGCGCGCAGCGCATTTACGGCGGCACCAACGAGATCATGAAAGAGCTGATCTCGCGCACGATCTGAAGGACCGGACGATGACGGCACTGCGCCGCGCCGGGGGAGGCGGGCCATGATGCAGCGGACACTGATCGACACCCTGCTCGACTGGGAAAGCCGTGCGCCCGACCGGCCGTGGCTGTTCCAGCCGGTCGAAGGTGCCGGGCGGACGTTCACCTTCGCCCAGGCCGCGGACCAGGTCCGGCGCATGGCCGCGGCGATCCGGGCGATGGGCCTCGCGCCCGGCAGCCGCATCGCCATCAGCGGCCGCAACACCGCGCACTGGATCCTGGCCGATCTCGCCATCGCCATGGCCGGCCACGTGGCCGTCGGCCTGTATCCGCGCCAGGGCCAGGCGACCCTGGGATACATCGTCGAGCACGCGGAGATCGACACCATCTTCGTCGGGCCCTCGTTGATGGCGGGTGACGCCGACGAGCTGGTGGCGTCGCTGCCCAAGGGACTGCGCCGGATCGGCCTGCCGTACCCGGGGACGCCGGCCACCGAGCTGCACTGGGACGAACTGGTGGTCGCCCACCAGCCCCTGCACGACGCGCCACAGGTGGAGGACGGCGCGACGGCGATGCTGATCTACACCTCCGGCACCTCGGGCAAGCCCAAGGGCGTGATGCTCAGCCACGCCAACCTGCGGTTCGCGGTGGACAACATCCTCCGCCACACCATGACGCCGCTGCCGCGCGAGGTGCTGTTCTCCTACCTGCCGCTGGCGCACCTGATGGAGCGCCTGTTCGGAGAGGTGTTCGGACTGGTGATCGGCGCGGAGATGCACTTCCTGGAAAGGCCCGAGGAGCTGGCGGCGACGCTGGCGCGGGTGGCGCCCACGCGCTTCTCCGGAGTGCCGCTGGTCTACTCCAGGATCCAGGGCGGCATACTGGGCCGGATCCCGCAGCGGAAGCTGGACCGGATGCTGCGCATCCCGCTGTTCAACACCTGGTTCAAACGCACGCTGCGCCGCAAGATGGGGCTGCAGAACGTGGAATCGCTCGGCGTGGGCGCGGCGGCGATGCCGGCGGCGCAGGTCGAATGGTTCCGCCGGCTCGGCCTGGATCTCTACCAGGGCTACGGCATGACCGAGAACTGCGCTTACGCGGCGCTGGAGCTTCCCGGCGCCAGCCGCCCCGGGTCGGTCGGGAAGCCGCTGCCGGAGTCCGGCTTCCGCATCGCCTCCGACGGCGAGATCCAGTTCCGCCACGGCGCGGTGATGGCCGGCTACTTCAAGGACGAGGAGAAGACGCGCGAGGCCTTCACCAGCGACGGCTGGCTGCGCACAGGGGACCGCGGCCACCTGGACGAGGACGGCTTTCTCTACGTCACCGGCCGCATCAAGGACGAGTTCAAGACCGCCAAGGGCAAGTACGTGGTGCCGGCGCCGGTCGAGAACCGGCTGGCGCGCAACACCGACCTCGAGCAGCTGTGCCTGGTCGGCTCCGGCCTCAACCAGCCGATCATGCTGGCCACGCTCAGCGCCAACGGCAAGCTGCGGCCGCAGCGGGACCTTGAGCTGCAGCTCGCCGCCGACATCCGGGAGGTCAATGCCGAGGTCGAGGCCGACGCCCGCATCGCCAAGTGCGTGATCGTCGACGAGGCCTGGACCCCGGACAATGGCCTGGTGACGCCGACCGGCAAGGTGAAGCGGGCCGAGGTGGAGGACCATTACCGCGAGCTGATCGCGTACGAGGCCAGGACGCGGGAGCCAGTGGTGTGCTGGGGTCGCGATTTTGTCGGGCCGGTCCGGTATGGTGGGCGAGCTGACCCTTTGGTCCAAAATCTGGCGAAGCTGGGATGAACGACAACAACGATTACGATTTCATCGTCGTCGGCGGAGGCTCCGCCGGCTGCGTGCTCGCGAACCGGCTTACCGAGTCCGGGCAGTACCGCGTGCTGCTGCTGGAGGCGGGGCCGCCGGACTCGCACTTCAAGGTAAAGTTCCCGGGCGGCATCGCCGGCCTGATCCAGGATCACAAGCGCAACTGGATGTTCTGGACCGAGCCGCAGCGGCATCTCGGCAACCGGCGGATGTATTGCCCGCGCGGCAAGCTCCTCGGCGGCTCCAGCGCGATCAATGCGATGTGTTACATCCGCGGCCACGCCTCGGACTACGACCGCTGGGCCGAGCTGGGCGCCACCGGCTGGAGCTTCGCCGAGGTGCTGCCCTATTTCAGGAAGTCCGAGACCTACGCGCCGGGTGTGGACGAGCTGCACGGCGGCGACGGCCCGCTGCATGTCGGCGGCCGCGTGCATCCCGACAATCCCCTGTCCCTGGCCTTCCTGCACGCCGCAGACCAGGCCGGCTATACCTTCAACCCGGACCTCAGCCGCAGCGCGCCGGAAGGCGTGGGCCAGTACCGCGTGTTCCAGAAGGACGGGCAGCGGCACAGTAACGCCGAGGCCTATCTCCGCCCGGCCGAGCATCGCCCTGCGCTGACCGTGCTGACCGGTGCCCAGGCGACCCGCGTGCTGATCGGGAACTGCCGCGCCACCGGCGTGCGCTACGTGCTCAAGGGGCGGGAATGCGAGGCGCGGGCGCGGCGCGAGGTCATCCTGGCGGCCGGCGCCATCGGTTCGCCGCATCTGCTGCTGCTGTCCGGCGTCGGCCCCCGCGCCGAGCTGGAGCGGCATCGCATCGCCCAGCAACACGAGCTCCCGGGCGTCGGGGAAAACCTGCAGGACCATCTCGACGTCTGGGTCTCAGTGCGCGCCAGGACGCGGGTCGGCGTGTCGTTCCACCCGACGTTCCTGTGGCGTGCGATCAAGGCCATGCTGTCCTACCTCCTGCGCCGCCGCGGCGAGCTGACCAGCAACCTGGCCGAGGTGGGCGGGTTCATCAAGTCCAGCCCGGAGCAGCCGATCCCGGATATCCAGTGGCACTTCACGCCGGCGGTCAACACCAGCCACGCCTTCAAGATGTCGCGCAGTTTCAAGTGGTACGGCTACTCGGTGATGAATTACTTCCTGCGCCCCTACTCGCGCGGGCGGCTGGGTCTGGCCTCGCCGGATCCGCTGGCGCCGCCGGCGATCGACTTCAACTACGGCGCCGACGTGCGCGATCTGCAGCGCCTGGTGCAGGGCGTGCGCAAGACGCGCGAGGTGCTCGCGCAGTCCGCCTTCGATCCGCACCGGCTGGTCGAGTTCGAGCCTGGGCCGGAGGTCCGCAGCGACGCGGAGCTGCTGGAGTGGGTTCGCGCCAACGCCGAGACCGCCTACCACCCGGTCGGCACTTGCAGGATGGGGGCGGACGACATGGCGGTGGTCGATCCGCGCCTGCGCGTGCGCGGCATCGCCGGCCTGCGAGTGGTGGATGCCTCCGTCATGCCCACACTCGTCGGCGGCAACACCAACGCTGCCGCGACCATGATCGGGGAGAAGGGCGCGGCGATGGTGCTGGAGGACCAGGATGCGGCAGCGAGGCCATCGGCCGCGGCGCCGGTTGCGCGGGAGCCGTCCGCCGCCCTGAGCCGTGCCGCGCAGCCGGAAGCCGACGGGGTGCTACGCACTACCCCGGTCCATTGAACATACAAGAACAGACCAGTCGCAGGAGGAGTGAATGAGAGTCGGAACTGCATCGGTGACGGCGGCCGTGCTGCTGCTCGTGTTGCCGCACGTCGCGTTCGCCAAGGTCAGCGCTCAGGAAGCTGCGAAGCTTGGCAAGGAGCTGACCCCGATGGGGTCCGAGCGCGCCGGCAACAAGGACGGGACGATCCCGGAATGGAAGCCGGCGGCGCAGCGCGGTTCACTGACCGGGGAGTTTTCCACCAACCCGGAGATCGATGGTGAGAAGCCGCTGTTCACCATCACCCGGGCCAACCTGGCCCAGTACGTCGAGCGGCTCGACGCGGGCCACAAGCACCTGTTCGAGCTGTACCCGACGTACAAGATGAACGTCTATCCCAGCCACCGCTTCGTCAACTATCCAGACGCGGTGCTGAAGGCCACCATCGCCAATGCGACTACTGCCGAGCTGCAGGGCGTGGACGTCCTGACCAACGCCACCCTCGGCTTCCCGTTTCCGATTCCCAAGTCGGGGGCCGAGGTGGTGTGGAACCACCGCCTGCGCTACGCCGGCGACGGTATCCGCCGCTTCAACAACCAGATGATCGTGCAGCCCAGCGGCGAGTACGTGCTGACCAAGATCGTGGAAGAGGCGAAGTTCTACTACGGCGCGATCAAGAACCCGGTGCAGGCCGGCCCGGGCTCGGTGATGATCAAGATCGCCTCGCAGACGCTGGCGCCGCCGCGCCTGGCGGGGACGCTGATCATCGCCCACGAGCGTGACGGCTCTCGCGACGCCTGGCTGTACTCGCCCGGCATCAAGCGCATCCGCAGGGCGCCTACCGTGTGCTGCGACAATCCCTACGAGGGCACTGACGGCATGGAGTTCTACGACCAGGTGGCGATGTTCAACGGCACCCTGGAGCGCTACGACTGGAAGCTGCTGGGCAAGCGCGAGATGTACATCGCCTATGACTCCAGCAAGATCTCCGGCAACACCATCAAGTTCAAGGACCTGGCCCACGCCAACCACCTCAACCAGGACCTGCCGCGCTATGAGCTGCACCGGATCTGGGTCGTCGAGGGCGACCTGCGCCCCGGCACCAATCACACCTTCAACCGGCGCGTGTTCTACGTCGACGAGGACAGCTGGAGCATCGTCGCTTCCGAGGACTACGACGCACACGGCCAGCTCTACGAATACCAGGAAGGGCACCTGCAGATCGGCTACAACGTGCTCTCGGCGGGCACCTCGCCGGAGGTGATCTACCACTTCGACTCGGGCCGTTACTTCATTACCGCGATGGCCAACGAGGACAAGCCGGTGGACTTCTCGGTGCACTTCGACGACAGCTACTTCGAGCCGCAGGGCATGGAAGCGCGGCAGCGCCGGTGAACGCTTCCACCATACGAACCGATAGGACGACTCGAGATGCTGCAGGTGCCTGAAACGATTCCGGCCGCGCGCGGCCGGGTAGAGGCCGGCTTGTGACCTCCGTAACGGACTTCCCGCGCGGGCCGCTGACCGGGCTGCGCGTGCTGGAACTGGGCAGCCTGATCGCCGGACCCTTCTGCGGCCAGCTCATGGCCGACTTCGGCGCGGAGGTGATCAAGGTCGAGCCGTCGGGCGAGGGGGACCCCATGCGGCAGTGGGGCCGCACCACCAGCAACGGCAAGCCGCTGTGGTGGCCGGTGATCGCGCGCAACAAGAAGTCGATCACCCTGGACCTGCGCCAGGCGGAGGGTCAGGAGCTGCTGCGCTGCCTTGCCGCCGAAGCGGACTTCCTGATCGAGAACTTCCGCCCCGGCACGCTCGAAAAATGGAACCTGGGCTGGGACGTGCTGTCGGGCCTCAACCCGCGGCTCATCCTCGTGCGCGTCTCCGGCTACGGCCAGACCGGGCCCTACGCCTCGCGCGCGTCGTTCGGGGCCATCGGCGAGGCCATGGGCGGCCTGCGCTACATCGTCGGCGACCCCTCGACGCCGCCGTCGCGCGTCGGCATCTCGATCGGCGATACGCTCGCCGCCACCTTCGGCTGCCTCGGCGCGCTCGCCGCACTCAACGTGCGGCACGCGACCGGGCGCGGCCAGGTGGTGGACTCGGCCCTGTACGAGGCGGTGCTGAATGTGATGGAGTCGCTGATCCCGGAGTACGACAAGGCTGGCTTCATCCGCGAGCGGACCGGTGCCATCCTGCCCCGGATCGCCCCGTCCAATGTCTACCGCACGGCGGACGGTCTGGTGCTGGTGGCGGCCAACCAGGACGCCGTGTTCGCGCGCCTGTGCGAGGCGATGGGCGCGCCGGACCTCTGCCGCGATCCGCGCTACGCGACGCACGTGGCGCGCGGCCAGCACCAGCAGGAACTGGATGCCCGTATCGAGGCCTGGACCCGGGCGCTGCCCACGGCCGAGGCCCTGGCGCGGATGCACGAGAACGGGGTGCCCGCCGGCCTGATCTACCGCGCGCCCGAGATGCTGGCCGACCCGCATTTCCAGGCGCGGGAGGCGATCGTCGCGGTGCCGCACCCGGATTTCGGCGAACTGCGCATGCAGAACGTGGCGCCCAAGCTCTCGTCCACGCCCGGTGGCGTGCACAGCCCGAGCCCCGCGCTGGGCGCGGACAACCGGGAGATCTACCTGGAGCGGCTGGGGCTCGGCGAGGAACGCTACCAGCAGCTGCGGGAACAGGGCGTCATCTGATGCCGCCCGGCCCGGATTGAGCGATGGACCTCACCTTCCTGGTGCTGCAGGTCCTGCTGCTGGCGTTCTTCCTGCCGTCGGCGCTTCTCAAGCTCGCCGGGCACCCGCACATGCGCAAGGAGTTCGCCCGGTTCCAGTATCCCTACGCCATCGCGCGCCTGGCCGGGGTCATGGAGCTGATCGCCTGCGCGTTGCTGCTCGCGGGCTTCCGGCGCGAAGCTGTCGCCGGGCTGGGGGCCGCTGTGCTCGTCCCGGTCATGATCGGCGCCGCCTGGACCAACTTCACCAAGCGGCCGGCGGCGTTCGGCCTGGGTACGATGGTGATCCTGGCGGTGTGCGCGGCGCTGGCGATCTATCGCCTGCGCGGTCTCGCCTAGGGAATCTCCAATGAAGGCGGCCTCGCGGACGCCGGCGGAAGTTGTGAAGCCGCTTGACTATAATAACGAACAGCCGCGCATCCTGCGCGCAGGCGGAGGCGGTCGATGGCGGAAGTGCCCGAGGGAACGAACGTGAGCCTGATCGACGTGGCGCCGCGCGACGGCTTGCAGAACGAGCGCACCGTCGTCTCCACCAAGACCAAGCTGGAGTTGATCGGACGGCTGCTCGAGGCCGGCCTGCGCCGGATCGAGGTGGCGAGCTTCGTCAACCCGCAGCGCGTGCCGCAGATGGCGGACGCGGAGGCGCTGTGCGCCGCGTTACCGCAGGTTCCGGATGCGCGCTATGCCGGGCTGGTGCTGAACCGGCGAGGCTTCGAGCGCGCAGCGGCGACCGGGCGTCTGCACGAGATCTCGGTAGTGGTGCCGGCGACGGACGCCTTCACCGCGCGCAACCAGAACACCACGGTCGAGGACGGCGTCGCGCTTGCAGTAGAGATCGGCAGGGAGGCCGGGCGCGCCGGCCTGCGCTGCACGCCCACCATCGCGGTCGCCTTCGGCTGCCCCTTCGAGGGCGCCGTCGACGAGGAACGGGTCGCCGCCATCGCCGCAAGGCTCGCCCAGACGGAGCCTTCCGAATTGATCCTGGCCGACACGATCGGCGTAGCGACGCCGCGCCAGGTCGCCTCGGTGATCCGGGCGGTGCGGCAGCGCATCGGCGTGTCCATCCCGCTGCGCGGCCATTTCCACAATACCCGCAATACCGCGATCGCCAACGTGTACGCGGCGTTCGAGGCCGGCGTCACCCGTTTCGACGCCAGCGTGGGCGGCGTCGGCGGCTGCCCGTTCGCGCCCGCCGCCACCGGCAACGTTGCGACCGAGGACGTGTGGTACCTGTTCGACCGGATGGATTGCGCCACCGGCGTGGCGCTGCAGGAGCTGGTCGACACCGCGCTCTGGCTGGGCGAGCGCCTGGGCCGGCAGCTCCCTGGCATGGTGAGCCGGGCCGGCGGATTTCCGCAGCCGCGTCGCGCGTGAACGCTGGATCGCGGCGACGCTTACTGGGGCGGCCGCAGTGCGCCGGGCGTCTTGCCGAGGGACTCGAAGTAGTCGGAGAGCGCCACGATCTCGTTGGGACCCAGGCCGGCGGCGAGCGGGCTCATGGTGGCGTTGCGCCGGCTGCCGTCCTTGAACGCGCGGAGCTGGGCCTGCAGGTAGGCGCTGTGCTGCCCGGCGAGGATCGGGTAGATCCCCGCCATCGCCTCGCCGTGCAGCGCGTGGCACACGCCGCAGGCGGCGGCGCGGGGCGGGGGAACGGGCCCGGCCGTCCCGGAACAGGCCGACAGCGCCGTGGCGAGCACCGCGACGCCCGCCAGGGCGCGAGCCTGCGGTGCAGGCCGGTGGGAGGTTCGCATGCGCGGATTCTCCTGGCCGCTGCCGATATTGTCAAGTATATTGACAAGACGTAAGCTCGTCCGCGGCGATATCCGCCGGCGGCAGGCCGTGAACGGCCGGGCACAGCATCATGCGCATCTTCGTCACCGGCGGCTCCGGTTTCGTGGGCGGCACGCTCATCCGCTTCCTGGCGGAGCGGGGGCACGCGGTGCGGGCGCTCGCCCGTTCCGACGACGCGGTCGCGCGGGTGGCGGTGGCCGGCGCCGGGCCCGTTGCGGGCGACCTGTTCGCGGCGGAAGCCTTGCGGCGCGGCATGCAGGGCTGCGACGCGGTGATCCACGGTGCTGCATTGATGAAGTTCAACGGGCGCGAAGGCGAGATGGCCCGCGTCAACGTAGAGGGCACGCGCAGCGTGCTGGAGGCCGCGCGCGCGGCCGGCGTGCCGCGGTTCGTCGCCGTCGGCGCGGCGGCGGTGCTGTCCTCGGGGTGCCCGGTCGTCAACGTCGATGAGTCGATGCCCGTACCGCCGGTGCCGACAGGCGCCTACGCGCAGACCAAGGCGCGGGCGGACCGGCTCGTGCTCGATGCCACCGGGCCGGGCTTCGCCGCCTGCGTGATCCGCCCGCCCGCGGTGTGGGGAACGGGCGATCCGTTCATGCTGCCGGCCCTGGTCAAGGCGGTGCACAGGGGCCGCTTCGTCTGGATCGATGGCGGGCGTTACCTTTTCAGCTTCTGCCACGTGCGCAATGTCTGCGAGGCGGCGCTGCTCGCCGCGGAGCGCGGAAGGGGCGGAGCGGACTATCTCGTGTGCGACGCGCCACCGCATCCCTCGCTGCGGGAATTCTTCTCGGCCCTGCTGGAGACGCAGGGCTTGCAAGCGCCGCGGACGAGCCTGCCCCGCGCCGTGGCCTGGCCGCTGGCGGCGGGCCTGGAGGGCGTGTGGGCGCTCACGCGCCGCCGCGGCGCGCCGCCGCTGTCGCGGGCGGGACTCGGCCTGATCGGCGGCGAGTTCACCATCAACGATGCGCGCGCGCGGCGGGAACTGGGCTATACCGCACATGTGTCGCGCGCCGCAGGCCTGGAGGAACTCGCCGCCGGCGGCGCCGCGGTCCGCCGTTCCGGATGCGACAACAACGTCAAGCAGATTGACAGAAGTGTGAGGGACCTATAGCCTTCGGGAGAGCCGTGCACGACGTGCGCGCGCGCCGCCCAGGCATAAGGACAACGAGGAGCGTTCCATGGCGGAAGCCCTGATTTACGATCACGTGCGCACTCCGCGCGGACGCGGCAAGGCGGACGGGACCCTGCACGAGGTGACGGCGATCCAGCTCGCGACGCAGACGCTGGCGGCACTGCGGGACCGCTCCGGCCTGGACACGCGCCTGGTGGACGACATCGTGTTCGGCTGCGTGTCGCCCGTGGCGGAACAGGGCGCGGTGATCCCGCGCGTCGCCGCACTCAACGCGGACTACGACGAGTCTGTCCCCGGCCGGCAGCTCAACCGTTTCTGCGCCTCCGGCCTGGAGGCGGTGAACACCGCGGCGGCGCAGGTGATGGCGGGACAGGCGGACCTCGCCATCGGCGGTGGCGTGGAGGCGATGTCGCGCGTGCCGATGGGCTCTGACGGCGGCGCCTGGGCTTCTGACCCACAGGTCGCGTGGAAAACCTGTTTCGTTCCGCAGGGGATCGGCGCCGACCTGATCGCCACGCTCGACGGCTACAGCCGCAACGACCTCGACCGTTTCGCGCTCGAAAGCCAGCAGCGCGCGGCGCGCGCCTGGCAGGAGGGCTGGTTCTCGAAGTCGGTGATCCCGGTGAAGGACGTGATCGGCGAGGTGATCCTGGACCGCGACGAATACATGCGGCCGGCGACGACGCTCGACGACCTGTCCAGGCTTAAGCCTGCTTTCGCCACGCTGGGCGAGCGCGGCGGCTTCGACGCCGTCGCGCAGTTCAGGTATCCGCAGGTCGAACGCATCGAGCACCGCCACACCGCGGGCAATTCCAGTGGCATCGTCGACGGCGCGGCGGGTGTCCTGATCGGCAGCGAGGCCGCTGGCCGCAAGATCGGCCGGAGGCCGCGTTCGCGCATCCGCGCCTTTGCCTCGATCGGCTCCGAGCCCACCATCATGCTGACCGGTCCCGCCGCAGCTTGCGAGCGCGCCCTGGGCCGGGCGGGCATGTCGGTCAAGGATATCGACCTGTTCGAAATCAACGAGGCCTTCGCCGCGGTGGTGCTGCGCTTCATGCGTGCGCTCCACCTCGACCCGGCGCGCGTCAACGTCAACGGCGGCGCTATCGCGCTGGGCCATCCGCTGGGCGCTACTGGCGCGATGATTCTGGACGCCGTCCTGGACGAGCTGGAGCGCCGCGATCTCAATACCGCCCTGATCACCCTGTGCGTGGGCGCAGGCATGGGCACGGCGACGGTCATCGAGCGCATCTAGGTTCCCTGGGACACGGCAATGCACAGCACCTTCCAAGTCGAAATCGGGCAGGACCGGATCGCGGTCCTCAAGATCAATCTCGCCGACCGCACGATGAACGTGCTGACGCCGGCGTTCGAGCGTGAGCTGGCGGAAACGGTGGAGCGGTTGGCGGCCGACGCCTCGGTCAAGGGCCTCGTCCTCACCTCGGGCAAGCAGGCGTTCATCGCGGGCGCCGACCTCAAGGCGCTGGTGGAGCTGTTCGAGCGCGAAACGACACCGCGCCAGGCGGCGGCGATGAGCCAGTCCACCTCGCGGCTGTTCCGCCGCATCGAGACCTGCGGCAAGCCGGTGGCGGCGGCGATC
The DNA here is from genome assembly GCA_031291075.1 of Nevskia sp. Taxonomy (GTDB): domain Bacteria; phylum Pseudomonadota; class Gammaproteobacteria; order Nevskiales; family Nevskiaceae; genus Nevskia. The sequence goes on along the minus strand of JARLJS010000245.1, from coordinate 2,042 downwards.
AACGGGCTGGCGCTGGGCGGCGGCTTCGAGCTGTGCCTGGCCTGCCATTACCGCGTGCTGGCGGATGATCCCAGGGCCGTGGTCGGGCTGCCGGAGGTCAAGGTCGGCCTGCTGCCCGGCGCGGGCGGGACACAGCGCGTGCCGCGCCTGGCCGGGATCGCGCGCGGCCTGCCGCTGCTGCTCGAAGGCAGGCACCTGAAGCCGCAGGAGGCGTTGCAGCTCGGACTGGTGCACGAGCTGGCGCCGCAGGAGCAGGTCGTGGAACGGGCGCGCGCCTGGATCGCGCAGGGCGGCAAGGCGCAGCAGCCCTGGGATGCCAAGGACTACAAGGTGCCGGGAGGTGCCGGCATTTCCGATCCGGTGATCGCCACGCTCTTCACCGCCACCACCGCCGCGGTGCAGAAGTCCACGCAGCGGAATTACCCGGCGCCGCTGGCGATCCTCTCGGCGGTGTTCGAGGGCACCCAGGTGCCGATCGACACCGGCCTGCGGATCGAGTCCAAGTATTTCGGACAGCTCGCCACCGGCGCCGCGGCGCGCAACCTGATCCGCGCCATGTTCATCAACAAGACCGCCGCCGACAGCCTCGCGCGGCGTCCGGCCGGCTTCGCGGCCTCGAAGGTCGGCCGGCTCGGCATGCTGGGCGCCGGCATGATGGGCGCGGGCATCGCGTACTCCGCCGCCGCGGCGGGTATCGAGGTCGTGCTGCTGGACACGAGCGAGGCGCTGGCGAAGAAGGGCAAGGACTATACGCGCGGCCTGGTGGCCAAGGGCATCGAGAGCGGCCGGCTGGATACTGCCGCCGGCAAGGCCATCGAAGAGCGCATCCGCACCACCTGCCGCTTCGAGGACCTGGCCGGCTGCGAGCTGGTGATCGAGGCGGTGTTCGAAAATCGCGCCCTCAAGGCCGAGGTGACGCGCAAGGCCGAGGCGGTGATCCCCGCCTCGGCGGTGTTCGCCAGCAACACCTCCACCCTGCCCATCACCGGCTTGGCCGAGGCCTCGGTGCGGCCGGCGCAGTTCATCGGCCTGCACTTCTTCTCGCCGGTGGATCGCATGCCGCTGGTGGAGGTGATCCTCGGCCGCGCCACCGCACCGGCGACGGTGGCGAAGGCGCTGGACTTCGTGCGCCAGATCCGCAAGACGCCGATCGTCGTCAACGACAGCCGCGGCTTCTACACCAGCCGCGTGTTCGGCATGTTCAACCACGAGGGTATGCGCATGCTGGCCGAGGGCGTCGACCCAGCCCTGATCGAGAACGTCTCGCGGGCCGCCGGCATGCCGGTGGGGCCGCTGGCGGTGAGCGACGAGGTCTCGCTCGAGCTGATCGAGAAGGTGATGGCGCAGTCCGAAGCGGACCTGGGCGGGCGTTACGTCAAGCCCGCCGGCTACGACGTGGTGCGCCGCTTCGTGCATGAGCTCAAGCGCCCCGGCCGCAAGGCCGGCCAGGGCTTCTACGACTACCCGCAGGGCGGCCGCAAGCAGCTGTGGCCGGGGTTGCGCGAGATCTATCCGCCCGCGGCGACGCAGCCCGCGCCGGAGGAGATCCGCAAGCGTATCCTGTACATCCAGGCCATCGAGACGGTGCGCTGCCTGGAGGAGGATGTATTGACCCATCCCGCCGACGCCGACCTCGGTGCGATCCTCGGCTGGGGCTTTCCGGCCTGGACCGGCGGCCCCCTGTCGCTGATCGAGACGGTCGGCCTGCAGTCCTTCGTCGCCGACTGCGAGCGCTTCGCCAAGGCCTACGGCAGCCGCTACGCGCCGACCGAAGACCTGCGCCGGCGCGCGCACAGCGGCACCGGTTACTACGCGGCGGCGGAAGCATCACCTTCCACCGGCGGCCAGTCCAAGGCCGCCTCGTCGGCGGCAGCCTGAGGTCGGGCGCATGAACGCATCCGGCGCGGCATATTCGGACCTGCGCGGCCACGTCGCCCTGGTGACCGGGGCAGGCACCGGCCTCGGGCGGCAGTTCGCGGCCACGTTGGCCGGTGCGGGCGCGGCGGTGGTCCTGGCCGGCCGCCGGCCGCGGCCGCTGGAGG
>JARLJS010000244.1 GCA_031291075.1 Nevskia sp. | reverse complement strand
TGCCCAGGTTGAAATCATCGATCGCCGGCGTGTTCGCCGCCGTCGTCCCGCCCATGCCGTCGTAAGCCCAGCCGTGGCCGGACTGTCCCGCCGTGTAGAACGGCGCGTACGCGCCGAGTTGCTTGAGCGCGTACGCGTTCGGATAGGATTGCCGACTTTTCTTTTTCGTTGTTTCCAGTTTGGACGATGGGGGATTCACACGAAGCAGTCGCAGGTGCAGGTTTCACAAGCCCGGCCGGAATCCTGGAAGCGTTCGCTCAAGGGGCTCTGCCGGAATTCGGTGGCCGGTCTCGCGCTGACGGTGACCGGTTCTATGGTGCTGTCGGCGCCGGCGGAGGCCCAATCGGGCTTCGGTGGTCCGCCCTGGTATAACAATCTGACCATAAAGTACATCTACGCGGGTGAGGTCACGACCGGAAACCGGTTCGCGTTCGAGGTGGCGCCGCCATCAGGCGGGGGACGCTGGCTTAGCACCTGCGGCAATGGAAACGAGTTTTACTTCGATCCGACAGGGCCTTACTACAACCAGATGGTATCGATTGTCATGCTCGCCTATGCGATGGGGCAGACGGTCGACGTGTACGCGCCTGGCCAGACCTGCAGTACCGCCAGTCCCAACTGGAGCAACTTGGTAACAGACATCGCCATCGGGGTGACACCGTAGCTGAGGCGCATTGCCGCCGCCTACCGCAAAGCAGCGGCAACCTCCGGGGCATTGAGCAGCAACTCGATCTTGCGCCTGAAGGTGTCCGGCACCTCCTCCCGCGCGCGTGCGCCGGGATTGATCAGGCTGCCCTGCAAGGCCTCGTTGCCCTTGAGGTTTTTCGATGTCAGCCTGCGGCCGGAAGCGTCGTAAACGTTCAGGGTGAGGTCGTAGGTGACCATCGGGTTTTTATAGGTGTCGCTTTCCCAGTCGTCCATCCGCAGCAGCAGGACGCGCTGCGGCTTGCCGCGCAGCAGCGCGGCCATCGCCGTGGCCTGGCTGTCGCGCGGGGTCAGCATGACCGGGGTGGCGCCGAAGTCGGCGGCCGCGAGGGAGCGCACCAGGGCGTCGTCCATGTCCCAGGCCAGGGGGCGGTGCGAGGCGGTGCCGACGTCAAACGGCAGCCCGACGTTGGCGCGTTGCAGGCCGACGAAGTCGGGATCCTTGTTGCCGCTGACGACGTAGCGGCGCTGGTCCCATACCGCCACGGTGACGTGCTGGCCCTGGCTTTTATAGTTGAGCGTGCCGCTGGCGTCGCTGTAGTCGTAGCGGTTGCCGATGGCGCAGGCGGAGAGCGCGAGTGCGCATGCCAGCGCCGGAATGGCGGCGCGAATAGTCATGATTGATTGTAAGCAGTTCCCCTCCAGCTTGCGGGAGGGGTAGTGGAGAGGCGGTTTTCACCGAACCCGAAAGCCCCTCTCCCGGCCCTGCGGGCCACCCTCTCCCGCACGCGGGAGAGGGGATTGCATGGAGGCGTGAATCTCAGGAATCGCCCTTCGCTGCATGCAGCACGGCGGGTTGCGGCTGTGCCTGTTCGCGCTCGCCGTTCAGGTTCGCCAGGTCCAGCCCGGGGCGACAGGGATCGACGCGCCTGCCGTTGACGATCACCTCGTAGTACAGGTGCGGGCCGGTGGCCCAGCCGGTGCGGCCCACGCTGGCAATCACCTCGCCGCGCCTGACGATGGAGCCTGCATGCAGTTGCGGCGCGAAGCCGGCCAGATGGGCATAGGCGGTCTGCACGTTGCCGCCGTGGCGCATCCGCAGGTACAGGCCGTAGTGTCCGCGCCGGCCGATCTCCACGATCACGCCGTCGGCGGCGGCGTGCACAGGGGTGCCCTGGGGGGCGCCGTAGTCCACGCCCATGTGGAAGCGGCGTCGCTTCAGGATCGGGTGCACCCGCCAGCCGTAAGGCGAGGTGATGTGCGCGTCCTCGACCGGCGTGTCCAATGCCACCGGGCGGGCTTGCGGCACCGGCAGCGATGCCGCGTCGCGCGCGTTGATCGACTCCTCCAGCGCCGGTGCGGGCAGGGCGGCAAGGGCCTGGCCGGCCGGGCAGGCGCCGGCCAGGATGGCCGCGCCGGCCAGCCAACGCAAGGGCGACCCGCAAACGCGAGGTGCAACGTTCCTGAGCCTGAGCATGTTGTTTCCTTGTGTTGGGTGGGCCTGTGGGCAGGCCCTATATGCCAAAAGGCTTGGTGACGCCGAAATACAACGACGCGCGCGGCCCGAACTGGGGCGCGCCGACGCCGATGCCGGTACCGCTGCGGATCTCATTGCTGCGGTCCAGCACATTCAGCGCCGCGAGGCGAACATTCATATTGCCGAAACTTTCGCTGATATGCACGTCCCGGCTGGCGGACAGGTCAATCTGCACGCTGGTGGGCAGCTTGCCCAGGTTGGCGAAATCCTGGCGCAGGCCGCTGCCGTAGGTGCCGTCCATGCCGAAGTTCGTGCCGAGCCATTGGTAGGAGGCCCCGCCGGATGCGGTCCAGCGCTGGTGGTGGTCGAGGTAGACGTAGTGGCTGCGGATGTACGCCAGCTCGGCCGGATCGGAGAACTGGAACTGGCCGGAGATCACGTCGGTGCCCTGCGCCACCGAGCGCGCCAGGTTGAGATAGGCGGACAGCCCGCCCTGATGGTAGGCGCTGGTGAACTCGACGCCGTAGATATGGCCTTCCCGGTAGTTGAACGGCGAGAAGATCAGCGCGCTGCCGAACTGGCCCTCGTCGATCAGGTTGCGGGCGAAACGATAGTACGAATCGAGCCCCACGTTCAGCGCCGGCGTGAGCTGGTGCACCACGCCGGCGTCGAAGTAGTGCGCGCGCTCCGGCAGCACCGGATCGTTCTGCGTGATCACCGCCTGCTGAGTGGTGTTGTTGAACCTGGAGAGGGTTTCGTTCGGCACCAGCTCGGTTGGCGGCGGGGTGAAATAGCGGGCGTAGCCGGCGTGGATGGTGGTGCGCGGCGTCAGGTAGTCGATCATGCCGATGCGCGGACTGAGCTGGCTGCCGCTGGCGAAGGCGTTGAGCTTGTCGAAGCGCAGGCCGTAGTTGACGATGAGATTGTTACTCACGTCCCACTTGTCCTGGGCGTACAGGCTCAGCAGCGTATTGCCGTTCTTTGGATTGTTGTCGGTGATGCCGACCGGGCCGCCGGTGACGCAATACGTGCCGCTGTCGTCCGGCGTGCCGGTGGCGCAGTTGCCGTTGTTGGCCAGGCCGGAAGTGGTGAACACCGACGAGGTGTTGTCCGAACGGTCGTCCTCGCTGCTGCCGGAAAAGCCCACGCTCAGTGTGTGCGTGTCGCTGAGTGGGTAACTCAGGTCGCCCTGCAGGCCGAGCGCCGAGGCCTTGCGCTTGAGGCGGGAGGCGTCGCCGTTGAAGGCCAGGTCGCCGAGGAAATCCGGCGCGAATTCCACCGAGCTGACGCGATCGAACACCGCCACCTGGTAGGTCATGTCGTTCGCGCCCAGGCCTTGCAGCGCGAGGATGCCGTACTGGTTGCGCTCGTACTGCCGCTCGTTCAAGCCGGACGAGTCCGGGATGCTGGCGAAGCCCGCCGTGCCGAGCTGGCCCAGGTAAGCCGAGTTCGGCGCCTGGCCGGGATTGTCGGGAATCTCCAGGCGCGTGCCGGTGGCGGCCAGGATCGCGCTCAGCTTGGTATGCGAGCCGAGCAGGTAGGAGAAGTAACCGAAGCCCTTGCCCTGCGAAGTCCAGTCGTGGATCGCGTTGCTCGACGAGGTGGGATTCTCCACGCCCAGGTTGCTCGACAGGTACTGGCCGGTCACGTAGGCGCTGAACGGGCCGTAGGTCTTGCCGAGCTGGAAGCTGGGGTTGACGGTGTCGTGGCTGCCGCCGTAGAGGTCGATGTCGCCCTGGTCGATCCGCTCCTTGGTCACGATGTCGACCACGCCAGCGGTGCGCAGGCCGTATTCCGCCGGCAGCGCGCCGGTGTTGAGCGTGATGCTCTTGGCGAAGCGCGGATCGAACACCTGGCCGAAGCCGCTCACGCCGTCCGGCAGGATGATGCCGTTCAGTCGGTACTGCAGATCGTTGTGGTCGCCGCGGATATGCACCTGGCCGAAGGAGTCGTTGGCCACGCCCGGTGCCTGCAGGAGCACCTGGTTGAACGGCGTGTGGTCGCCCTGCGGCAGCCGCTCGATGGCTTTTTCGTTGAAGGTGTACTGGCTGCTGCCGGTGGATGGCGAAAGCTGGTTGCGTGCGCGCTCGAAGCGCTGGCCGACCACCGTCACCGTCTGCAGCTTGGCGGCGGCGCCCAGTTGCAGCTTCGACTGGCTGGTGCCGCCCGCCGCGATCTCCACCGCCGCGCTGATGTAGCCGCCGCTCTTGGAGGCGGACACCGAGTAGCTGCCGGGTGTGATGCCGTTGATGCTGTACTGGCCCTGGCTGTCGGTCTGGCTCTGGGCCACCACCTTGCCGCCCGCGTTGCTGAGCTGCACCTTGGCGCCGGCGATCGGTTTGCCATCCTTGTCCGTAACGGTGCCGTTGAGCGTGCCCAGGGAGTTGGCCGCGGCCACCGTTAGAGGCTCGGCGGCCCAGGTTTGGCTGGCGGCGGCAGCCGCGAGCAGGGTCAGAGCCGCCGCCGGCCATGCGCGGCGCGCCCTTTGAAGGGACGAATCCATGAAAATCCTCGCTGAAGAAAACAGGACGAGGCGCGGCCGTTCAGGGCCACGCGTGTGCGACGGGTCCGGTCAGGCGAGGAAGAGGGGTGGGCCGCGGCTGTTGGGGCGTGCGATGGAGCGCACGGTCACCGCGACGACGACCGGCGCAGCCGGCGCCTCGCAGCGGGGGATGACGATACGGCTGGCGTCGACGGCCGCCAGCGGGCCGCCGCCGGCATGGGCCAGCGCGCAGATCTCGCAGGTGGCCGACCGCTCCGGCTTCAGCTCGTGCCCGGTGGCGTGCACCACCGCCACCAGCTGGGCGGCGAAGAAGCCCAGGGCGAGGAGCAGGCGCGAGAGGTGGGAGAAACGCATACCCCTTAAATAGCACGAACGTCCCGATGCTGCAAAGCAGCAGATCCGGCGGTGCCAGGAGAATCCGGCACGCATGTAAAGCGGAGTTGCCCATCCCGTTACGAAATGCGAAGGATCGCTTCGCAGTTGCGGATGGCCGGCGTTGTCGATTGCTCCGGGACCGGCGATCCTCCTGGCCTCGGTGGTATCCGCGGTCTCGCATCGGCAATGCGAATTGTGGCGATGAAGGATCGTTCCCATACTTCCTCGTGTCGCGCCATTGGCCGGCGCGTCCCCCCCAAACCATAGACGCGAGCGGAAGCTATCCCCCTGCTTCGATGACAACGAACAACATACTGATTACGGGTGGCAGTTCGGGTCTCGGCTACGCCAGTGCCCAGGCGCTGCAGCGGCGCACGATGCCCGCGACCGGCGTGGGGCGAATCCTGGTCACGGCCACGACCGGCGCCGCGGCATTGCAGGCCGCCGCCCGGCTGACGGAAGAGACAGGGGTTTCCGTGCACGGCTTACAGCTCGATCTGGCCTCGGCCGGCTCGATCGATGCGTGCGTTACCGCCATCGAGGAGCTGCTCGGCCAAGAGCCGCTCGCTGCGGTCGCGTTGAACGCGGGGATTCAGATCGTCGACGGCTTGAAGCGGAACGAGGCCGGTCACGAGCTGACCATGGCCGTCAACCACGTCGGCCATCTCCGGCTCCTGTTCCGGCTGTGGCGCCGCATCCGCTCCGGCGGGCGGGTTGTCTTCATCGGCAGCGGAACACACAACCCGGACGAAAGGCTTGCGCGGATGTTCGGATTCCGCGGCTCGCACTTCAGGTCCGTGGCGGACTGGCTGGAGGGCAGCGGCGATCCGCGCCGCAATGCCGCCCAGCAAGGGCTCGACCGCTACGCCAACTCGAAGCTGGCCAACATCATGACGGCCCTGGAGCTGACGCGCCGCGTGCCCGCCGGGCGCATGGAGTTCTACGCGGTGGACCCCGGCCTGATGCCCGGCACTGGCCTGGCGCGCGACCACAACTGGTTCGACCGCGCGGGCTGGATGGCGATGCGTGCGCTCATTCCCCTGATCCCCGGCAGCAGCACGCCCGAGGAATCGGCCCTTGTCGTCGCCGGGATCCTGCTTGGTCGGCACACCGCAGGAAGCGTCGAAGACCACTATCTGGATTTTAAAGGCCGGCCGGCGCCGCGCACGGCGCTCGCCGACGACGCACAAGCGGCGCGGGCCATGCTCGATCAGACGCTCGAGCTGTTGGGGGTTGCACCGCGTGACTTGCTTGGCTGATCGAGGTGCGCGCTAGCTCTGTGCCCGTCCGGTCATTGCGGGAGAGGGGAAAGACATGTCAATCCAGGATGGGCCTGAAATCGACCTTCTCCCGCACCGCGCACTGCGGGCAGGGCCAACTCGCGGGGATGTCCGCCCAGGGAGTGCCGGCGGGATAGCCCTCGTGCGCGCAGCCCAGGCTTTGGTCGTAGACGTAGTCGCAGTTCGGGCAGGCGAAGCGCGACGCCGTGACTGCCGGCGCATCGGCTGCCGCTTGAACCGTATCGTTCCCGGCTTCCGCCGGCGCATCCTTCTGCACCGACCAGCGCGCCAGCAGCTGCTCGCGGCGCGGCGCATGCAGATGGGCCTTGCTCAGATCGCCGCGGTAGTGCGCGGCCACGCGCGGGTCCATCACCTTGAACCATAACGGCGACAGGTACGCGATCATCAGCATGGCCGAGTAGCCGGACGGCAACTGCGGGCTGTCGTCGAAGTGGCGCAGGGCCTGGTAGCGGCGGGTGGGATTCGCGTGATGATCGGAATGGCGCTGCAGCTGGAACAGGAACAGGTTGGTCACCACGTGGTTGCTGTTCCAGGAGTGGCGCGGCTGGCAGCGCTCGTAGCGCCCGTCGGACAGCTTCTGCCGCAGCAGGCCGTAGTGCTCCAGGTAGTTCACCACCTCCAGCAGGGAGAAGCCGAGCACCGCCTGCGCAGCCAGGAACAGCAGTCCCCACGGGCCGAGCCACAACGTGAGCGCCCCGAACAGCAGCAGCGACATGCCCCAGGCCTGCAGGTTCTCGTTGCCGATCGACCAGGGACCCTTGCCCAGCCGGGCCAGGCGCTCGGCTTCGATCCGCCAGGCCGATTTGAGGCTGCCCGCCACGGTGCGCGGCAGGAAGGCCCAGAAGGTCTCGCCCATCCGCGAGCTGGCGGGATCCTCGGGCGTGGCGACGTTCTTGTGGTGCCCCTTGTTGTGCTCGACCAGGAAGTGGCCGTAAGCCACCGGCGCCAACGCCAGCTTGGCCAGCCAGCGCTCCAGGCTGTTGGTCTTGTGCCCCAGCTCGTGCGCCGTGTTGATGCCCACGCCGTTGGTCACGCCCGCCGTCGCCACCAGCCCGAGCAATGCCCACCACGGCAGGTGCCCGTTCACGGCCAGCCAGGCGCCGAGGATGGTGACGAGATACTGGCTGGGCAGGTAGGCGTAGACGATTCGGCGGTAGTAGTGGTCCGCCTCCAGCGCCGGCACCGCCGATTCGGGGGCGTTGATGCGGTCCTCGCCGATCCACCAGTCAAGAATGGGTGCCAGCACGTAGAACACGATTGGCAGCGCCCAAAGCAGCGCCCGGGAAGCCCCCGTCATCACCGCCAGCACCGAGACCAGGCCCAGCAGGGGCAGCGCCGGGCTTAGCAGCCACAGCCAGCGCTTGCCATCCACCCAGGTATCGCGGTCCGCGTGTTCAACCGTTGTTGCCTGCATCGTACCCATCTTGAGAATCTCCTCCACCAGGTACGTAGCATGCGGGGGGAGGCGAACCCATGTCGGTCATTTTACGCCAAGTGATGGTTATAATGCGCCAGGTTCACAAGTCTGCCGCAGCAATGTCCAAGCCCGATGTGCGCGTGCCGGCGCGTTACTACGCCCGCCTTGCCGACGTACTGGCGCGCGATCGCGTGGACCTGGACGGCGTGTTGCGTTCCCTGCGGCTGCCGGCGCGCCTGCTGACGCAGCCCAACGCGACCATCCCGTTTTCCAAGGTGGACCAGCTTGTCTGCCGCGCGGCCGCGCTCAGCGGCCGCAGCGACCTGGCATTCGAGCTCGGCAAGCTGCTCACAGCCAGCGCCCACAGTTTCGTCGGCTTCGGCATGATCAACAGCGCCAACCTCGACCAGGCGCTGCATTTCGAAGCGCGCTACTTCGGGCTGCTGATGCCGAGCTTCCGCATGCGCTACAGCAGCGGGCCCGACCACGCCGAGATCCAGTTCACGCCGCTGGTGGCGATGAGCCGGCTTTGCCTCGCTTTCCACCTGGAGGCGATCGGCACCGCCGCGTGGCGCGAGATCGCCGACCTGACCGGGGAGCGGCAACCGCCGTGCCGGCTGGAGCTGTCGATACCCGAGCCCTTGCACCTGCAGCGTTACCGCGAACTCCGCAACGTGGAGGTCCGCTTCGGCGTGGACATGCTGCCCGGCGTGCGCCTGCGCCTGCTCGACGATCCCCGCGGCTACCGGCTGGCGATGGCGGACGCCCATGCGCGACTGCTCGCGGAGGAGCGCTGCCGTGCGCTGGTGCGGCAAGTGGTCGGCGTGCGCGGCTTTGGCGATTGGGTTGCAATGACCTTGCGCGAAGTCAGCGAGGGCCTGCCTACGCTGGAGGAACTCGCCGCGACGCTCAACATCTCGAAGCGGACGTTGAACCGCTACCTGGAGCGCGAAGGCACCAGCTTTCGCGAGCTGTCCTGCCGCATCCAGCACGAGCTGGCCTGCGAACGGCTGGCCCGCGGGGACATGAGCGTCACCCAGGTGGCCTATTCGCTCGGCTTCACCGACACCTCGAATTTCGGCCGCGCGTTCCGGGCGCGGGCGGGATATAGCCCGGGAGAGCACCGCAGGAAGGCGTCGGCGGGCAGGGTCGGGAGAGTCGGCTCGAAGCGGGGCTCAGAGCTGTAGGCTGGGATGGAACGGAGTGGAATCCCAGCGTCGCTGATCGACTGGTAAAGCGCCAGGATTCCGCTGCGCTTCATCCCAGCCGAACTGCTGAAGCGGCGAAGCACGGGGCAGGAACCTCGGCTGGAAGTGACGGCCGGGGATCATGCCCGGCGCCCCCACCATCTTGGTTCTTCAAATACGCCGCCGTTGTCCTCGACGAGCTTTTTAACTAGAGCTGCAAATGTGTCGAACTGACTCAGTGAGCTATCGATTTTGAACACTGTCCCGGTTCTGCCAACAATTCTAAGGCTTCGACCACCCTTCGGTACGAATACGATCCCGGCTGATTTGATGTCCGAATATCGAAGCTCTCGGCCATGAAAGAGAGAACGGGATTGAATGCTGTTTTCGTCGAGCGATACACGAAGTGTTTTCCACTCTATGTATATTGCAGCCAAAAATAGACCAACTATGACGTTCGTAACGACGGAAGGTGATTCTTTTGCTTGCGTCGCTAGGTACGCATATGCGACTGCAAACACTACGATAATCCAGGAGTAACGGTAGTAAAACATCCTTGGGGCACTGGCCCTGGCTTCGGAATTCATTTCTGCCCTCTCCGCCGAGTTGGCGAACCTGTAATCAACCAAGAATGCTACAGCCGCTCCGCGATCGGCCCGCCCGAATCCTTGACGCGCCCGTAAATTCCCCGCATCATTTTTACATGGTCACCGTTCTCTCCATGCGACGTCGAGCTACCAGCCGCTGCGCTCTGCGCAGTGCGGTGGCTTTCGCGCGCCCGATCCGAGAGATTGTCGTCTAGACCATTCCACGTCTCATCCCTCTCGTACGAAAAGGCCGCGGATTCCGCGGCCTTTTTTTGTTTTTCCCCGCCCACATTCCGGTGACCCCCATGAACATCATGCTCAAGCCTGATCCCCGCCACCTGATGAAGGTCACGCCCCGCCCCGATGCGGTGATGGTGCGTGGCCAAGGCGCCTGGCTGTGGGATGATGCCGGCCGCCGCTACCTGGATTGCGTCCAGGGCTGGGCGGTGAACTGCCTGGGGCACAGCCACCCGGCACTGGTCGAGGCCATCGCGCGGCAGGCCACTCGCCTGCTCACGCCCAGCCCGGCCTTTTACAACGACCAGGCGCTCCGGCTTGCCACGCGTCTGGCGCACGCCACGGGCCTGCAGCAGGTGTTCTTCGCCAACTCCGGTGCGGAAGCCAACGAAGGCGCCATCAAGCTCGCGCGCAAGTGGGGGAGCCTGCACAAGGGCGGCGCCTGGCAGATCATCACCTTCGTCAACGGCTACCACGGCCGCACGCTGGCGACGATGTCCGCCACGGGCAAGCCCGGCTGGGACACGATGTACGCCCCGCAGGTGCCCGGCTTTCCGAAGGCGCGGCTGAACGACCTCGCCTCGGTCGAGGCGCTGATCGAGCCGCGGACGGTGGCGGTGATGCTCGAACTGGTCCAGGGCGAAGCCGGTGTCCTGGGCGCCACGGGGGAGTTCGTCGGCGCGCTGCGCGCTTTGTGTGACCGCCATGGCCTGCTCCTGATCGTCGACGAGGTGCAAACCGGCATCGGCCGCCTCGGCAACTTGTTCGCTTGCGATACCTACGGCGTCCGTCCGGACATCCTCACCCTGGGCAAGGGCCTGGGCGGCGGCGCTCCGATCGCAGCCGTCCTCGGCAGCGAGTCCGCCAGCTGCTTCGAATACGGCGATCAGGGCGGGACGTTCTGCGGCAATCCGCTGTCGGCAGCGATCGGCAATGCCGTGCTCGATATCGTGGCGCAGCCAGGTTTCCTGGCCGGTGTGCGCGAGCGCGGCCTGCAGCTCGCCGAGGGCTTGCGTGAACTGGCCCGGCGCCATCATATGGGTGAGGTCAGAGCTTATGGCCTGCTGCAGGCGCTGGAGCTCGGCGAAGGGCGGGACTCCGCAGACGTCGTCGCCGCGGCGCGCGAGCAGGGCCTGCTCCTCAACGCCCCGCGCCCACATTGCCTGCGGCTAATGCCGGCCCTCAACGTCACCGGCGCGGAAGTCACGCAGATGCTGGAGATGCTGGATGCGGCGCTAGTGTGGTGAGTTGGAAATCCGTTTATTAAGTTGGGACTGTCGTCCCCGCGGAGGCGGGGACCCAGTTCTGCTTTGGAGCTTCGTGCAAAATCGAAAACTGGATTCCCGCCTGCGCGGGAATGACGAAGAAATTTA
>JARLJS010000243.1 GCA_031291075.1 Nevskia sp. | reverse complement strand
GATGGCCCTGTTCGGCGAGAAATACGGCGACGAGGTGCGGGTGGTCGGCATGGGCGGGCCGGACGCCGGGAAGTCCGCCTGGTCGGTGGAGCTGTGCGGCGGCACGCATGTGCGGCGCACCGGCGACATCGGGCTGTTCCGCATCGTTTCCGAAAGCGCGGTCAGCGCGGGCGTGCGGCGCATCGAGGCGGTGTGCGGCGCGGCCGCGCTGGCGCAGGTCGAGGAGAACGAGCGCCTGTTGGATGCCGCGGCCCAGACCCTGCACACCAGCCCCGCCGATCTGCCCGAGCGGGTGGCCGGGCTGATGGAGGAGCGTCGCCGGCTGGAGCACCTGGTGGCCGACCTGCAGAAGAAGCTGGCGACTGGCGGCTCGGCTGCCTCCGTGGAGGAGGTGGGCGGGGTGAAGCTTTCGGCGCGTGAGGTCGGCGACCTGCCGGCATGCGACCTGAAGGGCATCGCCGAGGCGATTCGCGGCCAACTCGGCTCCGGCGTAGTGGCGCTGGTCTCCACCGCCGAGGGCAAGGCGAGCATTGTCGTGGGGGTTTCCGCGGACCTGACCGGGCGCGTTTCGGCGGTCGATCTGGTGCGGGCGGCCTCGGCGGCGGTGGGCGGCAAGGGCGGCGGCGGGCGGCCGGACATGGCCCAGGCCGGCGGGCCGGACGCGTCCAAGGCCGGGGAGGCGCTGGCGGCTGTACGCGCGGCGCTGGGGGAAGTACTGAAGTAACGGATCTGTTATGTCTCGCTTCTGACACAGGGGCTGTGGCCGAACAGCCACAGGGGCGGATCGAAACGCATACGGTTGCCCGTTGGCGCCATTGTGTTGTGGCTTCTGGCGGGCAGTTTACTTAGGTTTGCGCAGGTTTACCGGGACGAAGAATTCGCTGGCGCCAAGCGTGCGTGGCGGCACCCGGAACACGAGGAGAGATAAGATGGGGCTTCGGAACGTGCTGCTGGCCGCGAGTGTGCTGGCGCTTCCGGCTGCGGCAATTGCTCAACCTGTCAGCGGGATCTATGTGGGTGGCGGGGCTGGTGTGAACTGGCTGCAGAGCCAGGACCTGAAGTCGGCCTCGGTCAATGGCATTGGCTCCACGAGCCTGAAGGGTAGTGGAGCCCACTACAACGGTGCGATCGGCCCGGTGGTCGTTGGCAGCGTCGGTTACGGGTTCGGCAACGGCCTGCGCACCGAGTTCGAGGCCAACTACCGCTACACGCATCAGAAGCTGCGCGGTGCTAGCGGCCTCTCTGGTGGGGTGGACAACACCACCTACGGCGCGATGGTCAACGTGCTGTATGACGTCAACGGGCTGAAATATGTGGTGCCGTACTTCGGTGCCGGCGTTGGCGTGGAGGCGGTTTCGCTCGGCTCCGCCCGGGCCTACACCACCGATGGCTCGGCCAGCTTCAACGGCTCGACCACCGAAGCCCACTTCGGCGCTCAGGCCATCGCCGGTGTTGCCGTCCCGACCGGTGTTCCTGGCTTGGCTGTGACCGCCGAGTACCGCTTCATGGGCGTGTTCGGCGACCAGAAGGTGACTGGCACCTACCAGGCGGACGGTGTCTCGGTGAAGGGCAACCTCAAGGCCGAGAACCAGTACAACCACGCCGTCCTGGTTGGCGTGCGCTACAACTTCGGCGCTGCCCCGGCCCCGACGCCGGTTGCCGCCCCGATGGCCCCGGCCCCGGCCGCTGCTCCGGCCCCGGCTCCGGCCCGCACCTACCTGGTGTTCTTCGACTGGGATAAGTCCGACCTGACGCCGCGTGCGCATCAGATCATCGCCGAGGCTGCGCAGAACTCCAGCCGCGTGCAGCTGACCCAGATCGAGGTCTCCGGCCACGCCGACCGTTCCGGCACGCCCGCCT
>JARLJS010000242.1 GCA_031291075.1 Nevskia sp. | reverse complement strand
GAACGAAATCACGAGCACGGAGCAGGAGGCGGCGGAGCTGGTGCAGCGCGTTCGCGCCGGCGACGTGCGCGCGCTGGCGCGTGCTGTGTCGGTGGTAGAGCAGGGCGGTGCCACGGCGACCGCCCTGCTGAGCGCGTGCCATGCGGCGGATGCAGAGCGGAAGGCGCTGCGCATTGGATTTACCGGGCCGCCGGGCGCGGGCAAGAGCACGCTGGTGGACCGCTATGCGCGGCTGCTGCGCGCGCAGGGCGAGACGGTCGGCATAGTGGCGGTTGATCCGACGAGCCCGTTTCACGGAGGGGCGATCCTGGGCGACCGCATCCGCATGCAGGGCGAGCAGGAGGATGCTGGCCTGTACATTCGCAGCGTAGCGACGCGGGGCACGCTGGGCGGGCTGGCGGCGGCGACGGCGGATATCTGCACGGTGATCGAGGCGAGCGGCAAGAGCCGCATGCTGATCGAGACGGTGGGCGTGGGGCAGGATGAGGTGGAGATCGCGCGGCTGGCCGATGTGACCGTGGTGGTGCTGGTGCCGGGCATGGGCGATGACGTGCAGAGCATCAAGGCCGGACTGATGGAGATCGCCGACATCTTTGTGATCAACAAGTGCGATCTCGAAGGCGCGGACCGCGTGGAGAGCGATATCCGGGCGATGCAATCGCTGGCTGCGGACGATGGATGGACGCCGCCGGTGGTGCGGACCATGGCGACGGCGAGCGCAGGTATTGCGGCGCTGGAGACTGCGGTGCAGAGCTATGTAGCGCATGGCGCAGAGGGCGTGCAGGCGCGGCGGCAGAGCGCGTGGGGCGGACGGCTGCTGCAGATGGCGCAGCGCGAGATCCTGCGCTTCAGCGCCAACGTGCTCGGCGGCAATCTCGTCATGTTCCTCTACAAGCGGATGGACGTCTGGCTGATCGGCTACGCCTTCGGCGCCGAGCCACTCGGCTACTATACCGTGGTGCAGCGCGTGCTGCTGACGCTCGCCCTCGTCACGCAATCGGCGAGCCAGGCCATCCTG
>JARLJS010000241.1 GCA_031291075.1 Nevskia sp. | reverse complement strand
TGGCCCTGGAAACGGCGATTCGCCACTACCTGGAGACCTACAACAAAAATCCGCGACCGTTCGCTTGGACAAAGTCCGCCGACGACATCCTGGCTTCAATCAAACGCTTTTGTCAACGAACTTCTAACTCAGGACACTAGCCCACCCCCAGCGCCTCGAGTTTCTCCGAAGCCTCCAGCCACTGTCCTTCGGCCTGCTCGAGCTGTTTCTTCAGCTCGCCCTGCTGCTTGAGCAGCGCCGCCAACTCGCCGGCCTTGCCCGCCTCGTACACCGCCGGATCGTGCAGCTTCTGCTCCATCGCCGCCAGCTGCTGCCGCAGCTTCGCCATGCGGGTGTCGAGTTTCTTCACCGCGTCCTTCAGCGGGCGCAGCAGTTCACGCTGGTCGGCGGCGGCGCGGCGCTGGTCCTTGGCCGAGAGGCGTTCGCCGTCCTTCGCCGCGGCGGGCGGCGCGCCGGCGCGCCCGGCGAGCCAGCGGGCGTAGTCCGCCAGGTCGCCGTCGAACTCGCTGCAGCGGCCATCGGCCACCAGCCACAGTGTGTCGCAGGTGCTGGACAGCAGGTGGCGGTCGTGGGAGACCAGCACCACCGCGCCGGCGTAGTCCATCAGCGCGGTTTCCAGGGCGTGGCGCATGTCCAGGTCGAGGTGGTTGGTGGGCTCGTCGAGCAGCAGCAGGTTGGGCTTCTGGTACACCACCAGGGCCAGGGCCAGGCGCGCCTTCTCGCCGCCGGAGAACGGGGCGATCGCCTCGAAGGCGCGGTCGCCGCGGAAGTTGAAGCCGCCGAGGAAGTCGCGCAGCGACTGCTCGCTGGCCTTGGGGTCGAGGCGGCGCAGGTGCAGGATCGGCGAAGCCCGGGCATCGAGCTGCTCCAGCTGGTGCTGGGCGAAATAGCCGATGCGCAGGTAGGGGTCGCGCATTACCTTGCCGGACAACGGCGGCAGCTCGCCGGCCAGGCTGCGCACCAACGTGGACTTGCCGGCACCGTTGGGGCCGAGCAGGCCGATGCGTTCGCCCGGCGCCAGGTGCACCTTCAGGTGCTGCAGGATGGGCGTGCCCGGATAGCCGGCGCTGACCTCGTCGAAGCGCAGCAGCGGCGACGGCAGGCGCTCCGGCGCCGGGAATTCGAAGCTGAACTCGCTGTCGGCGTGGGCCGGCGCGACCAGCTGCATCCGCTCGAGCTGCTTGACACGGCTCTGCGCCTGGGTCGCCTTGGTGGCCTTGGCCTTGAAGCGGTTGATGAACGCCTGCAGGTGCGCGACCTGGCGCTGCTGCTTGGCGTAGGTCGCAGACTGCAGTGCCATCTGCTCGGCGCGGGTGCGCTCGAACTGCGAGTAGTTGCCGGTGTAGAGGGTGGCGCGGCAATTCTCCAGGTGCAGGGTGTGGCTGGTCACCGCGTCGAGGAACTCGCGGTCATGGGAGATCACCAGCAGCGTGCCGGGGTATTGCCGCAGCCAGTCCTGCAGCCAGATCACCGCGTCGAGGTCGAGGTGGTTGGTGGGCTCGTCCAGCAGCAGCAGATCGGACCGGCACATCAGCGCACGCGCCAGGTTGAGGCGCATGCGCCAGCCGCCGGAGAAGCTTGCCACCGGGCGCTCCTGTGTCTCGGGCGCGAAGCCCAGGCCATCCAGCAGGCGCGCGGCGCGGGCGCGCGCGGCGTAGCCGCCGATGTTGTTGAGACGCTCGTGGATGGCCCCGATCCGTTCGGCATCGTGGGCCTGCTCCGCCTCGGCCAAGCGCCGTTCGAGCTGGCGCAGCTCGGCGTCGCCGTCGAGGGCGTATTCGATGGCGGCGTCCGGTAGCGCCGGGGTTTCCTGTGCCACGGTGGCGATGGCCAGCCCCTTCTGCACCCCGATCTCGCCGCGGTCGGGGTGGATCTCGCCCAGCACGGCGGCGAACAGGGTGGACTTGCCGGTGCCGTTGCGGCCCACCACGCCGACGTGCCAGCCGGCGTGGATGGTAAAGGATGCGTCTTCAAGCAACGCGCGTGCGCCGCGCCGCAGCGTGGCCTGGCTCAGGGTGATCATGCGGCCATTCTAGGGCCTGTCGACGGTTACTTTGAACGCAGCGTCAAAGTAATTGTCGGCAGGCCCCCAGCCGCAGGCCGGCAGGCTCCGGCGTCAGCGCCCGGACAGCGATTCGCGGAAGTTGATGTACCTGGCGGCGACGGCGGCCGGCGCTTCGAGCATCGGCACGTGGCCGACGTCCGGCATGATCTGCACCTGCGCATTGGGCATCAGGTGCTGCAGCACGTCGGCGCCGGAATAATGCAGGGCCCGGTCGTGATCGCCCCATACCACCAGGGCCGGCGTGGCCAGATCCTTCAGTTTCGGCTCCAGCGGAGGTCCGTTGCGCAACTCGGCGAACACCTGCTGGTCGAACTCGTAGTTCTGCGCCTGCCGGTCGGACATGACCTTGAGCATCGCGTGCGGCAGGTAGGGCGGATGCACGAACACGAAATCGACCAGCTGGCGGTATTCCTGGGGCGTGCGGGTGATGAGCGGCACGTGGCCGCCGCTCTTGACGATATCGCCGAGCTCGCTGGTATCCGCGGTGGAGACGCCCGCGGGAGCCAGCAGCCAGAGGCTGCTCACCTGGTCCGGGTGGGCGGCGGCGTAGGCCGCGGCGATCCAGCCGCCCATGGAATTGCCGCCCAGATCGAAGCGTTGCAGCCCCAGGGCGGCCGCGATCTGCGACACGTAGGTCAGCTGGTCCTCGATACGGCATTGGCCGGGCGAAGGACGCCCGCTTTCGCCGAAGCCGGGCAGGTCCACCGCGATGACGCGGTAGCGCGGGGTCAGGTAGGGAGCGACCTTGATCCAGTTGTCCTTGTCGGCGCCGAAGCCGTGCAGGAGCAGCAGCGGCCGGCCCTGTCCGCCGTCCAGGTACACGACCTTGAAGCCCGGGATCTCGGTTTCCTTGCGCTGCAGGCCGGCATAGCTGCGCCCGGCGCTCAACGCCGCCGCGGTGAATTGTTCCGGGAAAATGAAATCGAATGCGCCGTATACCGCCACGGCGCCCAGCAGCAGCAGTGCGACCACACCGAGAAACCTACGCATGGTGTTCTCCCCCAGGCCGGGACCTGTTTTCGCCATCGGCGGCGGGATCCGGCGCGGCGCTTTAATGCGTGGATTCTGGCACAGCCCGGATCGGCGCGGCTGTCGCCGATGCGACAGATCCGGCCTGGCATCCCGGCAAGTCAGGCGGGATTGATGCGCCGCATCAGGTTTTCCTGTACCACGCTCGCCACCAGGCGGCCGCCACGGTCGAAGATCAGCCCGCGCGACAGGCCGCGCGCGCCCTGGGCCGAAGGCGAGTCCATCGCGTAGAGCAGCCAGTCGTCGGCGCGCACGTCGCGGTGGAACCACAGCGCGTGGTCGATGCTGGCGATGGCGTTGTTGGGGTCGAGGAAGGACATGGCGTGCGGGCGCAGCGCCGTGGACAGCAGGTTGAAGTCCGAGGCATAGGCCAGTACGCAACGGTGCAGCAAGGGATCGTCGGGCAGCCGGCCGGCGGCGCGGAACCAGATGTTCTGGGCGCATTCGCGCGCCTCGGGTTGCAGCGGGTTCCACGGCGTCACCGGGCGGAATTCGATCGCCAGCACGCGCAGCATGGCGTCCTTCAGGCGCGGCGGCACGTCCGCGCGCTGCCGCAGCCACTCCTCCGCCAGCTCGGCCTGCGGCCGCAGCGTTTCCGGGGCCGGCACCTGCGGCATCGGCGCCTGGTGCTCGGGCCCGCTTTCCGGCTTCTGGAACGAGGCGATCATCGACAGGATCGGCTGCCCGTGCTGGATCGCCGACACCTGGCGGGCGCTGAAGCTGCGGCCGTCGCGGATGCGGTCTACTTCGTAGACGAGCGGCAGGTTCATGTCGCCGGGGCGCAGGAAATAGGCGTGCAGTGAATGCGGCTCCGCCCCTTCCACCGTGCGGGCGGCCGCCACCAGCGCCTGGCCGATGACCTGGCCGCCGAACACGCTCTTGCCGCCGAGGTCGCGCGACTGGCCGCGGAACATGTTGACTTCCAGCGCTTCGAGATCGAGCAGATTGACGAGGTCCTGCAGCACGCGGTTCATCGCGGGTCCTTGCGGTTGGGCGCGGTAAGCACGATACCCGGCAATCGCTTTTGCGGCCGGGGCTGACTATCATCCAGCACCACCGGCGAGTCACCGGTGACCCTCACATTATCCCGCAACCCGAGGAGACAAATGCGGAATATTCCGATCGGCGAGGAGCCCGACTTCGACGCGACGCGGCGGACCCTGCTGCGGACCGGCCTGTTCGGCGCCCTCCTGCTGGGCACCGCGGGCGTGACCGCCGGGCTCAGCGGCTGCACCCGCCGGGTCGAGTCGTCGGCGCTGGGCTTCCGCGTGCTGCGCGACGCCGACGTGGTCTTCCTGCTGGCACTGATTCCCGGCGTACTCGGCGCCCGGCTGCTGTCGGAGGGGCCGCAGCACGATGCCCTGCTCCGCGAGCTGCTGCAGCACATCGACCTGGCCTGTTACCGCCTGGGCCACCCGGGGCGGAAGGCCCTGCTGCAGCTGTTCGATCTGCTCAACATGCGGCTGACCCGCTGGGCCACCACCGGTGTCGGCGCCTGGGAGCACGCCACGCCCGAACGGGTGCAGGCGTTCCTGGAACGTTGGCGGACCAGCTCCTTCGCCATGTTCAACGGCGGCTATCGCGGCCTGGTGCAGCTGGTGGCCTCGGCCTTCTTCGCCACCCGCGCCGGCTGGGCGGCCGCCAATTATCCCGGTCCGCCCGCCGGGCCGTACCAGGCTTTGAATTCATAGAATTCCCAATGGCAATCGACGACATCTACACGCAGGGCATCGCCGGCGGCTGGCGTGTCACCGACGCTTCCACCTTCAAGCAGGACCAGGTGCTGGAGGCTGACGTGGTGATCGTCGGCAGCGGCGCCGGCGGCGGCACCACCGCCGAGATCCTCAGCGCGGCCGGGCTGAAGGTGCTGATCCTTGAGGAAGGCCCGCTCAAGACCTCGGCCAGCTTCAAGGACATGAACGACGCCCGCGCCTACGGCGAGCTGTACCAGGAAGGCGCCGCGCGGGCCAGCGCCGACGGCGCGGTGGCGGTCCTGCAGGGGCGCTCGGTGGGCGGCAGCACCACCATCAACTGGACCTCCAGCTTTCGCACGCCGCCGCCGACGCTCAAGTACTGGGCCGACACCTTCGCCCTGAAAGATTCCGACGAGCAGGCGATGGCGCCCTGGTTCGCGCAGATGGAGCAGCGGCTCGGCGTCGCCCCCTGGGGGGTGCAGCCCAACGCCAACAACGGCGCCCTCAAGCGCGGCGCCGAGGCGCTGGGCTGGGCCGCCCAGGTCATCCCGCGCAACGTGCGCGGCTGCTGGAACCTTGGCTATTGCGGCCTCGGCTGCCCCACCAACGCCAAGCAGTCGATGCTGGTCACCACCATCCCCGGCGCGCTGAAGAACGGCGCGCAGCTGGTCCACCATGTGTCGGTGCGCACGCTGCAGTTCGCCGGCGGCAAGGTGACAGGCATGAGCGCCGAGGCGCTGGCCGCGGATTGCGTGCGGCCCAGCGGCGTCAAGCTGAAGATCAAGGCGCGGCACTATGTGCTGGCCGGCGGCGCCATCAACACGCCGGCCCTGCTGCTGCGCTCCAACGCCACCGATCCCTACGGCCGTATCGGCAAGCGCACCTGCATCCACCCGGTCAACGTGTCGATGGCGCAGATGCCGGACAAGGTCGAGGGGTATTACGGCGCGCCGCAGTCGGTGTATTCGGACGAATTCCAGTGGAAGCACGGCGCCACCGGACCGGTGGGCTACAAGCTGGAGGTCGCGCCGATGCAGCCGATGCTGACCGGCACCATCGTCGGGCGCTACGGCATCGAGCTGCAGGCCGCGATGGCCGGGCTGCCTTACATGCAGTCGATGCTGGCGCTGCTGCGCGACGGCTTCGACGAGCAGAGCCCGGGCGGCGAGATCCGCATCGACGATGCCGGGGCGCCGCAGCTCCACTACGAGTTCAGCGACTACCTGTGGGACGGCTTCCGACGCGCCTACCTTAGCATGGCCGAGC
This sequence comes from Nevskia sp., assembly GCA_031291075.1. Taxonomy (GTDB): domain Bacteria; phylum Pseudomonadota; class Gammaproteobacteria; order Nevskiales; family Nevskiaceae; genus Nevskia. The sequence goes on along the minus strand of JARLJS010000241.1, from coordinate 508 downwards.
TGCAGTTCGCCGCCGGCGCCAGGCAGGTGACGCCCATCCACGTCGACTCCAAGCCCTACGCTTCCTGGACCGAAGCGCGCCAGGCCATCGCCGGACTGGCTTGTCGCAAGCAACGCGTGCCGGTGTTCACCGCCCACCTGATGGGCGGCTGCGCCATGGGCGAGGACGAGAAGCTGACCGTGGTCGACAGCGCGGGCCGCTTCCGCCATGCCGACAACCTGTTGATCATCGACGGCTCGATCTTCCCTACCAGCATCGGCGCCAACCCGCAGCTGTCGATCTACGGCTTCGCCTGCCGCAACGCTACGCGGCTGGCGAAGCAGCTCAGGGCATAGGGCGGTTTCTCTTTACGTGCACACAACTAAAGATGCCCTAGTGTGGTGAGTTGGAAATCCGTTTATTAAGTTGGGACTGTCGTCCCCGCGGAGGCGGGGACCCAGTTCTGCTTTGGAGCTTCGTGCAAAATCGAAAACTGGATTCCCGCCTGCGCGGGAATGACGAAGAAATT
>JARLJS010000240.1 GCA_031291075.1 Nevskia sp. | reverse complement strand
TGGCCCTGGAAACGGCGATTCGCCACTACCTGGAGACCTACAACAAAAATCCGCGACCGTTTGCTTGGACAAAGTCCGCCGACGACATCCTGGCTTCAATCAAACGCTTTTGTCAACGAACTTCTAACTCAGGACACTAGCCCGGTTTACCGCGGCGTCGCCTCAAAACTCGCTCCACTCGTCCGGCTTGCCTGCCGGCGGCGGCGCCTTCGGCCGCGGCGGCGCGCCGTTGCCCTTGCCGTTGGTGCGGATGGCGGGGCGCGGCTGGGTCGTCACGGCCGGCGGCAGGGCTATGCCGCCTTGCGCAAGGGTGAAGCGGCTCACCGAACCGGACAGGTGCATCGCCTGCTCCTCCATCGAGCGGGCGGCAGCGGAGGCCTGCTCCACCAGGGTGGCGTTCTGCTGGGTCACCTGGTCAATCTGCGTGATGGTCTGGCTGACGGTGTTGATGCCGGCGCTCTGTTCCTGCGAGGCGACAGTGATCTCGCCCATGATGTCGGTGACGCGTTTCACCGATACCACGATCTCCTCCATGGTGGTGCCGGCCTTCTGCACCAGGCTCATCCCGTTGCCGACCTTCTCCACCGAGTCGCCGATCAGGCCCTTGATCTCCTTGGCGGCGCCGGCGGAGCGCTGGGCCAGGCTGCGCACCTCGGCGGCCACCACCGCGAAGCCGCGGCCCTGCTCGCCGGCGCGGGCAGCCTCCACCGCGGCGTTCAGCGCCAGGATGTTGGTCTGGAAGGCGATGCCGTCGATGACACTGATGATGTCCACGATCTTGCGGCTGGCCTGGTTGATGGCGTCCATGGTCTCGACCACCGCGCTCACCACCTGGCCGCCGTTGACGGCGGTGTTGTTGGCGCCGATGGCGAGCTGGTTGGCCTGCTTGGCGTTCTCCGCGTTCTGCTTGACGGTGCCGGTCAGCTCCTCCATCGACGAGGCCGTCTGCTGCAGGTTGGCCGCGAGCTGCTCGATGCGCCCGGAGATGTCGCTGTTGCCGGCCACGATCTCGCGGGCGCCGCTGTTGATCGACTCGGACGCGCTCTTGATCTGGGCCACGATGCCGGCAAGCTGCTCCACGGTGGAGTTGCCGTCCTCCTTCAGCTTGCCGAAGGTGCCCTTGAGCTCGGCGGTGATGCGCCGGGTCAGGTCGCCGTTGGCCAGGGATTGCAGCAGGCCGGCGATCTCGCCCAGGCCGGTGGCGCTGGTCTCCAGCAGTTCGTTGACCTTCTCCGCCAGCAGGCGGAAGAAGCCCTCCTTGTCGTCCAGCGCCACGCGCCGCGAAAAGTCGCCCTGCGCGGCGGCCTCGACGATGTCGCCGATCTCCTCTTCCACCGCCACCTCGGCGGTGCGGTCCAGCCATTCCACCACCGTGCCCAGCCGCTCGCCGGTCGTGTTCTGGATCGGGTTCACGGTGAGCTTGAAGGTGCGCCCGCCCACCTTGATCTGGGTGCGGTGGGTGCCGCGCAGCTCGGCCAGCATGCGCTTCTGGTGCTCCGGGTTGCGATGGAACAGGTCGATGGAGGTGCCCATCAGGCGGCGCGCGTCGAACTGCGACAGGTCCTTGCGGATGTCGGCGTCGGCCTTGGCCAGCATCTCCACGATGGAGTGGTTGAGGTAGATGATCTCGCGCTCGTTGTTGGCGATCATCACGTTGGTGCTGACGTTGTCGAGTGCGTTGCGGATGCGCAGGTTCTCGTCGGCCACGCGCTTGAGTTCGGCCTGCCGCTCCTCCTCGCGCCGCGCCGCCGCCCGCTCGGCGGTGAGATCCTTCCATTCCACCACATAACCCAGGCGTGCGCCCTTGTCGTCGATGATCGGGTTGACGATCAGCGAGAAGGCGCGCCCGCCGATCTCCAGGCGGGTGTCGTAGCTGCTGCTGAGGCGCGCCAGCAGGCCGCGCTGGTGCGCCGGGTTCTTGTGGAAGCGGTCGATGTTGCCGCCCAGCACGTCCTTGGCGGAGAAGCCGGGCAGTGCCTTGCGCAGGTCGCTCTCCGCTTCCTCCAGCATCTTGCGGATCGAGTGGTTGACATAGACCACGTTGCAGTCGGCATCCGCCACCATCACGTTGGTGGCGACCACGTCGAGGCCCTTGCGGATCCGTCCGGCCTCGGCCGCCGCGGCCTGCTCGCGTGTGCTGTGCTCCTGCAGCCGCCGCCGCAGCGCGGCCAGCGATCCGAGCACGCTGCCCGGGCGGGCGTCCTCCGCCACGCCAGCGGAGTAGTCGCCCTCGGCCAGGCGCGCCGCCATGTGCGTCGCGCGCGTCGGCTCGCCGCCCAGCTCCGCCAGCAGGGTGCCGCGGAAGAGGTAGCCGGCCGCCGCGGCGAACGCGGCGGCGAGCATACTCGCCGCGAATATGGTGGGAGGAGAAGCATGGGCAAGACTCAGCAGTCCCGCACCTGCTTGCAGAACAATGACCGGACCCAACAGCAACAGCATCCGGCTATCCAGACCGCGCCGCGCAAACAAAGCGTTCATGGACGCTTCCTCCTCTACAGCCACCGCACCCTCGGGCAGTTGGTCTTTTATTGCTGTCCGAGGTGGTTCATGCGTGCACCGTCCTTGGCGCCGCACTCCAGCTCCGGGGGCATCGGCAGCCCAAGGCTACTCCTTGAGTCCGCCGCCAGATGCTGAAATAAACTACTCATTGCCGGACAGCCGTTTCAGGTCTCGGCCGGTTGTCAACGAGCTTGACGTGAAGCATGGACGAGACGGATTCGCATTGACCGGCGGCGCCGACCAACGTAGCCGAGTACCGGACGACCAGAGCATGCGCACAGTTGTGTGTGGCGGCACAGACAGCGCCTTCCCGCATGTTCATCGGCCATTTCGCCTTGGATTCGGCGCCAGCCGGCTGTCGCCGGGAGCCGAGTGGCGCCGGCCGGGCGGGATGCGCCGCGGAAACGCCCCGAACCGTCGGGCGGATTGATCCAAATCATTGTCCGGACAGGGCACTTCGACGAGGCTGGACGTCTTGTACATGGGGTAGTCCGGATCCGGAAGACCCGGGCGGGAGCTTGTCGTCATGAGGAAGAACTATCCGGTCACCACCGTGGAACAGACGGTCGGACCGGAGCGCATGCTGGTGTCGCGCACCACGCTCAAAGGCGTGATCGAGTATGTCAACCGCGATTTCGTAGAGATCAGCGGCTACTCGGAACCCGAACTGATCGGTGAGGCCCACAACCTGGTGCGCCACCCGGACATGCCGCAGGAGGCTTTCGCCGACCTGTGGGACACGCTCAAGGCCGGCAACCCCTGGGTCGGCGTCGTCAAGAACCGCTGCAAGAACGGCGACTTCTACTGGGTCGAGGCCCGCATCACGCCGCTGCGCGAGGGCGGCCGCATCACCGGCTTCATGTCGGTGCGGCGCGCGCCCAGCCGGGAGCAGGTCATCGAGGCAGAGGCGTTGTACCGCCGGCTCGGCAGCGACGACTGCCCGGTGCGGCTGGAGCAGGGCGTGGCCGTCTCCAGGTCCGGCCTGGCGGGCATGCAGCGGAAGCTCGCGCGGCTCTCTCTGCGCAGCCGCATGACCGCGCTGGTGGCCACTCCGGTGGCCATGCTGATCCTGTCGGCGATGCCGCTGCTGCTCGACCTCACGCCGGCCGTGCGCGAGACGCTGGCCTTCAGTGCCGCCGGCCTCGCCTTCCTGATGGTGTTCACCGGGCTCGACTCGATGCGGCGGGTGCTCAAGCCCCTGCATGCCATGAACGGCGTATGCCGGGAGATCGCCTCGGGCAACTACCACTCGCAGGTCGACACCGGCCGCCACGACGAGGTCGGCGGGGTGATGCGCGGGCTGCTGGAAATGCAGACCCAGATGGGCTTCGCCATCGCCGACGCGCGCCGGCAGGCCGAGGAGAACACCAAGATCCGTGTCGCGCTCGACCAGGCCACCGCCAAGGTCATGGTGGCCGACACTCACGGCGCCATCACCTACTGCAACAACGCCATGCGCCAGATGCTGGGCGAGGCGCAGGGCTCGATCCGCAAGGTGCTGCCGGAGTTCGACGCCGACCGGCTCATCGGCGGCAAGGTGGATGCCTTGTACAAGGCCGCCTCCCATCCCGGCGTCGCCGGCCTCGACGCCACCCGCCAGGACCAGATCGCGCTGGCCGACCGCCACTTCGGCTCCACCGCCAGCCCTATCCGCGGGGAGCGGGGACAGCGCCTTGGCGCGGTGCTGGAGTGGACCGACCGCCGGGCCGACCGGATGGTGGAGGAGGAGGTCAAGAGCGTGGTCGACGACGCCGTGCGGGGTGACTTTTCGCGGCGCATCGACACGCACAAGACCACCGGCACGGTGAAGGAGTTGAGCGGGCGCATCAACGAGTTGCTCGGCGTCTTCAGCGGCATCATGGACGAGGTCGGCCGCGTGCTGGGTGCCCTGGCGGAGGGCGACCTCGGCCAGCGTATCGAGGGGCGCTACGAAGGACGCTTCGCCCAACTGCAACAGGACGCCAATCGCACGGTGCAGACGCTGGCGCAGACCATCGGCGGCATCCATCGCGCCGTCTCCGCCATCAACACCGCCGCCGGCGAGATCTCCGCCGGTAACCACGACCTGTCCTCGCGCACCGAGCAGCAGGCGGCGAGCCTGGAGCAGACCGCCAGCTCGATGGAGCAGATGGCCAGCACCGTCCGCAACAACGCCGACAACGCGCGGCAGGCCAACCAGCTCGCCGAGGAGGCTTCCACCGTGGCCAGGACCGGCGGGGGGCTGGTGCAGGAGGTGGTGGCCACCATGCGCCAGATCAGCGAAAGCTCGCGCCACATCGCCGACATTATCGCCGTGATCGACGGCATCGCCTTCCAGACCAACATCCTCGCGCTGAACGCCGCGGTCGAGGCGGCCCGGGCCGGCGAGCAGGGGCGCGGCTTCGCGGTGGTGGCGTCGGAGGTGCAGACCCTCGCGCGGCGCACCGCCACCTCGGCCAAGGAAGTCCGCGCGCTGATCACCGGCTCGGCCGACAAGGTCAAGGCCGGCGCGCAGCTGGCGGAGAAGACCGGCGGCACCATGCAGGAAGCGGTGGCCTCGATCGACCGCCTGGGCCAGTACGTGGCGCAGATCGCCGCCGCCAGCACCGAGCAGAGCTCGGGCATCGAGCAGGTCAACCATGCGGTCAGCTACATGGACCAGGCCACCCAGCAGAACGCCGCGCTGGTGGAGCAGGCCGCCGCCGCCGCCACCTCGCTGCTGGACCAGACCAAGGCGCTGGAGGCTTCGGTGGAGATGTTCAGGCTCGGCGACGGTGGTGTGGCGCGGGCGGCTTAGAGCATCTTTGGTTTAGATGCATACATGTTGTTCCCCTCTCCCGCGTGCGGGAGAGGGGTAGGGGAGAGGGGCTTTTGGCCGGACGAAAAGCCCCTCTCCCGGCCCTGCGGGCCACCCTCTCCCGCACGCGGGCGAGGGGAAGATGTGTGCACGTAAAGAGAAAATGCTCTAGTGTGGTGAGTTGGAAATCCGTTTATTAAGTTGGGACTGTCGTCCCCGCGGAGGCGGGGACCCAGTTCTGCTTTGGAGCTTCGTGCAAAATCGAAAACTGGATTCCCGCCTGCGCGGGAATGACGAAGAAATT
>JARLJS010000239.1 GCA_031291075.1 Nevskia sp. | reverse complement strand
CTTCCACCGCGGCCGGGGCGGGCACCACCGCCGGCTTGGGCGGGCGGAAGTCCAGCCGCGCGATGTAGTCTTCCAGGTCGTCGAGGATGCGCTCGGGCTGCGGCAACCCGTCGCGCAGGGCCTCCAGGTAGACCTCGACGCAGGAGATGGCGTCGGCGAACCGCTCGAACTCCGCATGCGCGGTCTCGGCGGTGACCAGGGTGCCGAGGCGGGCATAGGATTCCAGCTTGCGCAGGCTGGTGGTGGCCCGCGGGTGCCCGAGGATCAGCAGGCCGGCCGCCACCTCGTTGAGCATGCGCGGCGCGTCGGCGAAGGCGGCGGCGTCGCCGTTCTTGAGATAAGCGTCGACCGCCGCCTTGAGGTGGGCCAGGTCGACCATCGACTCGCGCAGCAGGGCCTTGGTGCTCTCGCGCAGGTCCTGCGCATGCGGCACCTCCGCCTCGATCTCGGCATAGGGTCGCGCCGGCTCGGCGCCGTGCCGTCCCAGCGCACGGAACAGCGCCTCCTCCAGGCTGTGCTCGACGCGCAGGATGGCGGTGGCCATATCCATCCAGGCCAGCGGCGTGCGCGGCGGGTTTTCCAGCAGGCGCGCCTGGTTGAGCAGGGCCTGCTGCGGCGGCGGCAGGCCCAGCGCGCCGAGCGTGTTGGCCAGCCGCAGCAGGCGCTCGCGGGTGGCGGCCAGGTCGCCGGTGTTGCGCCCGCCGGTGCGCACCGCCAGGTCGATGCCGTCCTTGACGGTGGCGAAGTCGCGGCCGATCTCGGCGTGGACGCGCGCCAGGATCGAGGTGTTGGGCCCGCGCAGGCGCCGGCGCAGCTCGTCGAGCTGCTCCACCGGCGGCAGCAGCTCGGCGATGCGGCGGCTGGCCAGCAGCGCCTGCGAGCGCTCGGTCTGCCGGCTGGCGCGGGCGATGTGGAACAGCAGCTGCTGCGGGGTATCGCCGACCTCGCCGCCGGCAACCGTCTCGCCCGCGTCCACCAGCCGCTTGAGCAGCGTGCCGGCGCGGCCGAACAGGCGCTTGAGGTCGAGCGAATCGAACTGCAGGTCGCCGCGCAGGCATTCCGCCAGCACGGCATAGCCGGACCAGGTCTCGCGCAGCTCGGGGTGGGCGGTGTTGACCGCGATGGCGTCGGCGATCTTGCCCATGCGCGCCATCGCCGCATCGGTGTTCTGGCCGCGGAACCACTGCACGAAGGCCATCTGGAACGCCGGCAGCTCGCGCCGCGCCACGTTCTGCACCGCCTCGCCGCCGCGCGGCGGCTGCTCCGACGGGATCGCGGCCGGCTCCAGGGTGCGCAGGTGGGCCGCGAACAGCTCGGCCTCGGTCAGCAGCGGCTTGCCGCGCGCCAGGCGCAGCTCGTTGATCACCGGCTGCAGCACCACCGCGCGGTCGCTCTCGCCGTGCACCAGCAGGTCGACGTAGTCGGACAGGTGCAGGCTGGCGCCGGTCAGCGCCGACAGCGCCTCCATCATCCGCGCGGGCTTGGCGCCGCGCAGGTCCTGCAGCAGCTGCAGCATCTCGTCGGCCAGGGCCGCCGCGCCGAAGCACTGGATCATGCCCACGGTGCCGTGCACCAGTCGCAGCTCCTCGGCGGCGACGTCGAGGTGCTGGGTCTGGCCGGGCTCCTCCAGGAAATGCTCGAGCGCGGTACGCATCCGCCCCAGGCTGTGCTCGATCTCGCCCTTGACCCAGTACAGGCCATTGGCCATCTGCGGGCGCTGGCCGACCATGCTCTAGAGCCCCGCCACGGTGAAGGTGACGCTGCGGGTCAGCTTGTGCAGCGACAGCACCAGCCAGTTGCGCCCCTCGCGGACGAAGCCGCCCAGCAGGTAGGGCTGCAGGTCGCCGGCGTCGCGCGCCAGCTCGTGGCGCTGGTCGGACGGGGCGAACTGGCGGTAGCCCACCACCTCGTCCACCAGCACGCCGGCCGGCACCCGCTCGGAGTTGAACACCAGCACGCGCTGGTCGCGCTGCTCGGCGGCCGGCGGGCGGCCCAGGAACAGGCCGAAGTCGGTCACCGGCAGCAGGTTGCCGCGCACGTTGGCCACCCCCAGCAGCCAGGGCTTGGCGCCCGGCACGCGGGTCACCTTGGGCGGCGTGATCACTTCACGCACGTCCTCGCGCGGCGCCACCAGCCAGGTGTCACCCATGCGGAAGCCCAGGCCGGTCCACGACTGGGTCTGGCCGGCGGCGATATCGAGGCGCGCCACCCGCAGCCGGTTCTCCAGGGCGAACAGCAACTCGTAAGGACGCCCGGACAGGGTCAGCAAGTCGGCGCCGGGAGCGCCCTGGGCTGTGGTGACGGTGTTCATCCCTGGTCACCGCTGGCGGTCAGCCAGCCTTCTTCCCCAGGTGCGCCTTCACCGCGCCGATCAGCTCCTCCTTGGTGAACGGCTTGGTGAGGTATTCGTCGGAGCCGACGATGCGGCCGCGGGCGCGGTCGAACAGGCCGTCCTTGGACGACAGCATGATCACCGGGGTCTTGGCGTAGCGGGCGTTGTTCTTGATCAGGGCGCAGGCCTGGTAGCCGTCCAGGCGCGGCATCATGATGTCGATGAAGATGAGGTCGGGCTCGTGATCGGCCACCTTGGCCAGGGCTTCGAAACCGTCCGCCGCGGTGATGACCGCATAGCCTTCCTTGACGAGCAGCGTTTCCGCGGTCTTGCGGATAGTCTGGCTGTCGTCGATCACCATGATCTTGGCCAAGGGGCTGGAGTTTCCGGTTCCTGTTCCTTCCGCTGCTGCTGTGGACATGACCCCCCTCTTTGGGTACGCGGCCGACTGCCGGGAGTTCCTTCGCGCCGAGGCGCCGGCCTGCGCAGAAATATGTTTTCCCTGCACTTTGTAGCACAACCGCACTGCCCTGCCTATTTGGGCCGGGGAACGGGGCGGGACGCGCCGCGAACGGCAATCAGTTACCCTATTGGTCTCGCATTCACAGGACGCTTCCATGCGCGACGCCGTCCCCAACCTGACCACCGCCCACACTGCACCGCTGTTGCGCTTCGAGTCGCTGCTGCTCGCGCGCGCCGCCGATATCGAGGCCTGGTTCCGCAAGCAGTGGCTCGCCACCGCGCCGCCGTTCTACGGCTCGGTGGACCTGCGCAACGCCGGCTTCAAGCTGGCGCCGGTGGACACCAACCTGTTCCCGGCCGGATTCAACAACCTCAACCCGGCGTTCGAGGCGCTGTGCGTGCAGGCGATCCAGGCCGCGCTGGGGCGGGTGCTGCCCGACGCCTGCGGCGTGCTGCTGGTGCCGGAGAACCACACCCGCAACCAGTTCTACCTGGAGAACGTGGCGGTGCTGCGCGACCTGCTGCAGCACGCCGGCTACAAGACCCGCATCGGCTCGCTGCGGCCGGAGCTGCAGGCCGCCGAGACGCTCAGGCTGGAATCCGGCCGCGAGCTGGTGCTGGAGCCGATCCGCCGCAGTGGCGACCGCGTAGGGGTGGACGACTTCGATCCCTGCGTGGTGCTGCTCAACAACGACCTGTCCGGCGGCCGCCCGCCGGTGCTGGAAAACCTGGGCCAGCCGGTGACCCCGCCGCTGGGCGTGGGCTGGAGTTCGCGCCTGAAGTCGCAGCACTTCGCCATCTACCACGAGGTCTCCGCCGAGTTCGGCGCGCTGCTGGGCATCGACCCCTGGCTGGTGGAGCCGCTGTTCCGCAACTGCGGCCAGATCAACTTCAAGACCCGCGAGGGCGAGGACTGCCTGGCCGGCAACGTCGAGCTGCTGCTGGAGGACATCGCCGCCAAATATAAGGAGTACGGCGTGCGCGAGGAGCCCTTCGTCATCGTCAAGGCCGACGCCGGCACCTACGGCATGGGTGTGATGACGGTGAAGAGCCCCGACCAGGTGCGCAACCTCAACCGCGACACGCGCAAGAAGATGGCGGCCACCAAGGAGGGCAAGGAGGTGACCGGCGCCATCATCCAGGAAGGGGTCTACACCTTCGAGCGCTGGAACGAGCCGGGCGCCGGCGAAGACGACCAGGGCGCCACCGCGGAGCCGGTGGTCTACATGATCGACCAGTACGTGGTGGGCGGCTTCTACCGGGTGCACGGCGGCCGCAGCAACCAGGAGAACCTCAACGCGCCGGGCTCGACCTTCAAGCCGCTGGCCTTCGCCGAACCCTGCAGCCATCCCGATTGCACCCTGCCGCCCGACGCCCGCCCCAACCGTTTCTATGCCTACGGCGTGGTGGCGCGGCTGGCGCTGGTCGCCGCCGCGCGGGAGATCGCCCTGGCGCTGGCGCGGGAGCCGGTGACCCGGCGCGCCGAGGCGGCATGAAGCTCCCGTCCTCCCGCCGCATGTAATCATGAGAACGCTGGGCGTAGTCATGGACCCGATCGGGTCCATCAAGCCGTACAAGGACACCACCCTGGCGCTGATGCTGGCGGCGCAGAGTCGCGGCTGGGCGCTGCGCTATTTCGAGCAGCACGACCTGTGGCTGCGCGACGGCGTGGCCTGGGGCCGCGCCCGGCCGGTCAGGGTGTTCGACGACAGGAAGCACTGGTTCGAGCTGGGCGACCCGGCCACGGTCCGGCTGGGCGAGGTGGACGCGATCCTGATGCGCAAGGACCCCCCGTTCGACCTCGAATACATCACCACCACCTACATCCTGGAGCAGGCCGAGCGGCAGGGTGCGCTGGTGGTGAACAAGCCGGCCTCCCTGCGCGACTGCAACGAAAAGGCCTTCACCGCCTGGTTCCCGCAGTGCACCCCGCCGACCCTGTTCTCGCGCGACATGCCCAGCCTGTTCACCTTCCACGGCGAGCACCATGACGTGATCTACAAACCGCTCGACGGCATGGGCGGCGCCGGGGTGTTCCGGGTGGGCGCGGACGGCCTCAACCTGGGCTCGATCATCGAGCAGCTCACCCAGCACGGCCGGCGCACCATTGTGGCGCAGCGCTACCTGCCGGAGATCCGCGACGGCGACAAGCGCATCCTGATGGTCGACGGCGAGCCCGTGCTGTATTGCCTGGCGCGTATCCCGCAGGGCGGCGAAACCCGCGGCAACCTGGCCGCCGGCGGTCGCGGCGAAGTGCGGCCGCTATCGGCCCGCGACCTGTGGATCGCCGGCGAAGTCGGCCCCGAGCTGAAACGGCGCGGCCTGCTGTTCGTGGGCCTGGACGTGATCGGCGACTATCTCACCGAAATCAACGTCACCAGCCCTACCTGTGCGCGCGAGATCGACGCCGCCTGCAACACCGACATCGGCGGCCGCTTCATGCAGGCACTGGAGAGCCGCTTCCGCCACGGCTGAAAGCTGCCACGCCGCGCCCGGGGCGGATCCTGGGCTGTTTTTGCACCATTCATGCACTTGTAACGGCCGCCCGCTGCCACGATACTAAGCGCATGCCCGATGAAAGCTACCTGAGCAACCAATTCCTCGTGGCCATGCCGGGGCTGGAAGACACCAATTTCAGCCACTCGGTGACCCTTTTGTGCGAGCACTCCGACAAGGGCGCCCTGGGGCTGATCATCAACCGTCCCACCGACCTGCGCCTGAGCGAAATGCTCGACCAGATGGGGGTGGAACACAGCTCGCTGGCAGGCGACCCGATCGTCTACTGGGGCGGCCCGGTGCAGCCTGAGCGCGGCTTCGTGGTGCACTCCGGACCCGGCACCTGGGATTCGACCCTCAAGCTCGACAATGACCTGTTCATCACCACCTCGCGCGACGTGCTGGGCGCCATCGGCCGCGGCGAGGGCCCGCAGCGCTACATCGTGGCGCTGGGCTACGCCGGCTGGGGCGAGGGGCAGCTCGAAAGCGAGATCATGAGCAATTCCTGGCTCAACACGCCGGTGGACAGCTCCGTGCTGTTCGCCACACCGGCGGCGGAGCGCTGGCTGGCCGCAACCAAGCTGCTGGGCGTCGACGTGAGCCACCTGGCGAGCGTGGCCGGCCACGCATGACCGCGCGCCCCACGGGTTCGATCTACCTCGGCTTCGACTACGGCGCAAAACGCATCGGCCTCGCCGTCGGCGACGCCGTCACCGGTTCGGCCCGGCCGCTGCCGTCGGTGAGCAACGGCCGCCAGCCGGACTGGGACACGGTGGCCAAGGCCCTGCACGAGTGGCGCCCGGCCGGCTGCATTGTCGGCCTGCCGGTGGACCTCGACGGCAACGAGCAGGCGATCACCGGGCACGCCCGCGGCTTCGCCGAGCAGCTCCGTAGCCGCTACGGCGTGCCGGTGCACCTGTGCGACGAGCGCCTGTCCTCGCGCGCCGCCGACGACGAGCTGCGCAACGCCCGCGCCGACGGCCGCCTCAACCGCCGCGTACGCAAGGGCGACCGCGACGGCGTGGCGGCGCGCCTGATCCTCGAGCAATGGCTGGCCGCGGCGCGCACGCAACCATCGGCATGAACCCCGGGCTGCAGATCGACGCCGACGGCAGGCTGCGCCACCTGCTGACCATCGAGGGGCTGCCGCGCGCCCTGCTGCTGGAGATCCTGGACCGCGCCGAGCACTATGCCTTCGATCGCGCCGGCGACAAGAAGCACGCGGTGCTGCACGGCAGGACCGTGGTCAACCTGTTCTTCGAGGCCTCCACCCGCACCCGCACCACCTTCGAGCTGGCGGCCAAGCGCCTGGCCGCCGACGTGGTCAACCTGCAGGTCAGCAGCAGCAGCACCAGCAAGGGCGAGACCCTGCTCGACACGCTCAAGACCATCGAGGCGATGCAGGTGGACATGTTCGTGATCCGCCACGAGTCCTCCGGCGCCGCCCATTTCTTCGCCCGCCATGCAGCCCCCGGCGTGGCCATCCTCAACGCCGGCGACGGCCGCCACGCCCACCCGACGCAGGCGTTGCTGGACATGTTCACCATCCGCCGCCACAAGCCCGACTTCGCCAGCCTGCGCGTGGCCATCGTCGGCGACATGCTGCACTCGCGGGTGGCCCGCTCCGACATCCACGCCCTGCGCATCCTGGGCGCGCGCGAGATCCGCGTGGTGGCGCCGCGCCCGCTGGTGCCGGCGGGCATCGAGCAGATGGGCGTAACCGTGTACAACCAGCTCGAGGCCGGGCTGGACGGCGTCGACGCGGTGATCCTGCTGCGGCTGCAGAAGGAGCGCATGATCGGCGCTTTCCTGCCCTCGCCGGGCGAGTTCCACCGCGACTTCGGCCTCAGCCGCGAGCGGCTGGAGCGGCTCAAGCCGGACGTGCTGATCATGCATCCGGGACCGATCAACCGCGGCGTCGAGATCGAAGGCGATGTGGCCTACGGCGAGCGCTCGGTGATTCTTGAACAGGTGGCGCACGGTGTCGCCGTGCGGATGGCGGTGATGGCGATGATCCTGGGTGAGACGGGGGGCGGGAGGCGGGAGGCGCAAGCGCAATGAAAGAACCCTCCGCAGAACCCGCTGTTACGCCTCCCGCCTCCCGCCTCCCGCCGCTTCCTGCTGTTCTCATCAAGAACGTCCGCCTGCTGGATCCGGTCGCCGACACGGACACGACCGGCTGCCTCGGCTTCCGCGACGGCCGCATCGACTACCACGGCCCCGCCGCCCCCAAGGGCGCCAGGTACGACGAGACCATCGACGGCAGCGGCCTGTGGCTGATGCCGGGCGCGGTGGACCTGTGCGCCCGCATGCGCGAACCCGGCCACACGCAGAAGGCCACCATGCGTTCGGAATCGACCGCGGCGCTGGCGGCGGGGATCACGGCGCTGTGCCTGCCGCCGGATACCCGGCCGGTGATCGACAACACGGCGGTGGTGGTGCGCGTCAACCGCATCGCCAAGGCGGCCGGCGGCGCCTACGTCTACATGCTCGGCGCGCTCACCCGCGGCCTGGAGGGCGATGCGCTGTCGGAGATGAGCGCGCTCAAGCAGGCCGGCTGTGTCGGCGTCGGCAACGGCCTGGCGCCGGTGGCGAACACGCTGATCGCGCGGCGGGCGCTGGAATATGCCTCCAGCCTGGGCATCACGGTGCACGTGGTGCCGCTCGACCCGGCGCTGGCCAACGGCGGCTGCGCCCACGAGGGCGCGGTGGCGACCCGGCTCGGCCTGCCGCCGATCCCGGTCTCGGCCGAGGCGGTGGCGATGCGGCAGTGGATCTCGCTGGTGGAGGACACCGGGGCGCGGGTGCACTTCGGCCGCCTCAGCAGCGCCCGCGGCGTGGCGCTGCTGGAATCGGCCCAGGCGCGTGGCCTGCCGGTCACGGCCGACGTGGCGGCGCACCAGCTGTTCCTTACCGACGAGGACCTGGACGGCTTCAACGCCATGGCGCACGTGCTGCCGCCGCTGCGCACGGCGCAGGACCGCGACGCGCTGCGAGCGGCGGTGCGTGCCGGCAGCATCGGGGCGATCTGTTCCGACCACCAGCCGCACGAGGCCGACGCCAAGATCAACCCGCTGCCGATGACCGAACCGGGTATCTCCTCGCTGGAAACGCTGCTGCCGCTGGCGCTGCGGCTGGTGCACGAGGGCGTGCTGACCCCGCTGCAGGCGGCGGCGCGGCTGGCGCCGGGACCGGCGGCGGTGCTCGGGGTCGAGGCCGGCAGCCTGGGCCCGGGCGCGCGGGCCGACCTGGTACTGGTCGATCCCGCCCTGGAGTGGCAGCTCGACCCGTCGGCCATGCGCAGCCGCGGCCGCAACACGCCGTTCGCCCGGCAGAATTTCGCCGGCCGTGCCGTGCGGACCTGGCTCGGGGCGCACTAGGGTACCCTAGGCTTGGTTTACTGGCCTTGGTTTATAGTAGCCAGCAGGGACGCGCCAAATACAAGAAGCCGGGCGCAAATCTTAGGATGAGGGAGAGGTGAGCATGGCTCGCGTGATGGTGGTGGACGATTCGCCCACCGACAAGGCACATCTCAAGCAGATGCTGGAACGCGCGGGGTACGAGGTGCTGGAGGCGGCCTCCGGCCAAGCCGCGATCGAGCTGGCCCGCACCCAGCGTCCCGACTGCGTGGTGATGGACGTGGTGATGCCGGGCGTGAACGGCTTCCAGGCCACCCGCACGCTGTCCAAGGATCCGGCCACGGCGACCATCCCCATCGTCGTGGTGAGCAGCAAGAGCCAGGAGACCGACCGGCTGTGGGCGCTGCGGCAGGGCGCCCGCGAGTACGTGGTCAAGCCGGTGAAGGAAGCGGAATTGCTCGACAAGATCAGGACCGTGATCGGTGGCTGAGCTGAACCCGGTCGACGACAGCAACTGGAGTCCACATGGCTGATGCAGCCCCTCACCTGTTGACGGGTTCCCGTCGACAGATCTGGCCGCTGATCGCGGCGGCCTTCTTCATCATCCTCGCCGCCGCCAGCTTCCTCCGCATCCAGCTCACCAGCGAACGCGACCACACCTGGAACGCGCTGGCGCGGCAGTTCCCGGCCGACGCCGAGACGCTGGTCTCGGCCGGACGCGCCGCCCAGCCGGACTTCGCCACGCTGCGCGCGGTGTCCGCCAATTTCGAGGACAACGTGCAGGCGCTGCGCCAGGGCGACAGTGCCGCCGGCATCTCCGCGGCGCCGTCGTCGGTGCGCTCGCAGCTCGACAGCCTGGCGCGTACCTGGAACGCGATGAGCCTGTCGGTGCGCGACATGCTCAACAACCAGAAGGCCTTCAACCACATCGCCGACAGCTACGATTCGATCACCACCGCCGCCGACGCGACGGCGGCTGACTACGATGTGGCGATAGCCCGCCTGGCCAGCCACGGCACGCTGGTGCAGAACTCCACCGCCGCCAACCAGAAGGCACGGCTGGAGCAGATCAAGTCCGCCGTCACCCAGATCGTCTACTCCGGCCGCAGCGGGCAGGGCCTGCCGGACACGGTGACCAGACTGGCCGGCGAGTTCGGCGAGCGCAACCGCGAGCTGCTGGACAGTGGTGCCGCCAACGACTCGGCGGTGGACGCCGCGCTGAAGAAGGCCGCCGCCGACTTCGCCCCGGTGGCCGCCGCGGTGGAGGCGCTGGGACGCGACGCCACCTCGATCGCCAAGCTGCAGCAGGCGGCCGCCGGCCTGCAGGCCAACGCCACCGACGTCATCGCCGCGTCCAAGAACCTGGAGCAGGCCCTGCTCGACGAGACCGGCGCGCGCGGCAGGCTGTGGCCCTACCTGGTGTACGTCGCCAGCGGCCTGGCGGTGCTGTCGCTGATCGCCTTCATGCTGCTGTTCTCGGCCGGCGTACGGACGCGCCTGAGCGAGGTGGAGGCCAAGGAAGCCAAGCAGCAGCAGGCCATTCTCAACCTGCTGGACGAGATCACCAACCTGGCCAACGGCGACCTCACCGTGGACGTCACCGTGACCGAGGACTTCACCGGGGCCATCGCCGACTCGATCAACTACACGGTGCAGACGCTGCGCAGCCTGGTGGGCACCATCAACCAGACCTCGGAGCGGATCGTCAGCTCGGCGGCCAGCACCCAGGACAACGCCCAGCGCATGAGCCAGGCCTCGGACCGCCAGGCGCGCGAGGTGGTGGCGGCCGCCAACGCCATCACCGCCACCAGCCAGCAGATGCAGGAGGTGGCCGGCCGCGCCGAGCGCATCGCGGTACAGGCGCAGACCTCGGTGCAGATCGCCCACAACGGCGCCAGCACGGTGGGCCGCACCATCCAGAACATGGCGGTGCTGCGCGAGCAGATCCAGGACACCGCCAAGCGCATCAAGCGCCTGGGCGAGTCGTCGCAGGAGATCGGCAACATCATCGAGTTCATCAACGACATCGCCGAACAGACCAACACGCTGGCCCTGAACGCCTCGATCCAGGCCGCCATGGCCGGCGAGGCGGGCCGCGGCTTCGCGGTGGTGGCGGACGAGGTGCAGCGCCTGGCCGAACGTGCCGGCTCCGCCACGCGCCAGATCGAAAGCCTGGTCAAGACCATCCAGGCCGACACCACCGAGGCCATCGTCTCGATGGAGCGCTCCACTTCCAACGTGGTGGCAGGCGCCAAGTCGGCCGAGGAAGCCGGCCAGTCCCTGACCCGCATCGAGGCCTCCTCGCAGGAACTGGCCAAGGGCGTGCAGGAGATTTCCGGCGCCGCCCGCACCCAGTCGGCGGAAGCCACCAAGATCGCCGGGGTGATGCAGGGCATCCGCGAGATCGCGGTGCAGACCTCCGGCTCCGCCAACAGCACGGCACAGGCCATCGGCGAGTTGAACCACCTGTCCGACAAGCTGCGTGAATCGGTGGCGGGATTCAAGCTGCCGGCGAGCGCCTAGGTCGTCAAGAAAGCGACCATTCGGCGGTGATTAGGCGCGGATTGCCGAAAATTTGATCGATTTCCAGTAAAATACCGGTCCCGTCCGCCCCTGGCCCGGACCCGGTCTTCTTTTTTTCAAAATTCACTTCACACCTCGCGAGCCTTCTCAATCCATGTCCAACGTCACCCCCAATTTCCAGGCCGACCTGGAAAAACTGTTCGGCCTCAAATCCGTGTCCTACAAGTACGGCTTGAGCAAGGAGGAGCTGTTCCACGAGGCGATTCGCAACGACCGCGGCCGGGTGCGGCGGGACGGTGGCGGCAACGAGCAGAAAGCGTTCCAGACCAGGCTGGGGGTGAAGGGACCGCTGGTGTATTACACCGATCCGGACTGCACCGGCCGCCGCACCAAGGACACCTACGCGGTGAAGTGGCCGGAAGTGGCCGACCAGCTCTGGTTCAAGGCCGACCTCAACCCCTACGATCCGGACCAGTACCAGGGCCTGCTCAAGCGGGTGGTGCAGTACCTCAACGAGAAGCGCGCCAGCCTGTACGTGAAGGACGTGTTCATGGGCTCCGACCCGGCGTTCGCGGTGCCCTACCGCTTCGTCGGCGAGTACGCCACTCACGCCATGTTCGCCCACAACATGTTCCCCAAGGACCTGGTGGGCGTTAAGGACATTGAGGCCCGCCGCTGGACTATGCTCAACATCCCCAGCTTCATGTGCGAGCCGGCACGCGACGGCAGTCGCGCCGAAGCCGCGGTGGTCATCGACACCCGCAACCGCATCTGCCTGGTGGCCGGCCGTGCCGATTACTGCGGCGTGGTGAAGAAGACCATCTTCACCGTCGGCAACTTCCTGCTGCCGCTGGACCGCCGCCTGTCGATGCACTGCTCCGCCAACGTCGGCCCGAAGAACGACGCCGCGATCCTGTTCGGCCTGTCCGGCACCGGCAAGACCACCCTGTCGGCCGACCCCGAGCGCCGCCTGATCGGCGACGACGAGACCATCTGGTCCGACAACGGCCTGTGCAACCTGGAAGGCGGCTGCTACGCCAAGCTGATCGACCTCGACAAGCAGGCCGAGCCGATCATTGCCGCCGCCCTGTCCAAGCCGGGCACCATCATCGAGAACGTGCCGCCGCTGCCGGGCAAGCGGATGGAGGAGTGCGATCCGCAGGAGCTGGACTACAGCGACGACTCCATCGCCGAGAACATGCGCCTGAGCTACCCGCTCGACGCCAACCCCAACATCATGGCCAACGGCCAGGGCCCGCACCCGCAGACCATCGTGCTGCTCACGGCGGACGCCTTCGGCGTGCTGCCGCCGATCTCGATCCTGGACAGCAAGGACGTGATGTACCACTTCGTATCCGGCTTCACCGCGCGCGTGGCCGGCACCGAGGTCGGCATCACCGAGCCGACGCCGACCTTCTCCGCCTGCTTCGGCGGCCCCTTCATGGCGCACAAGCCGAACGTCTACGCCAGGCTGCTGGCGGACAAGATGGAGCACCACAAGGCGCGCTGCATCCTGCTCAACACCGGCTGGACCGGCGGCCCGCACGGCGTGGGCAAGCGCTTCCCGATCAAGGTCACCCGCGCCCTCCTCAACGCCGCGCTCACCGGCGCGCTGGACGGCGTGGAGACCGAGCTGCACCCGATCCTCAACCTGCGGATGCCCAAGTCCTGCCCGGGCGTACCGGGCGAGATGCTCAACCCGCGCAACACCTGGTCGGACAAGGATGCCTACGACGCCCAGGCCGTCAAGTTGCGCGACATGTTCCGCAACAACTTCCAGCAGAAGGGCTTCGCGGCGTTCGGCATCGAGGAACGCATCTAGACGCCAGCGCGGACAACGGGCTTTTGCGGTACATTGAAACGGCCGCCGGGCAACCGGCGGCCGTTTTGCATGGGGCCTGTCGGCGCCATGGCAAGCGGAGCGCACACGTTCATTCCCCTCTCCCGCGTGCGGGAGAGGGTGGCCCGCAGGGCCGGGAGAGAGGCTTTTCGTCCGACCCAAAGCCCCTCTCCCCTACCCCTTTCCCGCACGCGGGAGAGGGGAACACCTGTATACATCTAAACTGAAGATGCTCTAGTCAGGGGGGAGATCGTCATGAAGGCGAAGCTCGTCAACCGCGTCCATTCGACCATCGACCCGGCCGATCCCCACCCTTACCTGCACGGCGCCTGGACGCCGATGTTCGAGGAGTGGGACGCCGACGCGCTCGACGTGGAAGGCAGCCTGCCGATGGACCTGGACGGCGTCTACCTGCGCAACTCCGAGAACCCGGTGCACCAGCCGCTGGGCAAGTACCATCCCTTCGACGGCGACGGCATGCTGCACGCCATCCGCTTCCGCGGCGGCCGTGCCAGCTACCGCAACCGCTTCGTCCGCACCGCCGGCTTCCTGGCGGAGCAGAACGCGGGGCGGGCGCTGTGGTCCGGCCTGGCGGAGATGCCGCCGCGCTCGGAGCGCCCCGGCTGGGGCGCGCAGGGCGCGCTGAAGGACTCCTCCAGCACCGACGTGGTGGTGCACGCCGGCCGCGCCCTCACCTCGTTCTACCAGTGCGGCGAGCTGTACCAGCTCGACCCGCAGACGCTGCAGCAGTTCGGCCCGGCGAAGTGGGAAGGGGAAGGCGGCTTTCCGGCCGAGGGCGTGTCGGCCCACGCCAAGGTGGATACCACCACCGGCGAGCTGTTGTTCTTCAACTATTCCAAGCAGGCGCCTTACATGCACTGCGGCGTGGTGAGCGCGGAGGGCAGGCTGCACCACTACCGGCCGGTGCCCCTGCCCGGCCCGCGCCTGCCGCACGACATGGCATACACGCGGCATTTCATGATCCTGTGCGACTTCCCGCTGTTCTGGGACGCCGCCCTGCTGCCCAAGGGCCTGCACGTGGCGCGCATGCACGACCTGCCCTCGCGCTTCGCCCTGGTGCCGCGGCCCGGAACGGATATCGATCCCGACATCCGCTGGTTCGAGGCCGCGCCGACCTACGCCCTGCACTTCGTCAACGCCTGGGAGGACGGCGACGAGGTGATCCTCGACGGCTACCGCCAGCGCTGCCCGCTGCCGCCGCCGCTGGAGGGCGCGCCCAAGCCCTACGCCATGCTGATGGCCTACACCGACCTGCACTCGCTCAAGCCGCAGCTCTGGCGCTGGCGCTTCGACCTGGCGCGCGGCACCACCCGCGAGGAACCGTTGGACGAGGGCGTGACCGAATTCGGCACCTTCAACCGCAACCACGCCATGCACCCGCACCGCTACGTCTACAGCGCCCTGGGCGAGCACGGCATGTTCCTGTTCAACGGCCTGTGCAAGCATGACCTGCGTACGGGCAACAACCAGCCGGTGCTGTTCGGGCCGGGCATCTACGGCAGCGAAGCACCCTTTGCGCCCCGCCCCGGCGGCAACGCCGAGGACGACGGCTACCTAGTAAGCTTCGTCACCGACCTGAACCGCGACTGCTCCGAGTGCTGGGTCTACGCCGCGCAGGACCTCGCGGCCGGCCCCATCGCCAAGGTGCGGCTGCCGGCGCGCATCCCCAGCGGCACCCATGCCTGTTGGACGCCGGGTTCAGCCCTGCGCCACAGCGAATAACGAGGCTCCATGGACGTCAAGCGCATCTTCTGCATCGGCCGCAACTACGCCGGGCACATCAAGGAACTGGGCAACACCCCGGACGAGGCCTTCGTGGTGTTCATGAAGCCGCCGTCCTGCGTCGTCCCGGTCGGCATGCCGCTGACCCTGCCGCGCGACAAGGGCAGCGTGCACCACGAGGCGGAGCTGGTGGTGCTGCTCACCGGCGGCGGCGCCGACATCGCCGAAGAGGCGGCGCTGTCCCACGTCAGCCACCTCACGCTGGGCCTGGACCTGACCCTGCGCGACCTGCAGAACCGGCTCAAGGGCAAGGGCAATCCCTGGGAGCTGTGCAAGGCTTTCGACCACGCCGCGCCACTGGGCGAATGGAAGCCCTACCACGGCCACAACCTGCAGGACCTGGAATTCACTTGCCAGGTCAACGGCGAACTGCGCCAGCACGGCCACACCCGCGACATGCTGTTCCCGGTGGCGCGGCAGATCCATATCCTGTCCCGCACCTGGGCCCTGCGCGACGGCGACGTGATCTACACCGGCACGCCCGCCGGCGTGGGTCCGCTGCTGCCGGGCGACCGCGTGTCGCTGCAGAGCGCGGAGATCGGGCATTTCGAGTGGAATTGCGTGTGACGGCGCTGGCGCCCTGATCGAAGTGCAGCTCGTAGGCTGGGATGAAGCGTAGCGAATCCCGGCTGTATCCGAGCGCAGCCAGTAGCCCGGATGGAGTGAAACGGAATCCGGGAATTGCACGACGCTCCCGGATTCCACTGCGTTTCATCCTGGCTACCACCGGAGCCTCGTAGGGCGGGAGCAGCGCAGCGTATCCCGCCTGCCGCGACCGGCGGGATGACTCCCGCCCTGCCATCCGGCGCGCGCTCTGCGGCAACCCGTAGCCCATCCCGCCCTCGCCGGCGGGCGTCAGCCCCCGTCAGTGCAGCGTATTCAGCCGCTGCCGCATCTCCTTGATCACCTCGTGGCGGCGCCGCGCGCCGTCGCGGTAGCGTTCGAGCATGGCGTGCACTTCCGGCGCGGTCTCCCAGTGCGTCACCGCGTCGTCGAAGCGCATATCGGCCTCGCGCTCGTCGCTTTCCACGCTGTCGAGGATCAGCGCCTCGTTGCGGCCCTCCACCAGGGCGCGCAGGTGCAGCAGGGTGCGGTGCACCGTGTTGCCGAAGGTGCCGATGCCCCTGGGGTGCCCGCCCAGCTTGTGCACCACATCCTGCATCTCGTGCACCACCTCGCCGAAGAAGCGCGAATACTCCATCAGCGATTCCTTCAGCTCGGCGTGATGCGCCTCCGACGCCGCGGCACGCAAGGCGGCTTCGCCGTTGCGGGACGTGACGATGAGGCGGTTGAGCAGCGTGATGGTGTCCACATCGTTCATGACATGCCCTCCTGATCCAGACAGGTTGCCCGTCCGGCGCATGCCAAGATCCGCCATGTGAGGTTTTCTACCTGCGCATGGAGCGGCATGGCAGGGCGGCTGTTCCAGACTAGCGCAATGTCGAGGTCGCGCCTAGGGTCTGTTAAACACTAGGGCCTGGATCGCTGCCTTGCCCGATTCGCAAGATGCGGGCGACGTCCTCCGGCACCGGAACCCGGGTCAAGACGTCCGGCCATAGCTCGATGGGCGGCTCCCGCAGCAGATCCCGAGACAGCGTCACGACCTGCAGGTCGTCCCTCAGGTAGTTGCCGTTCCGGCACCGCCGGCCCTGGCACGCAACGCGAACATGGCATTCCCGGTAATGGCAGGTGCGTCCCAGGTAGCGGTAGTCGGGCGAGCACAGGAAGATGTCTGCGCCGCGGTTATGCCGCTGGGCGGCGCCCTTGAGCCGGCGGCCAATTCCGGCCAGCGCCTCCAGGTCCACCACATCGGTCACAGTCACCAGCACATCGGCGTCCTTCGGGTCCGGCTTGGGTGTGGTGAGGGAGCCGACCAGGGCGATGCGCCGGACCTGGGCCAGCCGGCAGGCGGCCTGCACGAATACGCCCACCGCTTCGAGCAGCGCAGCGCGGACCGCGGCGGCTTGTTGCGGATCGATATTCCATCGCATGGGGATCACTCTACCCTGGCGCATCGGGTTAGGATATTTCACCATGACCCCGCCCCACATTCTGCAATTCCGCGTCGAACTGCAAGACATCCAGCCGCTGATCTGGCGTCGTATTCAGGTGCCGGATTCGTACACCTTCTGGGATCTGCACATCGCCATCCAGAGCGCTTTCGGTTGGAACGACAGCCATCTGCATGAATTCCAGGTTCCCGCCGGGCGGGTGGTTCAATGCTTCGGCATCCCCATGGACAAGGCCGGCATGGAAGAACCCGAGTCGCTGCCGGGATGGCAGCATCGCGTGGCGGACTATCTCTCCCCGAAGAAACCGCGCGCCATCTATTGGTACGACTTCGGCGACGATTGGTATCACGCCATCCAGCTTGAGGAGGTGCTGCCGCCGGCGGCGGGAAAGAAGTATCCGCGATGCGTCGCCGGTGAGCGCTCGGGACCGCCCGACGATTGCGGCGGGCCATACGGGTACCAGGACCTGCTCGCCATTCTGGCCGACCCCGGGTACCCCGAACACGCCAGCCTGCATCGATGGGCGGCGGGCGCGAAAGGCCGGCGCGGCAAGTTCGATCCGGAGGCGTTCGACGAGCAGAAGGTGAAGTTCGACGATCCGGCGCGGCGGCTCAAGTGGATGCTGGACGGGATCTGACGGCAAGGCATTCCTTGCAAGGGCACCCGGCAGCGGGCGGTACAATAACGCTCCACCAACTCCCGATGAGACCAGGCCAACCATGACCGCCGTACCCCCGCCCTGCCCCGTATGCAAGATGGAAAACACCTACCAGGACGGCGAGCAGTACATCTGCGCCGACTGCGCCTACGAATGGCCGGTGGCGGCCAAGGCCGAAGCCGAAGCCGGCGAAGCCGCCGAGGCGATCGTGGACGCCAACGGCAACGTGCTGCAGGAGGGCGATGCCGTGATCCTGATCAAGGACCTCAAGGTCAAAGGCTCCTCCATCACGCTCAAGCAGGGCACCAAGATCAAGAACATCCGCCTCGCTTCCGGCGATCACGCGGTCGACTGCCGGACCGAGGCCGGCAATTTCATGCTGAAACAGAGCTTCCTGAAGAAGGCGACTTAGGCCCCGCGCGGTCGGGGCGACCGTCGCGCCGCCGAGCTGCACGCGGTAACCGTTGGGGAAGAAGCGCGGCTTTACCCGCGCGCCGCGAGATGCTGCCGCAGCAGCACCAGGCGATCGTTGCCCCAGAACAGCTCGCCGTCCACCACGAAGGTGGGCACGCCGAACACGCCCAGGCGGTCCGCCTCGCCGGTGATGTCCGCCAGCTCCTGCGCGGTGGCCGGATCGTCGAGCTCCTGTTCGAAGCGCGCGGCGGCAATCGAGCAGGCTTGCGCGCGGCGGATGCACTCCGCCCGGTCGATTGCCGTGACGGCGGCTTCCGCGAACATCGCGCCGAACAGCGCGTGGCTCATGGCCTCCACCACGCCCAGCCGCTTCGCCGCCACCGCCGCCAGGGCGAGCTGCTGCGGATCGAACTGCACGCGGCCGCGGGGTTCCAGGAAGGGAATCCCGTACAGCGCCGCCCAGCGTGTAGCGTCGCGCTCGCGATAGGACCAGTCGTACTGACCGGTGGCACGCGCCTGCTCGAACGGGTTGTAGACGCTGCGCGCCCGCAGGGCCGAGCCGTTGATCGGACGCCAGTCGACGCGGCAGCCGAAGTCCTGCTCCAGCCGCGCCAGCTGGCTCGACGCCAGGTAGGAGTAGCGGCTGCCGATGGAGTAGTAGAAGGCGATAGTGGTCATGGTGGGAGGACGGCACCTCGCCGCGTTTCAGCGGCGGCCGGGACGTCAGCTGGAAGTAATGGTTGGGCTCACTGCACGACGACCAGCTTGCCGCCGGCCTGCTCAAACTGACGGAGTGAGACACGAGATACTTCTTGTGCTACTGCGTCTACTGCGTCTGATTGGAAGATGTCCCGATAGTAGATGATGGGCGGGCGGTAGACCTTCCTGAACTCTTGAAACGACAAGCCCTTCCCGCCAGGACCGGCATCCTCTGCACGGACAATCCACGGGCACTTCAAATCTGTTCTGCCAAGAGCAGCATTTATGCGCTTCTCAGCTTGCAAGTAGCCAGATGAGCCATTGGCTGTTGCGCGGTATTCCTCCGCTGTCAGCTCAGTAACGACAATCTCGTGCTTTTCCAGGCTCGTAAATGCAACCCAGCCTGCCGTTGCCATGTCCGTGTCGGCGGAAAAGAGAACGACAAGAAACTGTCTGCCCGTACTCTCAGATTTGAGCCACAGGATAGTGTCGTAGATGCTATTCATGAAGCCCAACGTTGCTTGGTACGCCGCGAGCAGGGACCGCCCGGAGTCTCCGCGCTTCATCCAGCCTACACGCCGGACACGTCCCCCCCGCTACTGCACGTGCCTCAACTTGTCCGGATTGCGCACCGTGTACACCGCCGCGACCATGCCGTCGCGCACTTCCACCGCGATGGTCTGGATCGGCCTTCCGCCGTGGGTGATGAGCAGGCCGGGCAGGTCGTTGACGCGCAGCATGCGGTATTCGTAGCCGACCGGCAGCAGGTGCTTGCGCACGATGCCGGCGAGGAACTTGGCGATGCGGTCCGGCCCCAGCAGCGGCTTGCCCGCGGCGGCGACCTTGCCGCCGCCGTCGGCGATGAACACCGCATCCTGGGCCAGGGTCTGCACCAGGCCTGCGATGTCGCCCTGCGCCAGCGCGGCGGTGAAGGCGGCGAACACGCGCGCCTCCTCCTCCGGCGAGGGACGGAAGCGCGGCTTCTCCTGTCGCACGTGACTGCGGGCACGGGCGGCGAGCTGGCGGCAGGCGGCGGCTTCGCGGCCGAGCGCCTCGCCCACCTGCTCGAAGTCGAGGTCGAACACGTCGTGCAGCAGGAAGGCGGCGCGCTCCAGCGGCGACAGCCGCTCCAGCGTGAGCAGCAGCGCCACCGACAGGTCGTCGGCATATTCGCCGCTGCCCGGCGCGGACCAGCCGGCATGCTCCAGCACCGGCTCCGGCAGCCAGGGGCCGACGTACTCGTCGCGCCGGGCGCGCGCCGACTTGAGCTGGTCCAGGCACAGGCGGGTGACGGTGCGGCTGAGGTAGGCGCGCGGCTCGCGCACGGCGGCGCGGTCGGCCTCGTGCCAGCGCAGGTAGGCTTCCTGCACTACGTCCTCCGCCTCCGCGCGCGAGCCGAGCATGCGGTAGGCCAGCCCGGTGAGCTGGCCGCGCAGCGGCTCGAACGCGGCGGCGGCGTCCGGCTGCGATGCCGCGCTCATCGCCGCCCCCTCATGCCGCCGCCTGCACCGGCATCTCCACCCCGCCCACGCGCACCCGCACGCAGGCGTGGCCGTGGCCGAGCGCGTACTTGAGCGTGGGGAACATGCGCGACGTGGTCACGGCGAAAGCCAGCGACAGCAGCGCCTTGCGGCCCCAGCGGTGCACCACCTCGCGCTGCAGCTCCTGCGCCTGCAGGTCGTGCGCCAGCACCGCCCGGGCGTAACGCAGGCCCAGCGCGGCGTCCGCCGGCAGCGCGGCGGGATCGCGCTGGAGGATGCCGCGCAACACCTGCGGCGCCACGCCCTCGCGCTCCGCCATGGTGGCGACGAGCTGGGTGCAGGGGCCGCAGTCCTCCGCCATGGTGGCGGCCAGCTTGGCGGCGTACCAGGCGTCCAGCGGCACTTCCTCGCGGTGCCTGGCCATGGCCATCAGGCGGTTGAACTTGAGCACGGCCGCCGGGCTGGCGTCGAGCATGTCGTGGGCATAGCTCATGTCGTAATCGTACGCGCGCTCGAAGGCGGCGAGGCGTGGCCGGATCAGTTTCTTCAGCAGGGTGTCGAACATCGTACCGCTCCTTCAGATGGTGGATCGCAGCGGCCGGGCAAGCCAGCCGGCCCATAGCGCGGGCAGGATCACCAGCACGCCGTCGACGGCGAAGTGCTCCACGCTCTCGCGCCCGGCCAGCAGGTCCCAGACGTGGGTCAGGGCGTGCAGGCCGAGGAAGACGGAGGCCGCCAGCGCCGCCGGCCGCGCCGCGGCATCGCGGGCGAACCACAGCAGGCCCAGCGCGGCGGTGGCGAAGGCGCAGCCGATGTCGCGCACGAAGTGCGGGTTGAACGGCCCGGTGTCGGGCACCGTCGGCACCGCGTGATACCAGGCCTCCGGTGCCGCCACCATGAACGCCCCGTTGGCGAGCAGCAGCATGCCGAGCACCGAGGCTTGCATCGTGTGTGACGAACTGCGCATAGATCCTCCGTTTCCACCCCTAAGACGAGATGGCCGGCGCCGGTGTGACATGCCCGCGTGCTATATAGGGGCCGGCCGTCCCGTTGAACATACCCCATGCCCGCCCGCGCTTCGATTACCCCCCGTTTCCGATGAACTACCTCGCCCACCTCTGGCTCACCGAGCAGGCCGGCCTGCCCCTGGCCGGCGCCGTGCTGGGCGACATGGTGCACGGTCGGCTGGACGGCCATTTTCCGCGCGAGCTGGAACGCTCCATCCGCCTGCACCGGCGGGTGGACGTGGTGACCGACGCCCACCCGCTGGTGGCCGCCGCCCGCACCCGCTTCGGCCCCGGCGCGCGGCGCTACGCCGGCATCGTGCTGGACGTGGTCTACGACCACTGCCTGGCGCGCGACTGGCAGCGCTACCACCCGCAAAGCCTGGCCGAGTTCGCCCGCGCCGCCGCCACCGCGGTTTGCGCCGAGCGCGAGGGCTTCGTCCTGGCCGGCCGTGGCGCTCCCTCCAGCTGGCGCATGCACCGCCTGCTGCGCTCCTACGCCAATCCGCGCGGCATCGACCTCGCCCAGCGCCGCACCGCGCGCTGGCTGAAGAAGCCGGAAGGGCTGATCGAGGCCGGGAGGGATTGGCGCGAACACGCCGCCGCCGCCACCGACGATCTGCCGCAGTTGCTGGAGGATCTGGGCACGGCGGCGCGGCGGTTTGCGGAGGAGGAGTAGCCCGGATGGAACGGAGTGGAATCCGGGGTGAGGCGGGATCAAGCGAATGTCCAGTGGACATTCGCCCCGGCGAACGACCGGCCAGGGATGGCCGGGCTGGGGGTTGGATTCCAATCAGCTGTCTCGCCACGGATGGCAGATGCCAGGTGTCATTGGAGGCGCCTCCCGGATTCCGCCGCGCTGCATCCGGGCTACGTTTTTTTAACGAACCCCGCCGTCCGCCGCACGGGCATAGTATCTTCACGTCACCGGCACCCGGGCATCACCAACATGAGGCTCGACGATGAAGCGCTTTCACAAAAACGTTCCTGGAGACTTCTATACCACGGGCGATTGCATGGCTTGCACGTTGCCTGAAGGTGAGGCCCCTGAGCTGCTGGCTCCCCTGGAAGGCGACAATTCCGATACCTATTTCATCCGTCAGCCCAGGACGCCGGAGGAAATCGAACATGCCTGCTCAGCGGCCGAAGTCTGCTGCGTAAACGCGATCCGCTACGGCGGGCACGACCAGTGGATCATCCGTCGACTGGGGAACCAATCGGACTACTGCGATCACCTGCTGCCACAAGGCCCGGTGGGACTGGAGTGGGAAACGGATGAACGTTGGAGACAGGCAGTCAAGGCGCAGAAGCCGTGGTGGAAATTCTGGTAAGCCTTGCAGAGCAGCAGCGCTTCGCAGGTAATGTCCAATAACGAGTCGTGCAATGCTCCACCTCGTCGCTCACCCCAAGCTCCTCATTGTCGCAGCCGTGATCTGCCTGCCGGCCCTGCTCCCGCTGGCCCGCTACTTCTTCGACGACGTCGAAACCTTCAAGAGGGACCTGGGCCTCGGCAACAGCGTGGGCCGCTTCGCCTGGCTGATCGGCACGCCGCTGGAGGAGTACACGCTGGAGTTGCGCATCTTCTGCTTCGTGGGCTGCTATGGCATCGTGGTGCTGCTCGCCTACAGCCTGATGGAGAAGATCGGTACCTTGTTCCACGCGTTCGGCAACTGAGCTCAAGTGGAGATCAGCAGGGTCCGGATTGCCAGGCGCGGATACGGAGCGGTGAGGTAGCCCGGATGGAGTGAAGCGGAATCCGGGGTTTGGCGAGCGCCACCGGGTCATGCTACGGCGCGTGGGCAGATGAACCCTGCCCATCCTACGCGCTGCCGACCACCCGGTCCCGCCGTCGGGACACGCTTCAGAGCTTCATCAACCCCGGCCGCGGCCGGTCCGTGCCGTAGCTCTCCTCGGTCAGCGGCGCTCCCATTTCCGCCAGCACCGCGCGCTGCTGCGGCAGCGGCGTGCGCAGCATCCGGTCCTCGCAGGGCCGGAGTTGAGCCAGGCAGGGCAGGTCCAGCACACGCCCGACGAAACCGGCGGTCCGCGGCCAGCGGGCGGCATCCACGCGATAGCGCGCGAAGGCGGCGTTGCGGAAGAACACGGCGATGGCGAGGTCCGCCACCGAAACCTGCCCGAACAGGAACCCTTCCGCCGGAAGCTGCGGCTCGAGATAGTCCAGCACCTGCGGAATCTCCACTTCCACCGCCTTCTTCACCACTTCCTCGTCGGTCTTGCGTCCCCACACATGAGGCCCGATCGCCACCTGATTGAAGAGTTGCCAGATGAACACTTCCCCCATGCGCGTGTCGGCGTATTCCTCCAGCCAGCGCGCTTGCGCCCGTGCCGCCGCGCCCTGCGGCAGCACCGCCGGCTGCGCGTAGCGCTCGTCCAGGTATTCGCAGATCACGGTGGAATCGGCCAGCGTCACTGCGTCGTCGATCAGCACCGGGACGCGCCGCAGCGGGCTGATCGCGGAAAAACGGTCGTCGCCGAGGAAGGGCACGATGGGATCGATGCGGTAGGGAATGCCCTTGAGGTGCAGCACGGCCAGCACCTTGCGCACATAAGGCGAGAGATAGCTGCCGATGATGGTGACGGGTCGGGTCGGGCTTTCCATGGGGCCTGCGCATGCGAACGGGTCACCCGTATGGTAACGCTGGCCCGCTCCCTTCCCCTCAATTGAGCAGGATGGGCGTGGCGAGGAAATGCGGGTTCGCGCCGCGGGTGTCGCCCGGCAGCATGTAGGCGCGCTGGCCGACCAGCACCGGCACGGCGAGCGGGACCAGCGTGCTGTCGATGTTGACGGTATAACCCTTGGCGCAGAAGAAGGGAGCGGACGGCGCATCCGGCGTGGCGCAGGCGCGCGTGACGATCGCCACGTAGAGATTGGGCAGCGCCTTGGCCAGCGCGGGCGAAGGCGGCGGGATCGATCCCGCGGCCACCAGGCTGGCGATGAGGTCCGCCGCCGAGCCGCCGAGCGTGCCGCTGTCGAAGCCGGTGACGGCAGGGTTGGTCTGCGCCAGCGAGGCCACGCCCTCGAACACATCGCCGCGGAACATGCCCACGGTGGTATAGGTCGCGTTGCCGGTGTAGGCGCTTTCCACGCCGATGAACAGCGCCGTGTTCTGCAGCTTGAGGATGTAGCCGAAGCGGTAGGCGTCGGTGTCCTGGGTGTCCCTCAGGCAGTCGGTTTCCGCGTTGAGGCAGACCGTGCCGATGTAACCCGCTTGCGGCTCGCCCGTCGCCGAGTAGGTCGCCGACACCGTGACCAGCCCGCGCGATACGTTGGCGCCGTTGACGGTTGCCAGCCAGCCCTGCAGGCTGTTGGCCAGTTCGTTCAAGGCATCCTTGTAGACGCTCTCGTCGGTGGCATAGCTCTTGGCCGCCAGCGTGACGTTGTAAGGCGCCGCCGGCAGGCCCGGCCGGCGCACGCGGAACACCTGGATATTGTCGCCCACCGCGTTCTGCCAGCGGGTCGCGGCGGCCGCATCCTGCGGCAGCGTATAGCGCACCAGGGTGTTGAGCTCGTCGCTGCCGGCGCCCAGTCCGGTGACCACGCCGGCCGCCTGCGCGCCCGCGCCGATGGTGGCGCCGAGCGGCTCCGCGAACAGCCGGTCGCGGTCGCCGCCGACGCCTGCGAAGGCCTCGCCCAGCGCGGCGAACAGGGCCTGGTTGGGCGTGGTGACCACCGCGATGGTGCCACCCCGCCCGTGCCTTGGGTGGAACTGGTTGGCGATCACCACGTCGTTGACCGCCGCGCCGACGCTGGCGCGGGTCTGCATGCGGCAGGGATTGGGCGCCTGGTAACTGGGCGCGGGCCTGCATTTCTGCGAATACAGGCTGCGCGCCCGCGAATACACGTAGCTCTGGGTGCCGAAATACGCAGCCTTCGGCGGCAGCTTGATGACGAGGACCAGGGCATCCGACTCGCCCAGCCGGTAGAACGGATTGACGCTGGCCTGGCTGCCGTCGGGCAGGACCGCGGTGCTGGTGAACAGGTTGGGGGTGCTGCCGCTGCAGTCGTGCGCGGCGTTGTAGCAGGGATCCACGTATTCGTTGTCGATCGGCAGCTCGATGTCGGCGTAGAGTCCCGCCGGGTTGTTGCCGAAGCAGGTCTTGAACACCGCCACCAGCGCGTCGCAGCTGTGCTGGACCGACGCGCCCTGCGTCACCACGTAACCCTGGCTTTTCAGCGACGTGATCCAATCGCTCCAGACCTCGGCGTGCTCCGCCCGGGCCGGGGAAAACAAGGCCGCGGCGAGCAACGCCGCAAGCACCAGCCGCGACGGCCGCGGCCGCGCCAACTTCCGCATATTCATCAAGTTACTCCCGCAATGGTGCCAGGGAGGTCCTTAATTTTTTGACGCGGCTTCCTGCCCATTCGCCGCCGGATGTTGATTCATTTGTTGCAGTCCTGGCGACCGGCTGCTCCAGCGGCACGCCCTGTGCTCGCCTTGAAGCTAGCATTGTTCGGCGCAATAAAGAAACTGACCGTCGGCGCAGACCGGCGGGTTCGCGCCCGCAGTAGTAGATTTGCACCATAGCCGGCGCAAAGATCCGGTCACCTCCGCCGCGCGGGAACGCGCTATATATAAAGCTCAGGGAAGCGGATACACGAAACCCACGATCGGTGCTCAGGGCGGAACATACGCCACGCGCATGCCATGAGTGCATCGCGCGGCGTCCGGCGACGGCATCGAATCAGATCACTAGATTGACATCGAAGTGACGAGCAGTCGCTCAAGGGCAGGGCAGCGTGGCGCGATCAGCACTGCGAGGTTTCGCAGCGGCACTGCTGCTGGCCGTGCTTTGGTCCGCCGCGTCGTCGGCGCAGGCCCAGAATAGTCCCCCGGGCAATCCACCGGACAACCCCCCGAGCAATCCGCTGATCCCCACCCCGGGGACCATCGGCTACAGCGTGCCGCTGACGTTCCAGCAGCTGCAGCGTCGCTACGTGGTGATCCAGCCCGACTACCTGCAGCCCGGCGTCCCGCTGGTGATCCTGCTGCATCCGCTGGGCACCACGCCGGAGATCATGGCCAACGTGACGCGGGCCGGGCGCCTGGCCGCCTACTTCGGCGTGCTGGTGCTGTTGCCGGAAGCCTTGAACGCCCACCAGTGGCATGACAACCCGGCGCCGACCGGGCCGGAGGTGAACGAGCCGGACGACGTCGGCTTCGTCTCGGCCCTGATCGACCTGGCGGTGGAGGACTACGGCGTCGATCCGCGGCGGGTCTATGCCGCCGGTTACTCCAACGGCGGCTTCATGACGGAACGGCTGGCCTGCGAGCTGGCCGGCCGCATCGCCGCGGTCGGCGTCGTCGCCGCCACCTTGCGCGCGCCGCTGGCGCAGAGCTGCGCGCCATCGCGCACGGTGCCGATGGCGCTGATGCTGGGCACCGCCGATCCCATCGTGCCCTACGCCGGCCAATCCAACAGCCAGTCGACGCAGCAAAGCCTGTCGGCCGCGCAGGCCACACAGTTCTGGCTCGGCACCAACAACTGCGTCCCGTACGCGGTCCAACACCCGTTCCCGACACAGGAATCGGACCCCACCAGCGTGACGCTGTCCATCTACAGCCCCTGCGGCAACGGCACCGAGGTGCGCGTCTACACCGTCGGCGACGGCGGCCACACCTGGCCGGGCGCCTCGTACCAGGGCATGAACGATCCCTGGTTCCAGTTGCTCGGCAACACCACCACGCTGATGGACGCCACGCTCGAGTTGTGGATGATGTTCAGCCGCCGCTCACAGTGGCGATCGCCCGGGCCTCCCTGGCATTTTCCTCCCTGGGATGGCCAGGCGGGCGGGTTGCAGAACGCGCATTAGGGCGGCGGCGCTCCGCGTGGGCAGATGAAGCCTGCCCACCCTACGTGCGCTTAAATGCAATCCCCTTGCGTACAACCCACGTAGAGGGCGATGAAGAGAAGGAATACGCCCATACCCGCTAAATAGCCAGCTCCAAAAAAAGTTCGAAGCGCAGCGGTATTAGATGCGGAAAGAGATATGCAGCCAGTGCCGCTGACAAGTAGAAGGCCGTATACAAGGAAGAAGGCTCTTTCGCGCTCGCCCGCGAAATGTAGAAATACGTACCGGGGACCTTCGACTTGATAGGACGCAAAAACATAGGACGCGAACAATGCAGGCACCGCAACCAAGGCCCAAAGGCGCAACATCCTTGCTCTTGTCGATCGAATCATAACGTCCGTCCCAATCATCGAGCGTGAGCAGAGCTTCCCTAGTGCCCGTACGTCCGCGCCAATCCCTCGTGCAGCGAATAGCTCATCGCGCCGAGGAAGGCGACCAGTCCCAGGTAGTACACGCCATAGATGACGCGCGACTGCACCGGCACGTCGTAGTAGGCCGGGTTGTCCTGCTTGTAGCTGCCGGTGAAGGCGGCACGGAGCTGCGGCCAGGCCAGCAGGGCGATGACCAGGAACAGCGGGCTCGGGTGCAGGATGAACAGGCCCACCAGCAGCGGCGCGCCGAACAGCCACACGCGCGGGGAGATCACGGCGGTGATGCGGCCGCCGTCGAGGGGCGAGACCGGGATGAGGTTGAACAGGTTGATCATGAAGCCGGAGTAGGACAGCGCCACCAGCAGGTCGCTGCCGATATAGCGCCCACCGACGTAGCAGGCGAGCGAAGCCACCGTGCCGGCGATGGGGCCGGCGATGCCGACGTAAGCCTCGGTTTCTGCATCGTGGGGCAGGTCCTTGAGCTGGATCCAGGCACCGACGAAGGGGATGAAGGCGGGCGCGCCGACATTGAGGCCGCGCTGCCGGGCCGCGAGGTAGTGCCCCATCTCGTGGAAGAAGATCAGCAGCACGAAGCCCACGGCGTAGCGCCAGCCGAACACCAGCGAGTATGCCGCCACCGACAGCAGCATGGTGCCGGCGCTCAGCGCCACCTTGCCGAGCTTGGCGCCCTTGAACAGCAGCAGGAGCAGCTTGATCATGTCACTCCCATCACGTCTACACGCTGCTTTGCCCTCTGCCGCAAGCGGGAGAGGGAAACCACAGGCATGCATCCAGACCGGGGACGTCCGGTGTTTACGCCGTGCCGGCCTCCGCCAGCAGCTGGCCGATGCGCCGGTCCTTCTCCGCCCACAGCTGGGCGATCCAGTCCTGGAAGCGCTTGCGGAAGGCGTCGTCGTCCTCGTAGCTGCCGGTGTACAGCTCGTGCGGGATGGTGAGGCTGCGCACCTCCACCACCACGCGGCGCACGCGGCCGGCGAGGAAATCCCAGAAGCCCTTGGCGCCTTCCGGGTAGACGATGGTGACGTCGAGCAGGGAGTTGATCTTCTCGCCCAGCGCGGACAGGCTCAGGGCCATGCCGCCGGCCTTGGGCTTGAGCAGGAAGCGGTAGGGCGACTGCTGGCGGTCGTGCTTGACGCGGGTGAAGCGGGTGCCTTCCAGGAAGTTGAGGATGGTCACCGGCACGTTGCGGTAGTGCTCGCAGGCCTTGCGCGTGGTCTCCAGGTCCTTGCCGCGCAACTCCGGGTGCCGCTCCAGCTTGGCGGCGGAGTAGCGCTTCATGAAGGGGTAGTCCAGGCCCCACCAGGCCAGGCCCAGCACCGGCACCCAGATCAGCTCCTGCTTGATGAAGAACTTGAAGAACGGCGCGTGGCCGTTGAAGGATTTCATCAGCACGAAGATGTCGTTCCAGCTCTGGTGGTTGGAGCAGACCAGGTACTGGCCGTTGCGGCTGAGCTTCTCCACCCCGCGCACGTCCCACTGGGTGACCATCAGGTGGTCGCTCAGCCAGATGTTGACGGCGGCCCAGTTCTGCGCGCCCCAGGCCACCCAGCGCGACACGGTGTCGCGTGGCCTGCCCTTGGGGCTGACCAGCTTGATCAGGGTGGTGATGTAGACCGGCACCATCCAGAACAGGGTGTTGACGATCAGCAGCAGGGCCATCAGCGTGCCGAGCACGGGGGCAGGCAGGAAGCGCAGCATCAGTGTTTGTCTCCGGCAGCGGGCGGGGTGGCGGCAGGCTCAGTGGGCGTCTCGCCCGGATGGGCCGACCAGTGCAGGTGCTCGATGGTCCAGTTGCCGCCGGCCTGGCGCAGCAGGGCGGTCTCGGTGCCGAGCAGGTCGATCGGCTGGCCCTGGAAACGGCCGCGGATGTGGGTGGTGGAGAGCACGCAGGCGGCGCTATCCCCCAGCCAGATCAGGCGGCGATCCTGCACCTGGTAGTCGGTGCCCTGGGCGAAGGCGGTGTCGGAGGCGAGATGCGGCCCGCCATAGGCGTCGCGGCCGGCGTCGACAAAGCCCTGCTCGTAGATGGTGACGTCCGCCGCCAGCAGCTTGAGAGCCGCGGCGGAGTCGCCCGCCTTGAGCGCGGCGTGGAAGGCCTGCACCGCCGCCACCGGGCCCGGCAGGTTGTCCGGCGCGGGCGCCGCCTGCGCGGCCAGCGCAAGCCAGGCCGCCGCCAGCCACCACCACTTGCTCTTCACCACCATGGTACTCCGGCGTTCGTGAGGGACCGGGCCTGCCAGGAGCCCGGGGTGCGCCTATTGTACCGGCGCTTCCACCCTGGCCAGCAGGCTGCCGGCGGGATCGCGCAGCTCGGCGCCGTGGTAGACGCCGTCCGGCAGCGCCACCAGCACGCAGGGGCTGGTGGCGGAGGGCGCGGCGGCCTGGGCGGAGTCCGGGCTGAACAGGGTGGCGTTGAGGGTGACCTCGCCGCCGCCGCTCACGCTGGCCTGGCGGCTGATGGCGAGGCCGAAGCCGGCCGAGGTGCGCACGCCCATCTCCGCCAGCACGTAGGCGCCGGCCGAGGGCAGCGGGTCCTCGCCGGCCAGGTCCACGCCGCGCGCCTGCTGCCAGGCGAGCACGGCGTCGCGGTGGGCGAACAGGGTGACCTTGGCCTGGGGGCCGTCGCTGTTGCAGACGGCCAGGCGCCGCACCTCCTGCACCGCGATCGGCTGTCCGCCC
Source organism: Nevskia sp. (assembly GCA_031291075.1). Taxonomy (GTDB): domain Bacteria; phylum Pseudomonadota; class Gammaproteobacteria; order Nevskiales; family Nevskiaceae; genus Nevskia. Next base: position 8,479 of record JARLJS010000239.1, on the reverse strand, counting down.
CACAGGGGCATGCCGCTACAACCGGCGAGCGCGCACCACAGCAGCCCCGCGACCAGCCGCGGGAGGATCCCCAAGCACCGCATTGTTGTTCATTTCTCCGCCATGGCGTCGGCGGGCGCCGACGCTGCCGCATAGTTTGGCACGTCGATGGCGAGCGCCGCATCCTGCAGGATCAGGTCGGCCGCCTTCTCGGCGATCATGGTAGCGGGGGCGTTGGTGTTGCCGCCCACCAGGGTGGGCATGATGGAGGCGTCCACCACGCGCAGGCCCTGCAGGCCGTGCACGCGCAGGCGCGGGTCGACCACCGCCGCGGCGTCGCGGCCCATCTTGCAGGTGCCCACCGGGTGGTAGACCGTCTCGGCGCGGCGGCGGATGAAATCGCGCAGCTGCTCGTCGGTCTGCACCCCCTCGCCCGGCTCGAACTCGCACACGCCGTGGCGTGCCAGCGCCGGCTGGCTCATCACCCGCCGCGCCTCCTTCAGGCCCTGCACCAGCGCGTCCAGGTCGCGCTCGGTGGCGAGGTAGTTGGCGTCGATCAGCGGCGGCGCCAGCGGGTCGGCGCTGGCCAGCCGCAGCGTGCCGCGGCTCTCCGGCCGCAGGAAACAGGTCATCAGCGTGTAGGCGTAGTGCTTGAACAGCGGCGTCAGGTCCAGCGCGTGGTTGGCGTAGATGAAGGGCACCAGGTGCCACTGCAGGTCCGGCCGCGGCTGCGCGGGATCGCTCTTGAGGAAGCCGCCGGCCTGCGCCGCGTTGCTGGTGAACTCGCCGCGGTGGGTGAACAGGTATTGCAGCAGGCCGCGCAGGGCGCGCCACCAGGAGGTGGGGTGCAGGCTCACCGACTGCCGGCTCTTGTCCAGCCAGGTGACGTGGATGTCGAGATGATCCTGCAGGTTGCCGCCCACGCCGGGCAGGTCGTGCACCAGTTCCACGCCGTGCTGCTGCAGGTGCTCGCGCGGCCCCACGCCGGACAGCAGCAGCAGGTGCGGCGAGCCGATGGCGCCGGCGCTGAGGATCACCTCGCGCCGCGCGCGCACTTCCTGGTAGCGCCCGCCCTCGACGTAGCGCAGGCCGACCGCGCGCTTGCCTTCGAACAGCACCTTGGCCACCTGCGCGCGGGTGACGATCTTGAGGTTGGGCCGCTTGTGCGCCGGGGTGAGATAGGCGCGCGCATTGCTGCAGCGGCGGCCGTCGACCTGCATCACCTGGTACACGCCCACGCCTTCCTGCCCGGCGCCGTTGAAGTCGCCGTTGACGCGGTGGCCGGCCTGCTGCGCCGCCTCCACGAAGGAAGTCATCAGCGGGTTGAGGTAGGTGGGCGCGGCCACGTTGAGCGGACCGCCGCGGCCGTGGTACGCCTCCGCGCCGGGCAGCTGGTCGATGGGCTCAAAGTTCTCCATGCGGCGGAAGTACGGCAGCACGTCCTGGTAGGACCAGCCGTCGTTGCCGAGGCTGGCCCAGTGGTCGTAGTCCCAGGCGTGGCCGCGGATGTAGCACATGGCGTTGATGGAGGAGCTGCCGCCCAGGGTGCGGCCGCGCGGCCAGTACATGGGGCGGCCGCCGCAGTTCTTCTGCGGCGAGGTCCAGAACTTCCAGTTGAGCTTGTCGCTGCGGATCACCGGGATGATGCCGCCCGGCATGTGGATCAGCGGGTTGCTGTCCGGCGGGCCCGCCTCCAGCAGCAGCACCTGCCACTTGCCGCTGGCGCTGAGCCGGTTGGCCAGCACGCAACCGGCCGAGCCGCCGCCGGCAATCACGTAGTCGAAAGTCCTTTCCTTGCTCACTGGGGTTCTCCTCCTGCCGGTCAACCACCCCGCAACCACCGGTAATCCGGAATATCGTCCGGCGCGATTGAACGTGCGTTTAGTTTGGCCAAGTTTACCCTTCCGAACCCCCGGTGTGAACCGTTCGCCGGCCGGGGGAGCCGTACCACGCCAGAATTGATGGTAATTTGTCGAGATGAATCAGGCCGTTCCGCCACCCAAACTGGAAAAGCGCCGCGACCACGCGCTCGACCTCGCCGAGTTGCTGGATGATCTCGTCGCCGACAAGATGATCCTGGCGGAAGAGGCGCGCGGCCTGCGCGCCCGCATGCACGAGATGCGCGAGTACCGCCATCCGCTGCAGCGCCTGGCCGAGTGCGAGTGGGACAACCAGAAACAGCCCGGCAAGCGCCTCACCCTGGAAGCGCTGGTGCACTGGCTGGCCAACCACACCGGCCTGCCCTACCTGCGCATCGACCCGCTCTCCATCGACGTCGGCCGCGTCACCACCGTGGTGCCCTATGCCTACGCCGCGCGGCTGAAGATCCTGCCGGTGAAGGTGGCGGCGGACGAGGTCACCATCGCCACCTCCGAGCCCTGGCTGCGCGAGTGGGAGCACGACCTCTCCAACGTGTTGCGCCTGCGGGTGAAGCGCGTGCTGGCCAACCCGGTGGACATCGACCGCTACCTGGTGGAGTTCTACGCGCTGGCCAAGTCGGTCAAGGCGAGCAACGAGGAGCGCAGCAAGTTCGCCGCCTTCGGCAGCACCAGCACGCTGGAGCAGCTGATGGAACTGGGCCGCGCCGGCAAGCTGGACGCCAACGACCAGCACGTCATCAACATCGTCGACTGGCTGCTGCAGTACGCCTTCGACTCGCGCGCCAGCGACATCCACCTGGAGCCACGCCGCGAGCACGGCAAGGTGCGCTTCCGCATCGACGGCGTGCTGCACGAGGTCTACCAGATCCCGGCGCCGGTGATGGCGGCGGTGACCAGCCGCATCAAGATCCTCGCCCGCATGGACGTGGCGGAGAAGCGCAAGCCGCAGGACGGCCGCATCAAGACCCGCTCGCCCGAGGGCAAGGAGGTCGAGCTGCGCGGCGCCGCCCTGCCCACCGCCTTCGGCGAGAAGCTGGTGCTGCGCATCTTCGACCCCGAGGTGCTGCTGCGCGACTTCGGCCAGCTGGGCTTCTCGCCCGAGGAAACGATCGCCTGGCAGGGCATGATCGAACAGCCGAACGGCATCGTGCTGGTCACCGGCCCCACCGGCTCCGGCAAGACCACCACGCTGTACTCCTCGCTCAGGAAGCTGGCGACGCCGCAGGTCAACGTCTGCACCATCGAGGACCCGATCGAGATGGTCGACCCGTCCTTCAACCAGATGCAGGTCAACCCCCAGATCGACCTGCACTTCGCCGAGGGCATCCGCGCCCTCATGCGGCAGGACCCGGACATCATCATGGTCGGCGAAATCCGCGACCTGGAGACCGCCCAGGTGGCGGTGCAGGCCGCGCTCACCGGCCACCTGGTGCTGTCCACCCTGCACACCAACGACGCCCCCTCCGCCATCACCCGACTGCTCGACCTGGGCGTGCCCGGTTACCTGATCAAGGCGGTGCTGCTCGGCGTGGTGGCGCAGCGCCTGGTGCGGCGCCTGTGCCCGCACTGCAAGCAGCCGGTGGAGCTGGGCGAGGAGCGCTGGCGCGACATCACCGGCGGCGCTCCGCTGGCGCGCCCATCCATCGCCTACGAGCCCGGCGGCTGCCTGGAATGCCGCGAGACCGGCTACCTCGGCCGCGTCGGCATCTACGAGATCATGCTGCTGTCGCCCACCCTCAAGCCCCTCATCCACGACCAGACCGACGGCAGCGTCCTGCGCGACCACGCCATCCGCGACGGCATGACCACGCTGCGCATCGCCGGCTGCCGCAAGATCGCCGAGGGGCTCACCAGCGTGGAGGAAGTGCTGAGCGCAGCGGGGATTTCGCAGGGCACCTGAGGCTCTCTTTTTCGCCTGCGGTGCCGCGGCGGTTTTGGCTCCCTTCACGGCGATATCGCAGCACCCGTTCACGACACGCAACTCCGGCCGCATCGCCCGGCGCGCACGCCGACGTCGGATCAGGCGCGATCTCCCGCGCAGCCTTGCCGGACGCAAAACCGATTCCGACCGCGCACGGTTTCCCGAGGGTGGATCGCTTTCCCTTCGCGAGCCTGCTCGCTCTCCCCCAGGCACTGCGGTATCCGCAATCGATCCTTCCCGATTTTTCGCCAAACACAGGGGTGGGTCGCCGCCAGGCGATCCACAAGGGGGTTGATTCTCAAAGTCTGGGAGCCTGAGAGTCTGGGAGTCTGACGTCTGCATGTCTGAGAGTCTGAGAGTCTGAGTATGTCCCCCGTTTGCTTTGCCTCCAGGTTCGCCTTTGCCTGGCGATCCGGTTGGCGCTCTGGTTTCGTTTTGCTTTGTGGTTTGGTTATCGATCAGGTTTGCATCGGCTAATGTTTCGCGTGGAACCTGCCCGAGCGCGTGGGCGCCGTGCTCCTGCAGCGACGGGTGCCGCATCCGGCTGTCGTATTCCCCAGGGTTCCGCCAATAAGAGTCCATGCCGATCCTTACGTGTGGCTTGAGCAATCCCGCCAAACGTAGTCTACGCTTACGTATTAGTCAAGTTATACTTACATTCATGCAGTGCTCAGGCAAGCACCTGCAGGGTGCTGCGTACCGAGCACTACGGTGCTGATGTATAGTACGTATCGATACGTAATATATGCAGATTGCCATGCAGACGATCAGCGCCACCGACCTGGCCCGCAATACCCGCGAGATCCTGGACCGGGTTGCCAGCCGCGGCGAAACCGTCGCCGTCCAGCGCAACCGCACCACGATCGCGCGGATCGTGCCGCCCGAGCCGACCATGACGGCGGCGCAGGCCCTGGCCGGCCTGCAGCCCATGCTCACTCACAAGCAGGGCGCCGCCTGGCTCAAGGACGGCAGGGGCGGCTTCGATGAATCCGTGCGCGACCCGTGGGGATGATCTTCGACAGCTGCATCTGGCTGGGACTCGCCAGCGGCCAGGTGAACCGCGAGGCGATCGTCGCCGCCGCCGGCGACGCGCCGGTGTTCACCTCGGTGATTTCGCTCGGCGAGCTGCGTTTCGGCGTCGAAGCCTGTGCCGATCCGGCCGAGCGCGCCGTGCGTGCCGCCTACCTGCGCCAGGTCGAAACACGCCCCGCGCTGGGCGTGTCCAAGCACACCGCCGCCGCCTTCGGCGTGCTCGCCGCCGCGGTCAAGCAATCCGGCCGTTCGCCGCGCCCCCGCTACAACGACCTGTGGATCGCCGCGCAGGCGATCGAGCATGGCTATGCGCTGCTGACGCTCAATCCCGCCGACTTCGCCGGCCTGCCGGGGCTGCGGTGCGTAACGCCGGCGAAGCGATCGGCGGAGAACGTGCAGGAACCCGCTCCACCGCCCTATCGCGTTGCCGCGAAAAGTCGAACGCGACGACCGCGGCGCTCGTAGGGTGGACAAAGCGTAGCGTGCCCACGCGGCGGTCGCGGAATATGCGCACGTCGCGACTGAAGTGCGAGTGATCCAGCTGGGCTTGGTGCATTTGTGAAACGGCGCATCCGCGTGGGCACGGCCTTCGGCCTTTGCCCATCCTACGGTTGCTGCTGTTTCTTACGGCGTTGGCTCTCCCTGTACTCTTCTATTTCATTCACGGTCGGTCCAAAAAGCACCATATATAGGCCGCCCATAACGAAACTGATAACCATGGCGTCCTTGTCGTATCTCCCACCGATCAATTTGAAGAAATAGTAATTAGAGACAGTCAGCGTCCATAGCGCCAGCATCGCTCCACTGATAATTCGCTGTGTTAGAAATGATGGCTTTTTGATATTCATCTTTCGCGGAGCCGGGCCCTGGCCTCGTGCGACCAGTAGACGACGGTCATGCGCGGCTCACTCGGGCAGGCCGAACTCGCGCCGCAACTCCTCCGTGGTGACCGCCCGCCCGGCCTTCACGTCGGCCAGGCCTTCCTCGATGTCCGCACGCACTTCCAGCCGATAGGCCAGCTCCGCCCAGCTCACGCTATCGGGCAGCTCGTCGATGAGCGCACGGGCCTGCTGCTTGGGAGTGGGGGAGATCGTGGTCGCCATGTCGAAAATGCTATCACACGTGCTGTTCACCCCACCCTGACATGCGCCGGCGTCAGATCCGACAGGTCGGCGCCCTTGCGCCGCAGCGCCACCTTGCACACGCTCACGCCCGGCTCGGCCTGCGAACGCAGCACCACCAGCTCGCCGCCGATCTTCTCGAGCATCTTGCGGTCGTACTCCATCATGCGGTGACAGCCGCGCACGTTGCCGGTGCCGCGGTAGGGGCACACTTCGTGGATCTCCGCCACCACCGTGTCCGCCGTCTCTTCCACGATCGGCACCTTCTTGGGCGAGGGCATCATGCGCTGCCATTCGCGCGCCACGGTGCCGGCGTCCGGCTGTGTCTGCGCCGCCTTGAGCGAGGTGGTGAGTCCGCCCAGCGTGCGCTCCAGCGGACGGCCGAACCAGCGGTGGCGCGCCGGTGTGCGGGTGGCCCAGTAGCTGGCCCGCACCAGCGGCTTCCAAAGCACCTTGTTGAGGCGGTTGACCAGGCTCATCGCCATCTCCTTGGCGACCCATGACGGAGGCTTTATACCACCCCCGCCTACACCCCGCCGGCATCCCGTTCCTTCTCACGCAGACGCTGCCGCCGCTCCCTCAGCCTCAGGTAAGCGACCGCCAGCAGGACGATAAGGGCTCCGGCGCCATATGCGATCCAGGTCGCCGCCGGGGAATGATGGAACGCGGTGATGACCCGATCCTCCAGCAAGGCCACCACCAGGATGAGGGCAAGGACACCTGTCAGGCGCATCAGCAGTCACCCGTGGCTGTTCCGAAAGCGGGCACGCCGGTCCGAAATGAGGCGCGGAGTTCACGGCATGACGCCGGCAGCGTAATCGAAAGCCACCCTGGGCGGGAACGGCGGCGTGCCGAGGCCGGGGAGCCCGACCAAAGGTAGTTCCGGTCCGCTCCGGCGACAGGCGTCCGCCGCGGTGTGGCCGGAACAATGGCCTGGAGCTTGCGCCCCTATCCGGCATCCTCACCTCACCAGGAGCACACCATGGAAGCCGCGGTCGCACGGATGCCCACCGGACTGTACGAGCTGCACCTGCAAGGACGTAGTTCCAATCCCTACTGGATCGCATCGCTGTTCTCCGGGCTGTCGGAGCTGGGCGTGTCGATCGTGTCCGGCACGGCGGTGCAGAACGCGCAGAGCGGCTGGAATGCGCGCATCGCGCTCAACTTCCGCGGCGCGCAGGCCAGGCCGGACGGCATCGACTACGCCGCGCTGGTGAAGCGCCGCTTCGACGCCGGCACGCTGGAGCCGCCGCAGCTCAGCGACTTCGCGGTGGCGGTGGCGGAAGACCGCAGCCTGGAGATCACCGTCAGCGCGCCGGACCAGGTCGGCTTCGTCGGCCGGCTGCTGCTGAAGATCGCCTCGCTGGCGCTGTTCCCGGTGGAGCTGGACATCACCACGGTGGCGGGGCTGATCCGCGACCGCATTGTGCTGCGCGGCATCGGCCGGGCGGCGCCGGGCGAGGAAGTGCGCAAGTCGCTGCAGATCCTGCTGGGGCGCATGAAGATCAAGTCAGCCGCGACCGCCCCCTCTTGAACCGCGGCGCACCATCCCAAATTTCCTTCCACGTAGGGCGATGAGCCCCGTGACCATCGAAATTTTGGAGGTGTCAGATCATGACTACTTTGCTGCGCTATGAGCCCTGGTCCGCGCACCGGGATCTGCTGAACGAGGTCAACCGCTTCTTCGGCGGCAGGACCGTGGCCGCCAACGGCGCCGCCGCCGAGTGGGCGCCGGCGGTGGACATCGAGGAGTACGGCGACCGCTTCGTGCTGCGCGCGGACGTCCCCGGGGTGGACCCGAAGACGATCGAGCTGACGCTGGAGAAAGGCGTGCTCACCCTGAGCGGCACGCGCGAGAAGGCCGCCGCCGCCGAAGGCGTGCAGGCCCGCCGGAGCGAGCGCTACAGCGGCCGCTTCCAGCGCAGCTTCAGCCTGCCGGACACGGTGGACGGCGAGTCCGTCACCGCCAAGGGCAGCAACGGCGTACTGGAGATCGTCATTCCCAAGCGGCCCAAGATCCAGCCCCGCAAGATCACGGTGAATTGAGCCGGATCAAATCAGCCTGAGGCCGGTAGTTGGTAAAGTAGCGGGGCGCCCAGGGCGCCCCGTTTCTTTTTGACCTGCTTTTGGAAAACCGCCTAAGTGGAATACAAGGACTATTACAAGATTCTCGGAGTGTCGCGGACCGCTGACGCGGACGAGATCAAGCGCGCCTACCGCAAGCTGGCGCGCCAGTACCACCCCGACAAGAACAAGGCCAAGGGGGCCGAGGACCGCTTCAAGGAGGTCAACGAGGCCAACGAGGTGCTGAGCGATGCCAAGAAGCGCCAGGCCTACGACCAGCTCGGCGCCAACTGGCGCGCGGGCGAGCGCTTCACGCCGCCGCCGGGCTGGAACTTCAACATGGGCGGCGCCGACTTCGGCCACGCTGGCTTCGGCCGCGGCGCCCGCGCCGGCGCCCCCGCCGCCGGTGCCGGTGCCGGCTTCGGCAACGGCGGCTACTCCGACTTCTTCTCCACCCTGTTCGGCGGCGTGGGCGGCTTCGG
>JARLJS010000238.1 GCA_031291075.1 Nevskia sp. | reverse complement strand
GGGCGGGGGCGGGGGCGGGGGCGGTGCCTCGGGAGCCGCCGGCTGACCTGCCTGCGCCTGCGGTGCCGCGTCCGCCGGCGCGCCCGCGGCCACCGGCTGCCAGGGCAGACGGCACTGGCCCACCTGCGGATAGTAGCCGGCCGGGTCGGAGCACCAGTACCAATACTGCTGCGGGGCGGGGCCGGCTGCCGGCGCCGGCAGCGACATCAAGGGTGCCGCCGCCGGATCGGGATAGGGATACACCGCCGTGGGGTACAGATACCAGGTACCCCCGATCACCCACCACCAGCCGGGCTGCGCGCCGTACCAGCCATGGTACCAGTGCCCGTGATACCAGCCGTCGCCGTAGTAGCGCGGCGAGGGGCCGTAACCATGGCCGCCGTAATAGCCGCCGTGCCGGCCATAGTAGCCCTGGGCTCCGGCGGCCAGGGGCAAGGCGAGGGCGAGGGCCACCCACAGGATCGCGGTCTTCAGTTTTTCGATGCGCGTCCTTTTCATTGCGGTCGGTATCTTGTGAAACTGTCCCGGTGATTACCAAGTTGGAGCGTGTTCAGCGCCAATGCCGATAGCCGTACCCGTAGTGTCCGTAATAACCGAAGCCGACGGTTGGATACACCGCCACCGGCGCCGGGTACGCATAGCCGTACGGCTGGTAGTACGGATAGGGCGCGTCATAGGGCGCAACCACGCACCCTACGAGCAATACGCAGCACAGGGTCAGAACGGATGCTTTCACCAAGTCCATGGCAGTGCTCCGAAAACCTACACTCCACCATCATCGTCCAGCGATCTGAACGGCGGCTGAACCCTGTCGCTGGGGTGTCCGAGCGGGCGGCTTTTTACCGATCTTTACTAGGTTCACCCGAGTGGACGATGTAAGCCCGCGGCTTTGCCCCAAGAATGCCACCGTCAAAGTTCGATAGCCGCTGCAGGAGACCAGTATGGCTGGCACCAAAGATTACGGGCTCGGAGAATTCACCTACCCGCGCGGCTGGTTCATGGTGGCGGATGCTGCCGAGGTCAAGGACAAGCCGCTGCCGCTGCACTTCCTCGGGCAGGAGTTCGCGCTCTACCGCGGCAAGAGCGGCAAGCTGGTGCTGCTCGACGCCTATTGCCCGCATATGGGCACGCACCTGGCGCGCAACACCACGTCCTACGTGGTGCAGGACGGGCCGGTCGAGGGCGATTCCATCCGTTGCCCGTATCACGGCTGGCGCTTCGGGGCGGACGGCCAGTGCAACGAGATCCCGTACTCCAACCTGCCGATTCCCAAGACCGCCTGCGTGCGTTCCTGGCCGGTGGTGGAGCGTCTCGGCGCGGTGTACGTCTGGCACGACCCGGAAGGCGGCGAGCCGGAATGGGATGCGCCCGGCCTGCCGGAGTGGGACGACGAGGGCTGGGTGCGGCACAGTTGGGACCATCTCGGCCAGCTCAAGTGCCACCAGCAGGAGATCGTCGACAACATCGCCGACATGACCCATCTGAAGCCTGTGCACGGCTCCATCGTGGAGTTCTTCGAGAACGAGTTCCGCGGTCACCTGGCGATCCAGCGCCAGGGCGGCCCGCACCGCACCCTGGTCGCCCCGGACGGCAGGAGCCCGATCCTGATCACGGATACGGTCTACCACGGCCCGGGCGTGCTGCTGTCGCGCATGACCGGCACTCACGATTCGATCATCCTCATCATGCACACGCCGGTGGACGATGGCGTGGTCCAGGCCTGGCACGGCCTGATGGTAAAGGCGCCGAGCGGCGGCAGGAAGGCGACCGAGCAGGACTCCGCCACCGCGCGCATGTACCAGGCCGGGGCGCTCGCCGCGTTCTCGCAGGACTTCGAGGTGTGGGCGAACAAGCGCCCCTGCATCAACGGCATGTACATGCCTAGCGACGGCGCTTTCCGCAAGGCGCGCACCTGGTACAAGCAGTTCTACAACCCGCGCGCGAAGAAGGACGAGTATCTCAGGCAGGTGCAGGGCGTCTTCGTGCCAGCCGGCATGAAGCCGGCGCCCGAGGCGGCGCGCGGCGAGATGTCACTGGCGGATGCGGTGGCGGCGGCGCAGGCCGCCTGAAGTCCCGCGTCATTCCGGGTGCGGCTGCGACCTTGATACAGGTCAAGGCCGCACGCCCGCTGTTGCGGGCATACTGTTCGCATGAATCCCGTCGAATCCATTTCGCGTAGCGGCGGCGCTTCGGCGCCGCGCAACCTGCGCGCCGTCGGCCAGCCCTACTTCGACCGCCTGCTCGAGCGCTGCCGTTCGCTGCCGCGGCTGAAAGTGGCGGTATGCCATCCCTGCAGCGAGGAGTCCCTGGCCGGCGCGCTGGCTTCCGCCGACGCCGGCCTGATCGAGCCGATCCTGGTCGGGCCGCGCGGGCAGATCGGCGCACTGGCGGCGGCACAGGGGCGCGAGCTGTCCGGCCTGCGCCTGGTCGATGCCGAGGACGAGGCCGCCTCAGCCGCGGCCGCCGTCAGTCTGTGCGCTTCGGGCGAGGCTGCCGCCCTGATGAAAGGCAGCCTCCACAGCGACATCCTGCTGCACGCGCTGGTGCGGCAGGGCAGCGGTCTGCGCGGCGAGCGGCGCGTCAGCCACGTGTTCGTGATGGACGTGCCGAGCTGCGAGCGCCCCCTGCTGGTGACGGACGCGGCGGTCAACATCGCCCCGACGCTGGACGACAAGGCGGTGATCGTGCAGAACGCGATCGACTTCGCCCTTGCGCTCGGCATCGAGCAGCCACGGGTGGCGATCCTGTCCGCGGTGGAGACGGTGCAGACCAACATCCCCTCCACCCTCGATGCCGCCGCCCTGTGCAAGATGGCCGACCGCGGCCAGATCCGCGGCGGCGTGCTCGACGGCCCCCTGGCCTTCGACACCGCGGTGAGCACCCACGCCGCGGCGGTCAAGCACCTGGTTTCGCCGGTCGCCGGCAAGGCCGACATCCTGGTGGTACCCGACCTGGAAGCCGGCAACATGCTGGTGAAGGAACTCGAGTACCTCGGCGGTGCCCATGTCGCCGGCATCGTGCTGGGCGCGCGTGTTCCCGTCATCCTCACCAGCCGCGCCGATGGCGCGGAGTCGCGCATGGTGTCGGCCGCGCTGGCAGTGCTGCTGGCGGATTACCGGGCGCAGGGGGCGTGAGGCGCCAACCTCAACGCTCTTACTAGTAGTAGATGCCTGTTTCGTCCGTATCCGGCGTATTGGTGAGCCTGTAAAACACGTTGTTCACTGCGTCGAACGCGGCGGCATCGGTCTGGCTGCTCCCTGCGGCCGTGCCGGAAGAGACGTAAATGGTGGCGGCGTTGACCGGCATGCCATATGTGAAGGTGTAGACATTGTTCTGGCCGTTGGCAAGCACGTAAGGCTGGCCAGTTGCGCCATCGACGATAGGCGTGGTACCGAGAGTATCCGGTGACAGTGCTTCCAGCGTCGCTCCGGCATCAGTGCCATTAGTCTGCGCGATCCCCTCGGCAAGAAAGAAGGCGGAAGGCGTGGTCTGAACCACCAGAGGTGCTGCGGTTCCCGACAATCGGTAGGCTTGACCGATGAGGGCGGTGTTGGCGAATTGTTTGGCAACGCTGCCGTCGACGTTCAACACGGTGGTGGTGGTGACCAAGGCCAGCGCGTTGCCGGGAGTGCCAGCTGTGCACGCGAAGATATGGTTGCCGACAATCGCCACGCTGTTTTCGAAGAGGCTTTCCGGCGCGGAAAATATCATTTGCAGTGCAGCGCCGTTGACGGAAGTGTCGTACGTGTAAATCGCCGACTCGGCATCATTGGCAGCAGCATCGAAGACAACGACGGCTTTGGAGCCGATGAAGCCCGCAACGGATATGTCGGGCGTGGCGTTGCCGTTGACTTGAGTCGTGCTGGTATTGGCGATCACTTGGGCCGTCGTCGTCCCGTCCAGGCGGGTCATGATCAGGTTGAAGCTGTAGCCGGCCGGTTGGCCGGTACCACTGGAGATGCCCAGGGATGAAAATTCGGTGAAATACAGATTTCCGCCATTGGACACTCCACTTATGTAGGAGGCGGTGCCCTGGAAGTTGTAAAGGTCGCCCGAGAGGGTGCCGTGGCTGTCCAGACGGTATAGCGAGGTCTTGCCCGAGGTGAAGGTCACGGCGATGAACTCGAAACCGCTTTCCGCATCTTGTAGCAGCGTAGTCGCAACGGAGGTCAACAGCGTTTTTGGCGCCGAGAAGCTGATGTCACCATAGAACAGCAGGTTGTTTCTGGCGTCGAGGGCGACGATGCCGCCGAGCGTGCCATCGGTGTTCGCGATACTCTGCAGCTGGTTTGCTGCGGCTACCTCGTCAAGTGCGAGGATCGAAGGGGGCGTGGTGGCGGAATCGGTGTAATGCACCAGTTGGACGACGTCGTCCGCAGTGGAGCACTTTCCGTCGGGACCTGGGGTCGTGTAGATCAACACTTGGCTGCTCGCCTGCCTGGCGTCCGTTTGAAGGGTCTGCGTGCTGCAAATCCCCGTCGAACCGGAAAAAGTGGCGCTGCTCATCTGGACCGGAGCAACCGCTCTTGATGCATCCAGCGACAGCGCGTAAAGGTGATCGCCGGATGGTGCCCCCGAGGTTGCATAAATGAGTCCATAGGGCAGGGTCCCTGTGACGTTGCCGGATGCGTCGACAATCGGCTGTTCGGCTACGGCATAGACCGTGGCGTCGGTCGTGGTGACCGCCACGGGAGTGTTACGCAGTGCGTTCGAAGGAACCACGTACAAGCCGGAGACACCATCGCTGACCCCGGGATGGGCCGCTGCGGTATAGGCTATGTAGTAGGGGCCGCTCGCAATGCTTCCTGAGGACGATGAGCCGGAGCCACCCGAGGAGCTCGAACTGCTGGACGAGCTACCGCTGGAGGAACCTGGGTTGACTGATCCCGACGAGCCGCTCGAAGACGAGCCTGAGCTTCCGGAGGAAGAACTGGACGAAACTGCACCGGACGGGGAGCCGGAGGATGAGCTGGAACCACCGCTGGAGCAGCCGGCGAGTACGAGCAAAAGGCAGCCGAGGACAACCGGCGCCAGGCGGGTTGGGCGCTTGCGTGACAATTCGAGTTTCCTGGAATGGTTGGAAATGAAAGTGGAATAATGGCTGCTATCAAAGTGTTGCAGCTTTTGTCCTCACCATAACAACTATTCATGACAAGCTACTGTGGCGCAGTTCACGTTCGGACAGCCGTGACGCCGGCCATGCACTACACTGTGCTGATGTGCCTGCACCGTGCATACGTCCAGCATCGATGAATTCCGGACTCTCGGTGGAGACCCCCGCCCGGACCAGGGGATCGGCCTGGGAGGTCCTGGCCGCTTCGCTCAGGCTGGGATTGTCGTCCTTCGGCGGCCCCATCGCGCACCTGGGCTACTACGAGCAGGCCTACGTCAAGCAGCGGCGCTGGCTCGATGCGGAGCAGTACGCCGGCTTGGTGGCGTTGTGCCAGCTTCTGCCGGGGCCGGCCAGCAGCCAGACCGGCTTTCTCATCGGCCTGCACCGGGCCGGCTGGGCCGGCGCGCTGGCGGCCTGGATCGGCTTCACCCTGCCTTCCGCGCTGCTGATGTTCGCCCTGGCGGTGTTCGCGCCGCAGTCGCCGGGACCCGTGGTGCAGGCGCTGATGCACGGGCTCAAGCTCACCGCGGTGGCGGTGGTGGCGCAGGCAGTGTGGAGCATGGCGCGGCGCCTGTGCCCGGACCGGCCGCGCAGCGCCATCGCGATGGCGGCGGCGGCGCTGCTGCTGGCCGGCGGCGGCGCGCACCTGCAGCTCGCTGCCCTGGTCGCCGGTGCGCTGGCCGGCCTGGTGTGGTGCAGGACGGTGGAACTGCCGGCGATCCGCCTGAGCGACGAGGTGGGACATCGCACCGCCTGGTTCGCGCTGGCTCTGTTCGCGCTCCTGTTGTTCGGCCTGCCGCTGCTGGCGGCGCGGACGCCGCATGGTCCCCTGGCCCTGGCGGACATCTTCTACCGGTCGGGCGCGCTGGTGTTCGGCGGCGGGCACGTGGTGCTGCCGCTGTTGCGTGACGCGCTGGTGCCGGGCTGGCTGAGCGACAACGCCTTCCTGGCCGGCTACGGCGCCGCGCAGGCGCTGCCCGGTCCGGTGTTCGCCGTGGCGGCCTATCTTGGCGCGGCGAGCGCCGCGCCCGAGGCGCGCCCGTTGTGGTCGGCGCTGGCATTGTTGTTCATCTTCCTGCCCGGCCTGCTGCTGGCGGTGGCCGGTGTCTCCCTGTGGGGCCGCCTGGTCGCCGTGCGCGGCGCTGCTGCGGCGCTGGCCGGCGTCAACGCCGCGGTGGTCGGGGTGCTCGGCGCGGCCCTTTACGACCCGGTGTGGACCTCGGCGGTCCATGGCGGCCGCGATGCGGCGATCGCGGTGGCCGGCCTGTTGCTGCTCGAGCGCTGGCGCATGCCGCCGGTGCTGCTGGTTGTTTTCTGCGTCGCCCTGGCCGGATTGGCCGCATGAACGACGACGACCGTTCCCGTCCCGCGGCGGCAGCGCCGGAGGTACTGCCGGCCTTGCAGGTCAGGGCCGGTGCCATCGTCGCTCTGCGCTTGTTCGACGTGGCCTACTCCATCGACCTGACGCAGGTGGAACGCTTGTGGGCGCAGCGGCAGGGCGGCGCCAGCAGCCGTAGCCGCCTCAGTGCGACGCCAGCCAAGGCTGTCGCCTTCGACGTGCCGCCGGTGCGGTTGTTCCTGGACAGCGTGGAACTGCACATTGACCATACCGAACTGGTCGCGGCGGCCACGGCGCGGCTATACGACTTCGGCGTGGTGGCGCTGGCCCTGCGCATCCCGGTGGCGAACCTCGACTGGGACGCCTACACGCAGCTATGCAACGCCGCCGCGACGTCGATCGGCGCGCAGATGTGGGACGAGCTGTTGCGGCGCGTGCTCGAGCCGCTGGTGCCGGCGCTGGAGCGTCGCGGCGCCTGCACCCTGCAGGAGGATTACCTGCTGGCGCTGGTCCAGGAATGGAGCGAGCCGCTCAAGGCGGCGGAGCTGGAACGGCGCATCGACCTGGCGCCGTTGCTGTCCGGCGAGAAGCGGCCATTGTCGGAGGGCGCGCGGCGCGAGCTGCTGCGGCAGCGGTTCTCCTACTACGAGGACGACCTGGTCGCACTGACCTGGGACCGTGCCTTCATCGTCGAGCCGCGTGGCGATTCCGACGTGGCCGACGTGAACGAGGTGGCCAACGCCCAGCTGCTGGAGCAGCGCTACTACGACGAGCTGCTCGACGACGAGTTGCCGCGCATGTACGACATGGTGGAGCAGACCCGCCGCGCGCGCTCCCTGTTCGCGCCGCGGCGTTTCGGCGATTTGGCGCGGCGGCTGTACACCCTGGTGGCGGAGGTGACGGAGCTGACGGAGAAGGTCGACAACGCGCTGCAGGTGACGGAGGACGTCTACCTGGCGCGCATCTACTCGGCGGCGCTCGAACTGTTCCGCGTACCCAAGCTCGGCGCCGCGGTGGACCGCAAGCTGGCCATCATCCGCGACACCTATACCGCTCTCTACGACGAGGCCTCCGGCCTGCGCGGCGAGCTGATGGAGCTGGCGATCGTGATCCTGATCGTGATCGAACTGGTGGTGGCTCTGCTGCAGCAGCATTAGGGCGCCTGGCTCGCATCCGGCCGGTTTTCGCCGGGTCCGCCGCTGGGCAAGCTAAACCTACCACTCACCCTGCGGCGGGAGCCAGCCCGCTGGCGCCGGGTTTACTCTTTTTCGCAGGTGTTTTACCGGAAATCCCGGTGTGCGTGCACGGTACCCGCCTGCCGTGCCGGCCGGAACAGGTGAGCAAGGACGCTGTGAGGAAAAATACGAGCATCGGCATGGAAGCCAAGGGCGGGACATGAGCGGAAGTTACGATCTGACACTGATGTCGGTGTCATACTGGGTCATGGTGGCTGCGGCCTACGGCGCCCTCGACCTGAGCGCGCGCAGCGTGGTGTTCGGCCGCCAGCGCCGGCGTCTCTGGCTATGGATCAATGCCCTGGCCGGTGGTACCGGTATCTGGGCCTCGCATCTGATCTGGATCGTCGCCTCGCGCTCGCCGGCGCAGCCCACCTTCGATCCAGCCTTGAACGCCTTGTCCTGGGGCGCGGCGGTGGCCGCGGCGCTGCTCGGCCTGTACATCATCCAGATGCGTCAACTCGACGGCGCTGCGGTCGCTGCCGGAGGCGCGGCCATCGGTGTGTGCCTGTGCGTTCTCCACTATGCCGGCATGTTCGCCCTGCGCATGTCGCCGCAGATCGCCTATGACTCGGAATTGTTCTCGACCTCGGTGTTCGTCGCCATGGCGGCCTCCGCGGCCTCGCTGTTGGGCGGGTTTGCGGTGCAGAACTCCCGCACCGGTCGCAAGCCCCTCACCAAGCTGGCCGCCGCCCTGCTGATCGCGGCGGCGGTGTGCGGCGTCTACCACACCGCGACGGTGGCCGCCCACATTGCGGCCGATGCGGTCTGCGCGCCGGGCAACCTGCTGCAGGGCGAGGCCATGGTGGTGCCGATGGCCGCAGTGGCGGTCGCCGCCATGGCGCTGTCGTTGTCGCTGTCGATACTCGACGCCCGGGCCGCGACGCAGCATCGCCGCGCCGCGATGGAGCGGCACAAGACGCTGTTCGGCAACTCCGTCGCCGGCGGTTGAGCCGGCCGGCCGGCGTCTTTCGCCGGCGATCAGCCCAGCAGGATCCTGGGCTTGGCGCTTAGTCCTTCCAGCAGCAGCCGGTTGATCTGCTTGACGAATGCGGCCGGGTCCTCGAGCTGGCCGCCGTCCGCCAGCACCGCCTGGTCGTAAAGCAGCTGGCCGAGCTCGGCGAAGGAGGCATCGTCGTCGGCGTCCTTGAGCCGGGCCACCAGTGGATGGCCGGGGTTCAGTTCGAGGATCGGCAGGGTGGCGAACGGGTCGGGCTGGCCGGCCTGCTTCAGGATCCGCGCCATGCGCAGCGAAATGCCGTGCTCGCCGGCAACCAGGCAGGCCGGCGACTCGGTGAGGCGGGCCGAAAGCTTGGCCGAGGCGATCCTGCCGGCCAGTGCCTTCTGCAGTCGCGCCAGCGTGTCCTTGTACACCGATTCGGCCGCGGCCCGCTCCGGGGTCTCGATCACCGACTCCACGTCGGCGGCGGCGCGCGCCACACTTTCGAGCTTGCGGCCCTGGAACTCGCGCAGGTGGCTGGTCAGCCATTCGTCGATGCGGTCGGTCAGCAGCAGCACCTCGTAGCCCTTGGCGCGGAAGCCTTCGAGCTGCGGGCTGCTGTGCGCGGCCGACAGCGAATCGGCGGTGAGGTGGTAGATCGCCTTCTGCTCCGGTTTCATGCGGCCGATATAGTCGGCCAGCGAGAGGGTGGCCTCGCCTTCGGTCGCGGTGGAATGAAAACGCAGCAGCGCCGCGATGCGCTCCTGTGGCGCGTCGGCGTCGATCGCGCCCTCCTTCAGCACCTGGCCGAAGGTGCTCCAGAACTCCTTGTACTCGTCCGGCTTGCTGGTGGCGAGATCCTCCAGCAGATCGAGCGAACGCTTGACCAGCGCCGCTTTGATCTTCTCCACCGTGCGGTTGTTCTGCAGCAGCTCGCGGGAGACATTGAGCGGCAGGTCGGCGCTGTCCACCAGGCCGCGCATGAAGCGCAACCAGGGCGGCAGCAACTCGGCCGACTTGTCCATGATGAACACGCGTTTCACGTAAAGCTGCACGCCGTGCTGGTGCTCGCGGTCGAACAGGTCGAACGGCGCGCGCTTGGGCAGGTATAGCAGCGAGATGTACTCGAGCGTGCCCTCCACCTTGTGGTGGGCCCAGGCCCGGGCATCGTCCCAGTCGTGCGACAGGTGCTTGTAGAACGCCTGGTAGTCCTCGTCGCCCAGCTCGCTCTTCGGGCGGGTCCAGAACGCCTTCGCCTGGTTGAGCGTCTCTTCCTTGCCGTCGTGGCGCAGCACCACCGGCAGGCTCAGGTGGTCCGAGTACCGGCGCACCAGGTGACGCAGCCGCTCCGGCTGCAGGAACTCCTTGTCCTCCGCGCGCAGGTGCAGGATCACCTCGGTGCCGCGGTCAGCCTTGTGATGCGGCTGCAGCTCGTAGGCGCCCTCGCCGTCGGAGTCCCAGCGCACACCCTCGCCGTCGGTGCGCTTGGTGAGCACCGTCACGCGCTCGGCGACGATGAAGGCGGAATAGAAGCCCACGCCGAACTGGCCGATCAGCTGGCTGTCGCGGGCCTGGTCACCGCTCAGCGCCTCCAGGAACTTGCGCGTGCCGGAGCGGGCGATGGTGCCGAGGTTGTCGATCACCTCCTCGCGGCTCATGCCGATGCCGTTGTCCTTCACGGTGAGCGTGCCGGCGCCAGCGTCCGGGATCAGCTCGACCTGCAGGATGTCGCTGCCGAGCAGCTCCGGCCTGGCCAGGGCTTCGAAGCGCAGCTTTTCGCAGGCGTCGGAGGCGTTGGAGATCAGCTCGCGCAGGAAGATTTCCTTGTGCGAGTAAAGCGAGTGGATCACCAGGCGCAGCACCTGGCGGGTTTCGGCTTGGAATTCCCTGGTTTCGGTGGTCATGGGCAAAAAAGGTGTGTGTGAGGCATTTCCGGGCTCGCGGCCGCGCGGGGAGGCCGGGCGCGGCGTAGTTTACTAAATGGCCCGGGCGAAGCGGCCGGAACCGGCGCGGCGCGGCCGTTGTGGTAAAAAATGACCAACCCCGTCAAGAAACGCCCGCGCGCGGCCGTTACCGGGCTTGTCAGCAGGCTGCGACCCTCCGCCCGCCGCTTGCCTCCTTTTGGCCGCGGAAGCTAGGCTGTAACAGCGTTGTCACGGTTATTGAGGCGGCCAGAATAAACTGAAGGGAACCGATGCTTGCCGTCAGGCGGGGCCTTGCCGCAGAGAACAGCCGCACCGGGGGCACTGGCTGCCGTGCCGGGCTGTGCTGCGCCGCTTTGACCCTGTCGCTGCTGTTGGCCGCGGCGGATGCCGGGGCCGCCGTCCCGGTGGGCAGCCCGCCGATCGCACGTTTCGTTCCCGACATCCAGGTCTACCCGCAGCATTTCGATGTCGCGGAGGACAATGCCGCGGTGGTCTACGTCGCCAGCAACGACGGCGTGCTCATCTTCGATGGCGTGCGCTGGAAGCTGCTGGCCCTGCCCAACGGCGACGTGGCCCGCTCGCTGGCCTACGACGGGCATGACCGCGTCTACGTCGGCGGCTACAACCTGTTCGGCTACATCCAGCGCGACCCCAGCGGGGCCGAGGTGTTTCACGACCTGACCGCGCTGTACCGCGGCCAGCTCCACGGCGAATCCTTCGCCGACGTGTGGAACGTACTGGTCACGCCGCGCGGCGTGTTCTTCATGGCGCAGTTCTTCCTGTTCCAGTACGCGCCGGAGTCGCAGACGTTCCGGCTGTGGCACAACCCGGGGCAGTTCGGCGCGCTGGTGGACTACCGTGGCGAGATCGTGGTGCAGTTCCGCGGCGAAGGCTTGAAGAGCCTGCGCGGCGCCGACTGGCAGCTGGTGTCGGGCAGCGAGGCGCTGAGCGACGTGGTCTACCAGCTCCTGCATCTGCCGGACGGCGGATTGCTGACGCTGGCCAGGGATGGCCGCTGGCGCGAGTTCCACGACGGCCGTGTCGCCGACTTCCCGATGCCGGCGGGCTTCCCGCCGTCGTCCTTCATGAGTGTGGGGCGCGAGCTGGCCGACGGCACCGTCGCCCTGGCGGGCGAGGACGGCCAATTGCACCTGCTCGACGCGGCCACGCATCGCGTGACCAGTTTCCGGGTCGACAGCAGTGCCCTCGATGGCGTGGTGCAGGCCGCCGACGGCGGCCTGCTCACGCTCAGCAACCTGGCAGTGTTCCACGTCGACTGGCCCAATTCGTGGAGCGCGATCGGCCGCGAGAGCGGCCTCAACGGCGTCTTGCACGGCATCGCGCACTGGGGCGGGCGCTGGCTGGCGCTGACCGATGCGGGCGTCTACGAGGCGGTCGAATCGAACGGTGCCGCACCGGCCTTCCGGCGCCTCGACTGGACCGACTTCGAGGCCTGGGACCTGCTGCCGCTGGACGAGCGCGATGCGCTGCTGGCCGAGTCCTATTCGATCAAGCTGATCCGCGCCGGTCACGCCAGCCGGCTGGTCGGCACCCGCTCGGCGCCCCTGCTGCTGCACCGTTCGCGCTTCGATCCGGACCTGATCTACGTCGGCACCGAGAGCGGGCTGGCCGTGTTGCATCGCGAAGGAGGCGACTGGCGACTCAAGTTCGACGCCGACGGCATCGAGACTTCGCGCGTGAAGTCGCTGGCGGAGCTGGGGCCGCGCGAGCTGCTGGTGGGGTCCGACCGCGGCGGCGTGCACCGCCTGCGTCTGGCCGACGATTTTTCGCATATCGCCGAGCTGCGCGGCTTCGGCAAGTCCGATGGCATCGAATACGGCAATCCGTTGTCGGCCACGGTATCGGCGCTGGACGACGGCTCGATCCTGGCTACGTCGGCCAGCGGCATCTATCGCTGGTCCGGCGGGCGCTTCGAGCACACCGACCTCGATGGCCTCGAGCCCCAGCGGCAGCCGGGGGAGGAACTGGCGCTGCTGAGCGCCCCGGGCGGCGACCTGTGGGCCTACGGCTATGCCCGCATCTACCACCGCCGCGGCGCCGGGCCGTGGGTCCGCGAGCACACCGAGAACCTGCAGCGCGGCTCGATCGAGACGGCGACCTTCGATGGCCGCGACACCGTGTTGTTCGGCGCCAACAGCGAGATGCTGCGTTACGACGCCGGCCTGGCGCCGCCGGCGGTCAGGCCGGAGCTGGCGCTGCGCTCGGCTGAGCGGCTCGATGACCGGGACGGAGTGGAGGCGCTGCCGCTGCGGCCGGCCTCGCCGCCGCAGTTCACCCAGGACGGGCTGGCGCTGCGGTTCCGCATCGCCCTTCCGGACTACCGCAACCCGCAGCAGGCGCGCTACCAGGCGCACGTCAAGGGCCTTGACGATCATTTCCCGGACTGGAGCGAGTCGCGCACCTACACCTACCGTCGCCTGCCGCCGGGCGAGTACCAGTTCGAGGCGCGCGCCCGCGACAGCTTCGGCCGCGTCAGCGAGATCGAGCCGTTCCGTTTCGTAGTGCGGCCGTACTGGTACGAGACCCCTTGGGTGCGGGCGCTCGAGTTGCTGCTGCTGGCGGGGCTGGCGTTGTTGCTGAGCCAGCTCGCCGCGCGCCTGCGCACGCGGCGGCTGGCCGTCGAGAACGCGCGGCTGGAGGACGTGGTGCGGGTGCGCACCCGCGAGCTGGAGGCGGCCAACCGCCGGCTCGACAAGATGGCGCATCTCGACGGGCTCACCGAGATCCCCAACCGGCGCCGGCTCAACGACTACCTGAGCCAGGCGTGGAGCCGCTGCAGCGAGCAGGGCCGGCCAGTGGCGGTGCTGGTGATCGACGCCGATCATTTCAAGCAGTACAACGACCGCCACGGCCACCTCGCCGGCGACGAGGTGCTCAAGCGGCTCACCCAGATCCTGACCGGCTGCCTGCGTCGCAACGAGGACCTGGTGGCACGCTTCGGCGGCGACGAGTTCGTCGCCGTGCTGCCCGACGCCGGGCCGGCGGTCGCCGCCGAGGTGGCGGAGATCATGCGCCGCAAAGTCGAGGAGAGTGCGGTCGGCGTCACCATCTCGGTCGGCTACGCCTCGCGCATGCCGCAACCCGACGAAACGGTGTGGGCGCTGGTGCACGAGGTGGACGGTGCCCTTTACGAAGCCAAGCGCGGCGGGCGCAACCGCGTCACCGGCTACACCGGCACGGCGCGGCCCGGGCAGGCGGGCCCGTCATGAAGGACCCCGCGGAGCCCGGCGTGTGCGCACAGGCGCGACTGCGCATCATGCGCGGCGACGATATCGCCATGGGGCCGGGCAAGGCCGATCTGCTGCAGGCGATCGCCGACAGCGGTTCGATCTCGGCCGCGGCCAGGGCCCTCGGCATGTCCTACCGTCGCGCCTGGCAGCTGGTGGAGACCATGAACGCCTGCTTCGATCCGCCGCTGGTGCGCCCGAGCAAGGGCGGCCGCGGCGGCGGCGGCGCCGAGCTGACCCCGCAAGGGCAGGCGGTGCTGGCCGCCTACCGCAAGCTGCAGGGGGAGGTCCAGGCGGTGCTCGAGTCCGCCCTGCCGGCCCTGGCCGTGGGAATCCGCGAGGTGCCGCGGCGGGCGCGGCGGCCGCGCTAGGGAACCTCTGCACAGCTCCATGAGTTTCCTGATGCCGTGCCGCAGCCGGCCGGGTCTGGGATACGATATATTTCGATAAATATATCGAAGAAGACAGGGGCGCCGATGGGAAGGCTGCTGGCGATAATTTGCGGTGTGCTGGCGCTCGGCGCCGCGCATGCCGCCGACCGCATTACGGTGGCGGCCGCCGCCGATCTGGCGCTGTGCCTGCAGGACCTCGACGCCGCCTTCCAGCGCCAGCACCCCGGTGCCGAGATCCGCGCTGTCACCGGCTCGTCGGGGAACTTCTTCGCCCAGATCCGCAACGGCGCGCCGTTCGACGTGTTCCTGTCCGCCGACCTGTCCTACCCCAAGCAGCTGGCCGAGGCCGGCCTGGCCGATCCCGATTCGCTGACGCTGTATGCGGTGGGACACCTGGTGCTGTGGAGCACCAATCCGGCGGTGGACGTGAGCCGGGGGCTGGCGGTGCTGGACAGTGCCGCGGTGCGGAAATTCGCCATCGCCAATCCGGACGTGGCACCCTACGGCCGCGCCGCCCGCTCGGCGCTCGAGCGGGCCGGCCTGTGGCAGCGGCTGCAGCCGAAGCTGGTGACGGGCGAGAACATCGCCCAGACCGCGCAGTTCGTGCAGACCGGCAATGTCGATGCCGGCATCGTCGCGCTGTCCCTGGTGCTGGCGCCGGCGGCGGCGGGCAGCGGCAAGTACTTCCGCATTCCGCAGGACCAGTACCCGCGGCTGGACCAGGCGGCGATCGTGACGGCCCAGGGCCGCGGCAATGCGCTGGCGGCCGTCTACCTTGCCTTCCTGCGTTCGCCGGAGGCGCGCGCGGTGTTCGATCGCTACGGCTTCCTGCTGCCGGAGAAGTAGGCGGCATGCGGGTGGGCGCCCTTTTGGTGCAGGCGCGCAAAGTTTTTTGTCCATCTTGCTGGCCGGCACGCCTCGTGCGTGGATAGAATCAGCTATCTACTTCCGAAGGGACACGTCTCATGAAGCTGATCGTCGCCGTCATCAAGCCCTTCAAGCTGGACGAAGTCCGCGAAGCCCTGTCCGAACTCGGTGTCGCAGGCATCACCGTCACCGAGGTCAAGGGCTTCGGCCGTCAAAAGGGCCACACCGAGCTGTATCGCGGGGCCGAGTACGTGGTCGACTTCCTGCCCAAGGTGAAGATCGAAGTCGCCATCGAGGACGAGCGCGTCGACGCCGCGGTGGAGGCGATCGTCAAGGCCGCCTACACCGGCAAGATCGGCGACGGCAAGATCTTCGTCCACACGCTCGACCAGGCCGTCCGCATCCGCACCGGGCAGACCGGCAAAGAGGCGCTGTAAGCGTTCCCGGCCTGGTCGTCGCAGTCGGTGCATGCTGTTTCCCCTCTCCCCCGTGCGGGAGAGGGGAAAGTAATGTGTGCGCGTAAAGATGAAGTTGCTCCAGCCTTTTCCCGCCTCTCGCCGTCACTGTTTTAAGAAAAAAACGCTAACCATTTCGGACTAAGCCGCGTCATGGCGGCGGGCGTAGCGTACCTCCAGCCGTAAAAACTATTACGAGAGGAGGGGAGTGCTCATGGCTCAGCCGGGTCGTGCGATCCCGTTTGCCGGCGTGCTGCGGCGTGGCCTGCCGTGGGTCCTGTTCGCGTGTGGATTGCAGGGGGCCGCGCATGCCGGTGCCTTCGACCTCGGCGGGGTGCACGCCGACTACAAGCTGACCCTGAACTACGGCGTGGCGATGCGCATGGACGACCCTTCGCCGGCCCTGATCAACGGCCCCATCGACCCGATGCAGGTCAACCTTGCCGGTCTCTTCAACGGCACCGCGTTCGGCCACACCGGCCTGCCCATCACCGTCAACCAGGACGACGGCGACCGCAACTTCAAGAAGTACAGCCTGATCAACAACCGCGTCAGCGGCCTGCTCGAGACCCAGTTCAGCTATGCCAACTATGGCGTGATCGCCAGCGGCGATGGCTTCTACGACCAGGTCTACCACCATCCGAACGACAACGATTCCCCCGACACCGTCAACAAGTACGGCCCGCCCAGCCACTTCACCGACGGTGCCCGCTACTACGACGGCCAGCGCGTGCGCCTGCTCGACGCCTACGCCTACGGCACCTGGCCGATCGGCGACAACATGACCCTGGACGTGCGCGCGGGCCAGCAGCTGGTGGCCTGGGGCGAGGGCCTGTTCTTCTCCGGCATGGCGATCTCGCAGTCGGCGGCCGACGCCACCAAGGCCTTCACGCCAGGCGTGGAAGTGAAGCAGATCCTGCTGCCGGGCAACCAGGTTTCGGCCAGCCTCGCCGTCGGCCAGCAGTGGACCCTGATGGGCTACTACAAGCTGGCATTCAAGAAGACCGAGATCTTCCCGGTGGGCGACTTCTTCTCGGCCACCGACAGCGTCGGCCCCGGCGCCGCCTTTTCCTACGGCGCGGTCAACCCGCTCTACCTCAACGGCTGCCCGGGCCTGCTCGGCAAGTACAGCTACCTGTGCGACCTCGGCGGTATCGGCGGCAAGCTGTTCGATGCACCGCCCTACATCCTCGTCCCCGAGACGGCGGCGCAAAAGCCCAGTAATTACGGCCAGTACGGCATCGGCATCAAGTACCAGATCACGCCGGGTACCAACCTCGGCCTGCACTACGTCCGCTACACCGATCCCAACCCCTCCGTCGCCTTCGGCACCGGCTACGACGTGTTCACCTACAAGCCTCTGCTCACCACCAAGATCGTGGGCGAGGTCACCGCGAACTCCTACCACGAGGTCTGGTACAGCGGCATCGACATGATGATGGGCAGCTTCTCCAGCGTGGTGGGGCCGGTGAACGTCGCCGGCGAGGTCAGCTACCGCAAGGGCCTGGCCACCCCGGTGCAGTCGCTGCAGCTCGGCACCGTCGATCCCGAGTTCTCCCACGGCGACCTCGGCCAGGCCCTGATGTCGGCCATCTACGCCACCAATCCGCACTTCTGGTTCGACAACGTCTCGATGGTCGGCGAGGTCGGCTACGTCCACAGCTACCACGTCGACCCGGTCAAGACCATTCCCGGCATCATCGCCGTCGGCAACGGCGACTCGCTGTTCTACGACCGCAATTCCTGGGCCTTCCAGACCCTCGTCATCCCCGGCCGCAGCAACGTCATCAACGGCTGGGACCTGTCCATGCCGATGTCGTTCGGCATGCTGGTCAAGGGCAACCCTTCCATGCCGGGTGCCTTCGGCGCCTTCGGCGGCGCCGGCGACACGCGCCTGTCGATCGGCGCCTCCATGCAGTACCTGCAGAACCTGCAGTTCAGCCTCAGCTACAGCTTCTTCTTCGGCAACGCCGACCAGAACGTGGGGCGGAGCTTCATCAAGCAGAACCCCTACGTCGACCGCGACTACCTGGCGTTGAGCGTCAAGTACACGCTGTGAGCCGGGCCCGCCGGGCGACAGCCGTCGATGCTCCGACAGCTGCGCTCAAGCGATTGGATTGTGGTCTTTTTTTCCTGCCGCTTTACATTTTGCGACGAATATCGCAAAAATAGTGGCATAACGCGTGGGGTCGAGAATCGCGCATGCCCGCGCGACATGAGGACGCGCGCCGGAGGAATGCCATGGGTGTAATGGAAACAGTCGGGAATGCGAGCGCGCCGCCGCGGCCGCCGTTCGTGCGCGGTCTGCCGCTGCTGGGCAACATGCTTGAGTTCGCCAAGGACCCGGCGCTGTTCTTCGTCAAGTGCTACCGCGAATACGGTCCCGCCTTCCGGGTGAGGGTGCTGGGCAACACCTACACCTGCATCGCCGGCGCCGAGGCCGCCAGCTTCATGGGCACCCGCGAGGGCAAAGAGTGCCTGCGCTCGCGCGAGGCCTGGCAGCCGCTGGTGGACGAGTTCGGCGCTTCGAAGATGCTCACGGCGGTCGACGGCGAGCTGCACAAGGCGATGCGCGGCATCATGAAGCGCGGCTTCTCCAAGGAGTCGATCAAGGGGCGCTACAACTTCATGATCGACATCACCGACAAGTCCATCGAGCGCGACTGGCAGACGGGCACGCAGGTGCCGGTGGTGCAGGCGATGCAGTACATGGTGGTGGACCAGCTCGGCACCGTGCTCACCGGCTCGGCGCCGCGCGAGTACGTCAAGGACATCCGCACCACCATCCTCTACATCCTCAACGTGCTGGTGACGCGGCAGCGGCCCAAGTTCATGATGAAGATGCCGGAGTACAAGCGGGCCAAGGCGCGCATGTTCGAGCTGGGCCGCAAGATGGTGGCGGACTACCGCGCCCACGAGGCCGAGAACCTGGCCAAGCCGGACGACCAGAAGACCCTGATCGACGACGTGATGGAGGCGCACCGCGAGGACCCGGAGCTGATCCCGGAGCGCGATCTCATCATGCTGATGACCGGCCCCTACGTGGCCGGCCTCGACACCGTGGCCAACACCACCGCGGCCATCGTCTACACCGTGCTCAAGTACCCCGGCGTGCTGGAGCGGGTGCAGAAGGAAGTGGACGCCCTGTTCGCCAAGGGTCCGGTGAACGAGGACGAGTTCATGAAGAGCCTGCCGGCGCTCAACGGCGCCATCATGGAGACCATGCGGCTGCACCCGATCGCGGTGGCGCAGATCCGCACCGCGACCAAGGACTTCGTGTTCGGCGGCTGCCAGATCAAGCAGGGTGAGATGATCTACCTGGGCACCGCCGTGCCGCACTTCCAGGACGAGTTCTACCCGAACGCCGACAAGTTCGACATCGACCGCTACACCAAGGAGCGCGCCGAGCACATGCAGGTGGGCGCCTATTCGCCCTACGGCCGCGGCCCGCATACCTGCCTGGGCAAGAGCTTGGCCGAGGTGCTGCTGGCGATCACCATGGCGCGCCTGTTCTACAAGCTGGACCTGGAGCTGGTGCCGAAGGATTACACGCTCAAGACCAAGACCGCGCCCACGCCCGGTCCCGCGATGAGCTTCAAGGTGCGGGTCAAGGGCTACCGGCACTAACTGCCGG
Organism: Nevskia sp.; assembly: GCA_031291075.1. Lineage (GTDB taxonomy): Bacteria > Pseudomonadota > Gammaproteobacteria > Nevskiales > Nevskiaceae > Nevskia. The sequence goes on along the minus strand of JARLJS010000238.1, from coordinate 2,861 downwards.
CAGGGAGTCGCCGGTCATGACCATGCGCAGCTCCGGGCCGGAAGCGGGCGCTCCGCTTGAGGCGGCGGTGCCGCGCGTCGGCCGGCCGCCCAGCATCAGCACCGAGGCGATCGTCGACGTCGCCATCGAGATCGGCCTGGACAAGGTCAGCTTCCGTCAGATCGCGGAACGGCTGGGCGTGAACGTGGCGACGGTGTACCGCTACGTCCGCAACCGGAACGAGTTGCTGCGCCTGGCGGCGTTTCGCCTGACCCTGTCGCGCCGCCTGCCGGCGCGGGCGCACGCGCACTGGTCGCAGCTCGCCACGCGCTATGCGGAGGAGATGTTCGAGTCGCTGCTGGCCGAGCCGGAACTGGTGTCGGCCCTGCTCAAGGGCAGCATCGGCGCACACCTGGAGATGGATGTGCTGGAGCAGTTCCTGGCGGCGATGGGGCGCTACGGCTTCCCGCCCGAGGAAGCGCTGCAACTGCACCGCGCCATCGGCACGCTTGCCATCGGCGCCGCCACCGGCGTGATCGCGGTGCGGGCGCGGCAGGCTGCGGGCATCCCCTGGCACGTCGAGATCAGGCGCACCCTGATCGAGCGCGCCGAGGACGACCTGCCGAACGTGCGCCGGGCCATGGCGCCCTACCTGGAATACGACGAGTGGCACTGGCTGGCGCCGCTGCGGCAGCTGCTGGCCGGCATCGCCGCCACGCGCGGCGAGCAACTGCCGCCGCCGGAGGAGTGTCCGGCGCGGGCGGCCAAGACGCCCGCGCGCCGGCCCAACGAGGTATCCGCGGCAGAGACCGCGCAGCGTTCCAACCGCTGACCATGCAAGGAGGAGACCCCATGGCCACAAGCAACCCCGTCGCAGGCCGTGCCGAGATCGACGGCCGCATCTTCAATCCCTATTCCAAGGACTTCATCCGCTCGCCCTGGGCCACCTGGGAGAAGCTGGTGCTGGAATACCCGGTGGCCTGGCACAAGGACCTGCAGATGTGGGTGGTGAGCTCGCACGATGCCTGCTCCGAGATGCTGAAGGACAACAGCTTCACGCCCAACTTCCGCGCCTGGGAGAACGCGCCGCCGCCCAAGCCGGAAGCGGAGAAGAACGACTTCGAGCGCTCGCTCGACCACGGCCTGTTCGCGGTCGACGCGCCGCATCACCTGCGCCTGCGCAAGCTGGCCCTGCCGGCCTTTTCCAAGCCGGTGATGGGCAAGATCGACGCCCGCATCCGCGACCTGGTGACGGAATGCTTCGACCAGATCGGCGAGCCGGAGCAGTTCGACGCCGCCGGCATGATCGCGGAGAAGCTGCCGGTGCGCTCCATCGCGCGCATGGTGGGCGTGCCGACCAATCGCGAGTCGTTCTTCCACGACTTCGCGGTGGGCGTGGTCAAGTCCACCCGCATCAACCTGCCGCCGAAGGAACGCCAGCAGGCGATGGAGAGCACGCTGCCCGGCTTCGCCTATTTCAAGGACGTGATCGCGCAGCGCCGCGCCGCCGACCACCCGGGCGAGGATTTCATCGGCAGCCTGATCAGCGCCAAGGAAGGCGACGACCGCCTCAGCGACTACGACATCATGGCCATGATCCAGGCGGTGATCGTCGCGGGTTCGGACACTGCCACCGACCTGCACACCTATGCCATCCAGGGACTGCTGCGCAATCCGGAGCAGTACCGGCTGCTGCGCGAGCGGCCGGAGCTGATGGAGAACGCTATCATCGAGCTGCTGCGCGTGGGCGCCTTCGGCAAGACCCCGCAGTTCCGCTTCGCCACGCAGGATGCGGTGTTCCGCGGACAGCACATCCGCAAGGGCCAGCCGATCCTGCTCAATCTCACCGCCGCCTGGGTCGACCCGCAGAAGTGGGAGAGGCCGCGCGAGCTCGACATCACGCGGCGCCTGGACGGCAACATCGTGTTCGGCGCCGGCGCCCATTTCTGCATCGGCACCTACCTGGTGCGGGTACAGGGCGGGCTGATGATCGGCGAGCTGATGCGCCGCTTCCCCGCGGCGGAGCTGGTCGACGGCGACGGCCAGGTCGAATACGACTACACCCACCACAACGCACGGCGCATCAACCGCCTGCTGGTCAAGACCAATCTGAAGGCACAGAGAAAAGCGGCATGAAGAAATGGATCTGCATCATCTGTGGCTACATCTACGATGAGGCCATCGGCATTCCCGATCACGACGTTCCCGCCGGGACGCGCTTCGAGGACCTGCCGGCCGACTGGGTCTGCCCGGAGTGCGGCTCGCCCAAGGAATCGTTCGAGCCGTACGTCGGCTGATGCCTGACCAGGCGCACCGGCTGGAACTGGAGCAGCGCCGCCTGCAGGCGGGGCAGCTGCTGCTGCAGGGCATGCGCCAGTCCGAGGTGGCGCAGCATCTCAAGGTCAGCCGCGAAACGGTGCGGCGCTGGGCCGACAAGGTGGACCGGGGCGGCCTGGCGGCGTTGAAGAATGCACCGCGCCTGGGCCGTCCCGCCGGTCTCGACCAGCAGCAGCGCCAGGAGCTGGCGCTGCTGCTGCAGCAGGGCGCGATGGCGCACGGCTTCGACAGCGACACCTGGTCGCTGGCGCGCGTACGCCAGCTGGTGGAGCGGCAGTTCCAGCGCCGCTACAGCGAGGTGCAGGTGTGGCGCATCCTCGGCGCCATCGGCTGGAGCCACCAGCAGCCCGCCGCGCAGCAGCGGCGCAGCAAGCGGCGCACCACCCGCGAGTGGGCGCAGCGGCGCTAGAGCATGTTTAGTTTAGATGCATACATGTTGTTTCCCTCTCCCGCTTGCGGGAGAGGGGTAGGGGAGAGGGGCTTTTGGCCCGACGGAAAGCCCCTCTCCCGGCCCTACGGGCCACCCTCTCCCGCACACGGGAGAG
>JARLJS010000237.1 GCA_031291075.1 Nevskia sp. | reverse complement strand
GTTGTTCTTCACGTTGTAGCCGGTCAGGTACTGCCCGCCCGCGCCAAGGTAGAAGCCCGAGTTCGCGTCGCCGTGCACAAACTGCACGTTGCCCTGGTTCGCCACCACCCCACCCCAGATCTGTCCCAGGTGCGCCAGCGTATTGCCTGCCGGGTCGCGCAGTCCGGCATAAGAGAGCTGGCTGTCCTTCACCGCTTCGCGCGCCACGCTGATGGTGATCGGCCCATTGCCGGGCTTGAAGACGCCCCGCGCCGTAAAGGTCGACACCAGGAAGCCGGTCGGTGTGTAGCCGCCGGCGATCGCCGCATGCGCAAACGCCAACTGCACCTCGCCGCCGATGCCAACTGCATTCTGCTGCGCTGGCGGCGTCGCGTCCGTCCCCGTCAGCGTCCCAATCGGCTCCGGAATCGTCACGAGTTTGTTCCCGCCCGTCGTCGACTGCAAAACCTGTATCGTCGCGCTGCCATCGGCCTGGCCGGAGTCGAGAAATACGGGCTTGGCAACGATCGTGAACCGCCCATGGTACCCGAGGGGCATCGACACCTCGAACGGAGCCTCCAGGGCTGCCAGGTGGTCATAGCCGAGCGCTCCACTGCGATAGTTGATGTAACCCGAACCGCCGAGCCAGGCACTATAGCCGCTCTCGATCGAGCGCAGTTGCATCTCCGCCTCATCGCGCGGGCTCACCGGGTTGGCCCCGCGCTGAATGCGAACCCACGGTCCGCGCAGCGGCGGCAGATTCCGCTGTTGAAGTTCCTGGTCACTCAAACCCGCGCCCGTCGGCGCCTGCTGCTGCGCCTGCGCCTCGTAGGACAGTTCGTTCGGCGGCGGTGGCGGAAGCTCAACCGGAGCAGCGGCAGGAGCAGGATTCAGCGCCGGCGTATTGCCCAGCGTAGCCTCAGCCGTCTGGCTGGTCTTATGTGTTGCCCTCTTGGCTTGCTTCCTGTGCTTCGTCGACGCACTGGCCACAGGCCGCGAACGAGGCGCAGTTGCGGATGGCTTCTCAGCGGTCGTCTGCTGCCGCGGAACCGAGTACGCGCCTGTCACCACCTCCTGTGCCGAAGGCGTGTACTGAGCAACCGAGTATTGGCCGCTGTTAGGCGCAGCCGCACTCGACGGAGCAGTCGAATTCACCGGCGCACCGAACTGCGGACTAACCGCGGCATTCGCCAGCGTGTGTACGCACAATGCCGAGCCCTGCGTCAGTTGGCTGTCGGTCTCCTCGGCAAAACGAGCCTGCACCTGCGCGGCCACCGTGCCCATCGGCTGAGACGAAATCCGCAGCCCCTTCGTCAATTCCGGATCGCGAGCGCCTGTATCCTGCGCACTCTCCGGCGCTGCGGTATCGATCGTCTGCTCGGAAGCCGGCAAGTGCACCGTGCCCGTGTAACTCTGCGCTTTGGAAGCCGCCTTGCGCCGCGCCGCCGGATGCTCCTGCTTCTCGTTCTGCGCCGTCTGCGCTGAAGGCAAATCCTGCGTCGCGCTCTGCTCGATGAAAACCGGCTGCGCGGGTGCGGCGGCTTGCCGCGCCGCTTGCGGCCTGCTCTGCGGAATGTAAATCGGTGCATTGCTGGCCGCGGTCCCCTGCCTCGAACCCGGCTGCGGCGCCGCATACGTACTCCCACCCGCCGGCATCGGCAGCGGATTGTCCGACGGTGTTTCGCGCCATTGACGCTGAGGCACTGTTGCCGCTGGCGGTCCCGATAGCCCCACCGGCGCCTGGCTCTGCGGCGCATACGTTGGCAGAGGCGGCAGCTTGCTGCCCGGCAGTGGATCGCGCCGCGGATCGAGCATCCGCTTGGTGTCGCCCGGTGCGGCTGAGTGGTAAGCCCCCGGCGGATAAACCAACCCGCTGTCCAGGCTCTTCATCGACGCGCCCGCGGGCATCGCGCTCAGCGCCGCGCGCCAGAAGTCGGCGGCGCGTTCATTGTTCCCGCGCGCCTGTTCAAACCGTGCGGCCAGCCCCAGAATCTGCGGATCGCTCGGATACCGCGCCAGCGCCTGCCGCAACCAGGCCTCGGCCTGCGCCATGTCTGTCGCGCCCAGCGCCGCCGAAATCGCCCCCTGGTAGTCGCCCGAGCTCGCGCTGTCCATAGGAATCGTCTTGAACAGAGTCACCGCGTCGGTCGCCCGTCCCACGCGTGCATACGCCCCCGCAACGGCCCTGCGCACATCCATGTTGTCCGGATAATCCAGCGACGCCGCCTGCAGAATCTCCACGCCGCGCAGCAAGTGACCGCCGTCCATCGCCGCCACAGCCCGCCGCACCGCCCAGTCCGCCCACAAGGTCTCCGTCTGCTGCCGTTGATCGACCGTCAGATCTGCGCGCCCATCCAGCCGCGACAGCACCGGATAAAGCCCCACGTCGTCCTTGATGTTATAGAGCAGCCACGCGTGTTGAATCTCCAACCCCGCCGGCGCTTGGGCGCGATGCAGAACATAATAATTGTCGACCCGGTTCAGATACTCGCCCGCCCGCGCCGAATCGCCCACTGCCACATACAGGCTGGCAACCCCCTGCACGAATTCGATGTCGGCCTCCAACTGCCGCCGCACATCCGCCGGAATCTTGTCCAGAGTCTGCAGCGCCTCCGCATTGCGGTTGCCCGCCATCAGCGAGAACACCAGCCCCTTCCACGCATCCGAGGCCATCGAGTGCGGCGCGTTCGCCGTAATCGGCACTGCCGGCGCCGCGGAATACTGCGCCATCACCATCTTCCCCGCACCGCCATACGCCAGCCGCAGAGGCGTAACCGGTCCCTGCGCCAACCCGCCACCAGTGCGATAAACCCCATCGTGCACAGTCCATCCGCCATCCGCCAACGTTCCCGCCCCGCCCGCAACAAGCCGAACAGCACTCTGCTGGTGGAACATCTGCGGATTGGGCTGCGTCGACGGAATCGCGCGAACCGCAGGATTCGAATCCGGCGCATTGTCCGGCTGCACGTCGCTTGTCGATGAAGCGTTGTTCCCCGTCGCCGACGGCGCTTGCTGCATCACCGGCTCTGCAGGCACCACCGGAGCCGCGCCTTGATAAGGATCGAACCCATACGCCGGCAGCGCCGGCACCTTGGTTGTCTTGGCAAAAGGTTCGTCGTCCGGGTCCAGCAACCGATGCAAGTCGTTCGCCGTCACCGCGCGATGCGCCCGCAAATCCTGTCCCGGATAGACCAGCGTATGCGCCAGCTTATCGACCGGCGAAACCGCCGGCATCACCGCCAGCGAAGCCCGCCAGTAATCGGCCGCGCGCTGATTGTCGCCGCGCGCCATCTCGTACCGCGCCGCCAGCGCCAGAATCGCCGCATCGCGCGTGTAGCGGTCCAGCGCCTGCCGCAGCCACATCTCTGCCTGCGT
>JARLJS010000236.1 GCA_031291075.1 Nevskia sp. | reverse complement strand
TGCACCAGGCCGCCGAACATCTGATCGCGCAGCCCGTGGCGCGCGGCATCGACGCTATCGGCGGCGCCCAGGCCGCCGCGGCGGGATCCAGTCAGCACCTCGCGCACCGCCCAGGCTTCCTTGCCCGGCTCCACCCGCGCGTCCAGCGCCTGGCGGGCGAGCACGTTCAGCGCGGCGTTCCGGTGCTCGATGATGGCGGCGGCGCGGATCTCTCCGCCGATTTCCTGTCCGGCCCGCTCGGCCGCCTCGCGCGCGCTCATGCCCTCGCCTTGCAGACGGCGCATTTTCCCCTGCATGCGGGTGAATACTCGGTCGAGTTCTTCGTCAGTCAGGTCCCGCCCGGCGGCGACGTTCACCGCGCTGATGCAGGCGTTGATGCTCATGCCAGCCCCCTCGCGGCCAGGCAGGCCGCCGCCGCCTCGTGCGCCCGAGCGAGGCCCTCGGCCTGCTGCACGCCATCACCGGCCGCGCGCAGCTCGGCCAGGTCCGCCTCACCCAGGCGGCCCGCCGCTACCTCGGACTGCACGCGCGTCATCGCCGCGTCGGCGGCCTGCTGGGCGGCCAGCACCTGCGGATTTTTCTGGGAAGCGGCCGGACGGGCGCCTATATTTCCAGTCGCCGGCGGCTCCTGGCCCTGCGGTTGCTGATCGAAAGGCCCGCGGCGGTATCCTGTCGGAGGCTCGAAACCCCCGCCAGCGGATCCAGGAGCCTGGGCGCGCCGCCTCGAAAGCGGCGCGCCGTCGCCGGATTTTCCCGTCTGCTGCACGTAGGCCGTCACCAGGCGCGCTTCCTGTCCCTTGTCCGGCATCACCCGATCGGCAAACACCACGGTGCGCGGTGTGCCGTCCGGCCCCGGCAGGTCCACACGCCATTCGCGCCCTTGGCCGTTCTCGGCCGCCTCGCGCGTCGGCTCCAAGTCGCGGATCACATGGGGGAAGGCCATCAGGTCCTCCCGCGTGATCTGCCCGGCCGGCTCCTTCGCCGAACCCTCGCCGTGGCGGAAGATGAACTTCACCAGCCCATAGGCGCCCTTCACCTCAAGGTCGTTGACGCCCTTCATGCCGCCGCGCGCCACCAGCACGCCGTCGATATCGTCGGGGGTAATGCGCACCAGCGGGTCGTTCTCCGGCCCCTGTGGCTTCGCCAGCACGGTGTCGTAGGCCCGGCCGATAGCCGAAGCCTCCGCGTCCGGACCGGTCAGGGCGGCCGATTTTTCGGCCCTGGCGGCCATGTCGCTGCCGGCCCGCTGCAAGGCGGGAACCTCCGGCGCGGTAGCGGCGGTGTAGAGGGTCTGCTCGGTATCGGAGATGCGCTGATCCGTGCGCACCAGGGCGCGCTGCAGGCCGGTGCGCTGGGCATCGGTGCGGGCCTGTTCCAGCACCTCATCCGCCGGGCTCAGCGGGTGCCCCTCGGTGAGCATCCGCAGCTCGTCCTGCAGTTCGCCACGGCGGGTAGCGGGCAACGCTGGCTGGGCCAGCTCTTCCTGCACGGCGGAAAGCCGCGCCTGTGTGGCCTCATCCAAGCCGGGGCGCGCGGGCAGCGCGTCGATCTCGCGTTGCAGCCCCTCGCGGTCCAGCGAAAGCAGATACCACAGCCTTTCGCGCTCGGCAGTGCTCTCCGCCAGATCGACAATCGGCGAAACGTTCACCGGGTCGCCGCGCGCCATCTGCGCCGCACCGACGCCCAGTGTGCCTTCCCGCACCTCCGGACCGGCCGCCTCCATCCGCGCGGTAACGGGGTTGGTGCCGTGCAGCGCGTCTACCGCCGCGCCGCCGATCACGTGCAGACCGCCGCCGAAGGCGCTTCCGAAGGCGATGTTCGCCAGGGCATCGCCCATCGAATAGTCGTTCTGCAGGGCGGACTGGTGTGCCGCCTCGAACGGTTGCAACAGGGCCGTGCCCGCCGCGCCCTCGGCCGCGCCGACGCCCAGGCGCACGCCCGCGCGCCCCGCCGCGCCGCCGGCCTGTTCGAGCATCCGCGCGTAGCGGGCCGGCCCCACCACAGGCACGAAACTGGCCGCAACGTTCACCGGGTCCAGCAGCGACACGGCCATGGAAACCGCCGTGCGCGCCGCGGCGCCGGCCATCAGGCCGCCAAGTCCGCGCGAGATCAGATCCTCGCGGACGATCTGCTGGCGCTTTTCATCATGCAGCGCGCTCGCCACGTCCTCGGCGATCGGCGCCGTCCACTTGAGCTGCCCGGAAATGCCATAGAGGCGGTTGGCCTCCTCGGGGTCCAGCACCGGCGCGGGCGGCATCAGGTCCGGACTGACCGGCCGACCCGTCTCATCCACATGGCCGTCGCCGCCGAGCATCTTCCAGTTGCGCAAGGCGTCGTCCCACGCGCCCCCGGCGGTCGCGCCCAGCACTTCTCCAGCCGTCGGCTGCACGGCCGCCAGCCCGGCCTCGCGCAGCGCCGGGGTATCCGGCCACGGATCGGTGACGAAGCCGGTCACATCTCGCCTCCATAGGCGGGCACGCGCACGTCGGCTGCCGTCACGGGCGGCATGTCGGCAAACCGCACCACCACGGGGCTGCCATCGCGGTGCAGCGCGGGCAGGCCGATGCTGCTGTCACGCGTGCGCATCAGCAACATCAGCCCATCGTCGCCAGGGGTCGGGATCCACTTGCCGCCCTTGGCTGCGGCCAGCGTCTCGGCAGCGGTTTCGGCGGGCGTGCGCACCCCAGTAGGGTCGCGCAAGGGCATCAGATCGTCGGGTTGTAGGCCGCTCGCCACCCGGTCCGTCGCCATCCGCGCTGCCGGCAACATGCCCTTGGGCACCCGCAGGCTGCCGTCAATGTCGTATTTCGCGTCCACCAGGTCGGCGTAGGCTTGCTGGAGCGCCTTGCCGCCGTCCATGCCGGTGATGGCGTAGCGGGTGGCCTGCAACTGCACCGCGTCCCGCACCAGGCCGAACAGCCGCTCGCCGCCAGGCTGGCGCCACACCGTCTCGCGGAACGGCGCCACGGTGTCATCCAGGCTGGAGCGGATGTCCTTCACCGCGCTGGCCGGCGCCTGCGCCTGATATTTTTCCTGCCCGCCGGCGGCCGACATCTCTACCAGCGCGCGCTGATAGTTCAGCCGCCCCACCAGCTGCTGGGGCGTATCCATCGCCGAGATCACCTGCCACTCGGCGGGCAGCTTGCCATCGCGCACCAGATCGGCCTGCGCCTTGGGCCAATACTGGCCGTAGAGCGAGGCCATCCCGTCCAGTGCCGCCCCCATGTCCTGCTTGGTCGGGTCGGTGCGCTTGAGCGTGGCGACCAGATCGGCGCTCTGCGCGTTGGTCAGCACGCGCTGGCGGTCCACCGGCACGCCCAGGTGATCCTGCAAGGCCAGGCTCGCCGCCGCGTAGGCCTGGCGCGCGGCGGGGTCGTTGGGGTTCTGCTGCACCACCGCGCTCTGCTGGGTCAGCGCCGGCCGGGCCGCGGCGTAGGCCGCCGGGTCGGTGCGCAGCATGTCCTGCTGGCGAGCGATCAGCGCGTCCAGCTTGGAGCCAACGGAAAGCCGGTGCTGTACCTGCTCCGGGGTTTCGTCCGCCCCCGGCGGCAGCGCGGCCGGCAGCACCGTCTTGCCGTCCTTGTGCGGCAGGGTGGCATTCAGGCTACCCGGCACGGCCAGCAGCGCACGCGCCCGCTGCTGTTCCTCGGGGCTCATGTCCGCCACCGCGTTGAACAGGTCGCCCGCATCCTTGCTGATCTGCAGGCGCTGGATGACGCGATCGGCATCCGGCGGGTCCATCAGCGCACGGATGCGGTCGGTTGGGATCGGCGCGTTCGTCACCCCAGCCTCATAGGCCCCCTGCAGATCCTGCACGTCCTGGCGCAGCTGGCCGAGTTGGCCGGCCTGGAGCGCCCGCGCTTGGCTCTCTTCCTGGATCGCCTTCGCCACGGCCCCCTGGACCACCTGCGGCTCAAGCCCCTGTGCCGCCCCCTGCGTCTTGATCCAGTCAATGCGCTCGGCAATCGCGGACCGTCCTCCGGCAGTCGGCCCCGGCGGGCGACCGAACATGTCCGCCTCGGCCGCACGCCGCGTCACCAACCCGGGCAACTCGTTGCCGTCCTGCTTGGTGTAGGCCCCCATCAGGCCGGGCAGCGCGCCGACATCGCCCTTCGCCTGGCCGATCACCGACGGGGCGGCCCCGGTGTTGTAGTCGAAGCTGATCAGCGCGTTCCGCTGGTTGGGGTTCAGCGTCAGTCCGGCCCGTGCCGCCGCGTCATCCACCCGCGCCGCGCTGCCGGCCAGCTCGCTACGCAGGCGGGCATCCGCCTCCTCGGGCGAGATCGAGGTATCGCCTGCTTGCGCCCGGGTGCCGTAACCGATGGAGGTCTGTTTCCCGTCCGCAAAGGGCGCGGCCTGGAAACCCTCCTGCCCCTTCACGAAGTCCACCAGATCGCCGTAATCCCCTCCGACCGCACGGCCGGAGCGCTGCGCGAGGTCCCATTCCGTCGCGGTGTTCAGCGGGCCCTTGAGCCGATCGTCGGCGGTCAGCGCATCCGGGGCGAGCATCTGCTCCCGGTAGCGGTCCAGCATCGCCTTGGCGCCCACCGGATCGGCCACGCCGCGCTGCAGAATGGCCGTGCGCAGCGCCTGGGATTTCAGCATTTCGCCCTGCTGGGGCGTGTAGAGGTGCGTGGCCACGCCGGCATCGACCGTCTGATGGATGGAATCCAGCGCCACCAGTTCCTGGCCAGGGTCCGGCGCCTGGGCGACGCGCTGCGTCAGACTGGAGACCGTGGTTTCGTTCTGCGCCAGGTTGGTCTGCTGCTGCTGCACGAAGGCGGTGTGCAGCACCTCGTGGCGGAACATCGGCGCGGCATGGTCGATCAGGATATCCAGTCGCTGGCGCACCCGGTCGTTGGGGGCCGTGTCCAGCACCTGCTGGCGCAGATCGTCCTGCGCCTGCGGAAAGCGGTCCGGCACCGTGGCGGGGTCGGTATCCTCCGACCACTTCTGGTTGAGGTCGTGCGCGCCGTCCTGATATTTCGCGAAGGCCTGCGCGGTATCCACGGCATCCTGCTGACGGATGGCCTGATGCGCCACGGTCGCGAACGCGTCGGCCACCTGCCCGAAGCCGGACCGCATCGCGGAGCTGACCTGGCTGGTGGCGTCCAGCCCGAAGGTGGGTTCCGGCGTGGCGTCGTAGCGGGCCTGCGAGAGGATCTCGGGGATCTGCGGCATCAGTAGCCCCTTCCAGTGCCGCCGCCCGAATAGGCGTAACCGGCCTTGGCCGCGCCGCCGATCAGGGTGGCAGCGCCCGTCATGGCACCGGCAATCGGCGCGGAACCCGCCTGCATGCTGTAGACGTTCGCCTGATCCAGATACGAGTTGGCCTGCTGTCGCCCTCGCCATCGCTGGATCTGCGAATCCAGCGAGCCCTCAGCCGCCATGTCGGCCTGGGCGTCCAGTGCGCTGCCAGAGCCTGGGTCTATCCCCGCCGCACCGAAGGTGTTCTCGGCGGTCGCGAGCTGGCGGCGGGTGTTGCGCTCGGTGCGCGCCGCCTCGGCCTCACCGCTGGAAAGCGCCGCCCCCGCGTTGCGCCGCGCCGCCGCCTCGTTCTGATCGGCGATATCGCCCTGCTGGATGCCCTGGCTGATGGCACTGGCAGCGGAAATCGCCGTCGAGACCACCATCGCCGCAACCATAACTGCGGGGGCCATCAGAGAATCCTCGCCCAGCGGTCATAGTCGCGTCCGTCCGGCCCGAAGGCGCGCGACAGGCATTCCCACTCGAAGCCGAGCATCCGCACCCAGCGCGCGGCGGCGTCATAGCCGTGCAGCGTTTCCGCCTCCACGCGCCGGATGCCGATCGCCGGCAGCTGCCCCATCCGTTCCAGCACGCCGCGGTGCAGCCCGATCCACGCCCATGGCGGGATCTCACAGCCCACCGCCGCCCAGGCGTTGCACCGCCCCGGCCACATCAACCCGAAGCCGCCCAGGCCGATCACATGCCCGTCGAGCGTCGCCGCCCAGGCCGGCCCCGCCTGCTCGGCCATGCGCATCGAATGGCGCCAGTCGGCCAGCCCCGCCAACCGCCTCTGCGGGCCTGGGGCGAAGTGGAGATCATCCACGTCCGCCGGTTCGAAGGAACGGATGCGCAGATCAGCCATTGGTCTGCACCTCCGACACGATCGCCAGCACCGTCAGCGGCAACGGCGCCGAGGTCTCGATGGTCATCTGTCCCAACCGGTCCCACCCTTTCGGCCACAGTACGCGCTGATCGCCCGTGAACAGCGGCACCGCCGTGTCCATGGCTTCGTCGGTGGTGCGCAACGAAAGCTGATCGAAGTGCTCGCCGAAGCCGAAGATGCACGGCCCGCTGTCGAGCAGCCGCAGCGTCACGCGGGCGATGCGCTTGGCCTGCCCCTGCGCGGTGCCCGCCGCCGCCGCGGCCTCAATCGGCATGGTGGTGATCCGCCCCGTCACTGGCAGCCCGACCGTCACCGTCTTCGCCGCCGGGCCTGAAACGGCCACCTTGCCGCCGCTGACCACCTGGCGCGCACGCACCGAGCCATCCGCCAGCACGTCCACCGTCTCGCCTTCCAGGTGGTCGAGCCCGGCAACGCCGGAAACGGCCGTGGTGCCCGAATAGGTCAAGGAGGCGTCGGTGAATACCGCGTCGTCGGCGTCGGTGATTTCGGAGCGGAACGGCTCGGCGATGAATTCGATGTGGCGCACCACCTGGCCGTTCACGGTGCGCCGCACCACCAGGTAGATATCGTCGGCGGTGCCGGTCGGGTTGGGCATCACATCGACGCTCTCGACCGCCGCGTCCGTGCCCGAGATCAGGTGGCGCGTCCACGCCCGCACCTTCTGCTCGCGGTCATAGGTCAGGCAGGCCAGCACGCCATCGCTGCGCAGCGCCCACAGAAAGCCCGAGGGCGAGGTCTGCATCGCCGTCTCGACGAAACGCGCCCCGGCGATGTGGTCCGACAGCTGGGTGATATCCATGCTGGTCATGCTGTCGGTGGACCAGTCGTATTCCAGCTGGCGCACCACCCGCCCGCCGCGCTGCACGAACAGCACCACGCCGTTGGAGCGCTGCTGCGCCACGCTCACCTGGCTGCCACGGTCGCCCTGCAGCTTGGCGCGGATGTTGATCGGCGACAGCGCCGAGTTGGAATTCAGCGGCTCCAGCGTGAACTCGGCCGAGGCCGCGCCGATCGCCAGCCCGCGCTGGAAACTGCTCATCCAGCGAATGGTGTTGGCCTGATCGGCCTCGACCGAAACGGTGATAGCGTGCGTATCCAGCACGGTGCCGTCGGGGTCGTAGGGCGCGAAGCCCTGGAAATCGTCGGTGGAGGAGCCCCACAGCGTCTGCGGCTGCTTGCGGTTGCCGCCGAACCACAGCCGCGCCTCATGGAATGTGCAGGTGGCAGGCCACCCCTGATCATCGTTCCACGCGCCCAGCTTCCAGCGCAGCGAGGCCCCGGTGGCGACGAACGGTGCCTTGGGCTCGACCACCACGGTGGCATGCGTGGCATCGGCCACGGCGGTGATGCGCCCATAGCCCCAGGCGTGCTTGCCCTCACCGAGATACTTCAGCACCGCCGAGCCGTCGCGGACATCCCAGCCCGTCTCATGGGGAGCGTTCAGGTCATAGTCCGGCGTGGTTCCGGACGAGGAATAAGCTGCGGTTGTGCCCCCTGCGAGCACCCGATAGAGGCGGAACACGTTGGCATAGTTGGCGTACCACACCGCCCCGGTGCCGTAGAGCGTCGCGGCCGCGCGCGCGTCGCACAGATCGCGGACCGCCAGCGCGCGGCCCACGTCGGCGACCGAGAACAGATCGGCGCTAGCGGTGACGGTGACGGTTCCGGAGCGGCCCGACGGCTGAAGCGTGATGGTGGTGTCGGTCACTCGCCGCCGTCCCCGCCGCCGTCTCCACCGCCGCCCTCGGCGCCCCCACTCTCGCCGCCCTGTCCGGCGTCCGAGCCGCCGCCCGCGTCCGAGCCGCTATCGGCCCCCTCTCCGCCCGCGCCGTTGTTCGGATCATAACCAAGGGTGCCTTGCCCCCCGCTGCTGCCGGAGCCGCCAGAGGTGTCGGTCGGCGCGGTGCCGGTATCTCCGGTGTTCTCGGTGCACCAGGGCCCGTTGTCGAACACCGCGGTCTCGATGGCGAACACGTCCACCGCCGTGCGCGACAGCTTACGCGGGGCAGTGGTGCCGTGGGTGATGAACATCACGTCCGCGCTCTGCGTCATCACCAGCTCGCGCAGCACGGCGGCCGGCCAGGGCGTGGCCAGCTCCAGCGGCGCGCCGCCGCTCAGCAGCAGGCCCCGGTTGCGCACGAAGCGCAGGCAATAGTCGCCGAACACCAGCATGTAGGCGGCCCGGTCACTGGCGACGAAGCGCTTCAGCCGGGTGGTGGCGTTGGCCTTGGTGGCGGCGACGTGATAGCTGCCCGAACGCCGCGTGGCGCCGCCCTGGGGCAGCACCATCATGTTCAGAATTTCGGCCGCACCGGCGTGATACTGGTCAAGGTCCACCCGCCCGGCCATCCGCGGCGAAAGCTCGCCCGCCGTGAAGTTGTTGAGAATCGGGTGCTGGACGGGCATCAGAACCGCGCCAAAATGAAGGTATCGGCCCACACCAGATCGGGGCGGCCCTCGGCGGCATCCTGCGAGCGCGCGATGCGCAGGCGCGCCTCGGCCACCTGCACCAGGCGGTCGCGCTCGGAGGCGTTGTTCTGCATCGCCATGGCGAGTTCGGCGGCCATGCGGTGCACCAGCGCGTCCACGAAGGGCGGTGAGAAGCGCACCGGGTCCGTCACCTGGCGGATGTAGAGAATTTGCAACGGCGCCCCGACGTTCGTCAGGATGGACCGCCCCTCCACCTTCCAGTCGGTGGTGGGGTCGGCCACGTTCAGCCGCAGCACCCGCAGGCAGTCGGCCGGCAGCGGGAAGGCGTTGGAATAGCCCCAGCCGGGCTGCGTTTCCGCCGCCGCCAGGGTGGTGCGAGCCAGTGCGAAGTTCCAGCTGTGGTCGGCCAGCAAGGTGTCGCGCAGCTCCGGATAGAGCAACCCGCACAGCGTTCCCGCCGTCCCGGCCTCGCCGAGGGCGGTAATGCGGTCCGCCCCGATCATCGCCAGGGCGCGGTTGCAGATATCGGTGGAGCTGCGCGGCATCCTTGCCGGTCCCGTGCGTCGAGCGGCGGTTCACACCGCCGCCCGGTTTGTCAGTCGATGACGTAGATCACGCGCACCGAAAGGGTGCCCGCGGCGGCGGCGTCGGCCGAAAGGGTCGCCACCAGGTCGTAGGCCAGGCGCGTATCTGCGGCGGCGCCCGCGTCGGCCCACACGCTCTGCGCGATCTTGTCCACGGTGCGGTTCTGGAAGGCGCTTTCCACACCGAGCGCGCTGGCGGTCGCGATGGACTGCGCCGAGGCGTAGGCGGTCGCGGCCACCGCCGCCCCGCCATCGGCCACGGTGCGCGACAGCCCGAGGTTGATCGCCGCCCCCGTCACCGCCGTGTTGAACACGTGGATGGAGGAAACGCGCCAGTGGCTCATCAGCCGGCACAGCCGATAGGTGGACGTGGCATTGTCGCCATTGGCGATCGCCACGCTGGTGACGATCTCGCGGCGGCGGCCGCCCTCGACCGTCACCGCGTTCTGCACCATGGGGCTGGCATTGTGGTTGGTCACCAGCGCGGAGAGCTTGTTCACAACGGACATCGATCATTTTTCCTTCCGCCCCTTCCGGGGCCCAGGGGAGTGTCAGCAGGGGCGCGCCGTTACGCGCACTTGATCTCCACCACGCGCGCCTCTTCGACGCGGGCCGAGCCCATGGTCATTTCGTAGTAGGGCTGCCAGGCCATGTTCTTGTCGGCGCGGCGGGAGATATCGACCAACGTCAGGTCCTCGGCGATGCCGAGATACATGCCTTCCTTCTGCCACACCGGCACCCGCCAGTAGCTGTTGCTGTCCTGCGCGAGCTTTTCGTAGCGGACGAACTTGAAGCCCATGAAGTCGCTGATCTTGCCCTGGGCCAGGGCGGCCACCTCGTTGTAGTCCTTGCTGGTGACTTCGGTGGTGGCCAGCAGATTGCCGAGCTGCTTGCCGGTAACGGCGATGTAGAGGTCGCTGACCTGCTGCTCATCGGCATCGTCCACAGCCTCTTGGCCCCACAGTGTCACCTTGGCCTCGATCAGCTTGCTGATCGTCAGGCCGGCGTTGCCGGAGCCGGTGCCGTAGGCCCAGGAGTTCACAGCGATCTGGTTGGCCGAAGGGAAGGCCACCGGGGTGCTGCCGTCGGCGCCCGTGTTCGCGGTAGCGAAGAAGGCATTGTAGATGATGCTGTCAATTTTGCGGTTCATCGCCGCGTTGCCGGCCCGCGTATACGTGCTGGTCGGGTCGGCCAGCATCCGCACCTTGTCGGCGTTGTCGATCAGGTCCGCCCAGTTTTTCGGGGCCAGATCGATGCGCCGACGGCGGTGCGGCGTGTTCGCCAGCGGCGTGTCGCCCTGGCGATTGGTGATGTCGTTCGCCTCGCTGGTGCCCACCTGGTCATACCAGGTGGTCTGCCCAGTCACGGGCTCATAGATCACCTTGTCGCGGAAGCGGGATTTCTTCTGCTGCGCCAGCATAGCCAGCGTGGAGCGAAACTGCTGAACGAAGTTCGTGGTGACTTCGAAAGACATTGGGGAACCCCCGATCATGCGTTTGCACAATCGACTGAGCTCCCCAGCAATTTCGTGCCGCCGCCGCCGACCGGTCAGTCGGACCCTCGCGTTCTAGCGAGAGCTACCCGGCAATTTCGGGCGGGCGGGGCGCAGGTCAGCTGGACCCGCGTCTGGACTGTTTCCGGCGTCCTGTCCCGGTGTCGGTAGCTCGGCGACCGACGGCGCTTGCTGGAGATACTGCTCAAACTCTTTTGCGCGCCGCAAGAGATTTTCGGTCGTTCCCTGCACCGCAACCGGTCCCATGCTCTGCACAGACAGCTTCAGCGCCACCAGCCGCACCGGATCGATGCGGCCATGGTCCCCTTTCGTTCCTGCCTCCGTCATGCGGCGGCCCCGTAGGCGTAGCGGTGCAGCTCGTTCCACCGCTCCATCGCCTGCTTGTGCTCGGGATGCTGCGCGTTCCCCATCTTCGCGAAGAACGCCGTGTCACCCGAGAGCTTCTGGATCTCCGCCTTGGCCAATTCCGGCGTCAGGGGACCCTGCATCTGCCCGCCGCTGCCGCCCTTCAGCCCGGCAGGCTCGGCCATCCGCTCACCCGCCTTAGCAAAGGCGTTGAGGATCAGCGGGTGGTTGCCAAGCCCGGTCGCGTCCAGCAGCGTGATCAGATCGCCACCGCCCAGCTCGCGCACCGCCCGCACGGCCCCGGCCAGCTTGGCGTCGTAGGCCGCGCCCCACTCGCCCTTGAGCTGCGTCAGCGCCTTCTCCTGCGGCAGCACGGCACCGAACAGCGCCTTCTGGCGATCGGCCGTCAGGCCCACCTTGTCCAGCTCGGCTTGCTGTGCCGCCGCCACATCGCTGTAGACCGCGAGCGCCTCGCCCACCTGCTTCTGGCTGGCCCCGGCGGCGTGCATCCGCTGGCGGAAGGTGGCCATCGCCGTTTCCGGCACACCCTCTGGCGGCTTGTCGATCTGGTAGCCCTCCGGCTTCTCCGGCCGCCCCAACCGTGCCCAGCCGTCCCACTTGTCGTCTGGCCCATCCTTGGGCATTTGCAACAGCTCGGCGCGGTCGGCCCCCACCAGACTGACGGCATGGCGATACGACTTCGCCAGCGCGCCCACGTCCGCCAGGTCCTTGAAGGCGGGATCGGCCCGGTACTCGTCGGGCAGCCATCCCCGCTCGGCCCCGCCCGCTCCGCCGCCCGCGCCTCCCCCAGCCGCCGCGCCGGCCGCCGCACCGCCAAGCAGCGAGCCCGCACCGGCGCCAGCCCCGGCTCCAGCGCCACCCGCGCCGCCATCCTCCGGCGCCCAAAGAGCACGACGTTGCAGCGCCTTAATCCACTTCGGCATCGAAAAGCTCCTCTGTCTGTCCGCTGGAGATCATCCGCACCGCCGCTTCCGGGTCGGCGCTGATCATCTCGACGATCTCAAGCGCGAGCCGCATCCGCCCGCACTGGTAGGCGGTCTGATCGGGCTGCCCCAGCACCAGCGGCGTCTGCGCCACACCCCCGCGCCGCAGCAGGTCCGCCAGCACGCGCTGGCCGGGCTCGGTGCCGAAGGTGACGTGATAGTCCATCCGCAGCGCCTGCAACGCCTTGGCCGCTGTCTCTTGCGCGGTCTCGTCCGTTCCGCGCCGCCGCAGCCGCTCTTTCCACGTCTCCCAGATACGCGGCATCACATCCCTCCCGCGGGCGCGCCGCCGCCGGCGCCCTGCTGCATGCCGTTGAGGATCTGCGCCGCCCCCGCGCCACGCTGCGCAGCCGTGGCCAGCGCCTGCAGCGACGCCGCCTGCTGCTGCTGGTCGGCGGCCTGCTGGCGTTTCTGCCGATACGCCGTCAGGCTCGCCGCATCGCGCATCAGTCGGGCCGGCACGCCGTTGCGTTCGGCGAGGAATTCGGCCACCGCGTCGGCGTCCACCTTGTCCAGCACCTGCGGGTCCGCCTGGATCAGAGGCTGCATCGTGCCCAGCCAGCGCTGCACCTGCTCGGCGTCCGAGCTGCGCTGCGCCAGCGCCAGGGGGGAAAGATATTCCACTTGGTAGTCTTCGGTTTTGCCATCCTTGCTTTTCAGGCTGTCCGGCAAGGGCGGCAGCAGCCCGTTGCGCGCCATCACCGCGAAGGTCCGCGCGATCACCGGCCCCAGCAATTCGGACTGCACGCGCGCGATCATCGGCCCCATCAGCCGCAGCATTTCGTCGCGCCGCTGGAGAACCTCGGTCGCCGTCATGTTCGGCTGCTGCGGCAGGTTCATCCAGGTGGTGTAGTAGCAGGCCTTGATGCGCTGCTCGACCTGGGTGATCTTCTGCTCGGTCAGCTGCGGCTGCCCGCCAGTCGAAAGCGGATACGGCCGATCGTCTTTGTTCAGCCCGGGCCGGGCGTAGATCACCGATCCAGGGTCCAGCGTCAGCGGGGTCAGAAATCCGTCGTCGGGCAGCACCAGCACCGGGTCGCACAGCTTGGCCCGGGAGCGCAGGTCCACCTGCTCGAGCTTGTTGACCAGCTTCACATCGGGCAGGGCGTTCATGCCAGGCCCGTTGCCATACATCTCCCCCGAGCGCTTCGACCAACGAGGCACGGCGAACGGGAAATCCTGGAAGCGCTGCTCCTCGAGCTGCGTCTTCTGATCCCTCACCGCGTAGCAGCTCGGCCAGTGCCGCTTGCCCTCGCTATCCTCTTCCGGCCAGGTAGCGTGCATCATCTTCACGGGTTCGTCCGGGGTCTTCTCGGCGATCTTTTGCACCGCCTCCGGGCAGGTCTCCGGCCACAACCGCACCACCTCGCGCGCCGGCAGCGTGTAGAGGCGGAACAGCGTATCGATCCGCCCATCCGCCCCTTCGGACACGTAGCACTCGGCCAACGGCCGGGCCTCGTATCCGCAGCCGCCCTGGCCGCGATCGGGCATGAACATGCAGCCCGTGCCAAAGCCGGAGAGGTCGAGATAGATCTCGTGCAGCGCGGTATCGAACCCCACCTCGGGCGAGGTGAAGTGCGCATACATCAGCTCGGTGACGGCATCGAACCATTTGCGGGCGTCATCGTCGTCGCGCAGGTCCGGCCGGCGGGGCCGCAGCGCGAACCACCGCAGCGCTGGCGAGGTCAGCATCCCATGCAAGGCCCCGGCGAGCTGCTCGCACGCCAGCACCGCGGTGGTGTTGAAAATCAGCGTCACCGACCGCTTCGCGCCAGGCGCCTGTCTGCGCACGAACTCCCGCGAGGGCAGGCTGTAGTCGGCCACCTGTTGCCAATGGGCGTCGAACACCCGCCGGCCATTCTCCAGCTGCTCGGCCCGCCGCAACAGTTCCTGCACCGAGGCGCGCATCAGGCCGCGCTCCCCAGCAGCGTGCGCTGCGCCGAGGGTGCCCCCGCCTCGCCGGCCGAGGCCAGAATGGTGCTTTGCCGCCCGCGCGCCGCCGCCAGCCGCATCCGCTCGGCCGTCTCGTCCGCCTGCACCTCGCTACTGGATTTCGTCGGCACCGGTGCCGGCACGATCTGCGAGCCCCCTCCGCCTCCACCAAACATTTCTTGATCCCCCTATGCCCAAACACCCAACACAGCCGCGCATTCCTCGGCCGTGCACGCCGCCAGCCCGAACGCCGTTACATCCACCCCGCCAGCCGCAGCCGGCGCGACGGTTCGTCCCGCGAAATAGAAGCTCACCCCATCACCCTTCTCGGCACTGGCCTGGAGCGTGCGTGCAAGTTCATTGCCTTGCGCGTCAAGCACTGGATCGCCCAGCATCGCGAGGTCGTGTAGCCCGGCCGCACGCATTGCGGCGACGGCCGCAACCACGGTGGCCCGGTCGGCCGCTTTGCCGAGGATATCTGTGTAGATCATGTCGTCACCTGTGCGAGTTCAGCGGCCGACAACACGCGGGGCCACGCACGTACGCGGCGGGTGTGGCCGCCGAGCTCCGTTGCCCCTGATCCCCACGGTGGCGGCGCTTGCATCAGACCGACATTCGTAAATACAGGCAGGTTTGACAGTGCGCCGGGCGCAACAATGGCGCCATTTAAAGCGGCCTGTACTTGCATCTCCCCGCGGTTTATGGAGAACGCAGTTTTCAAAACTGTACCGACAGCAGGCAGAACGAAATTTGGCAGGGAGGCTATTGGCCCCCCCCAGGCGAACTGCCCGTTTGGAAGAACTGTCGCGTAAAGCGCATTAGTGAAGCCGCTCGCGTCGTCGACACCGAAGACCGCCCGGTAGTTGCTCGGCGTGTTAGTTTGCAGATCACACTCGAAGGCGAAGGTGTAGCCTACTCCGCTTTGGAGCTGTGGCAGTACAGCGAGTGGGAGGCTCAGGTTGTCCGCCGCGCGGGTCACAGCAGAACCGCTGGTAGGGATGTACGCGGTCATCACCACGCCGGTCTCGACCTGGAGCCCCCAGATGTAAATAGTCGATCCGGTTCCCACATAAGACGGAATGTTGGCCGCTGTAGGCGAATTTATCGTCGCAAACTGTGGCGTAGTCGCTATAGTTGCTGTTGCTGTAGCATAAATCCCAATACGCCACCAACCGTTAGCCAGTTGCACAGGGGGAAGTGCCGTGGCTGCACTACCAACAGTTCCCCATGTTCCTGTGGAAATATTGAAATTTGCGTAGGCATTTGCGCCGAATGCATTAAGGGGAAACGCAATTTGTATAAGAGAGGCGGTTCCGGCCTTGACGAAAATAGACTGCGTATATGTCGTCCCAGAAACGAACGACAAATTTGCGTGATAAAAAGTGTGTGCAGCGTTTGTTGCGGTGTCGGAAACTGCTTCTGCGGCTACACCACCAGAGGGATCAGCCGCGGCACCCGGCACATTGCTTGTGTTGAAATATCCCCAACCAGTTGCTCCAGGCACAGATTGAACCGCCAGGTTCTGACTTTGTGTGTCACTCAGCACCCCCAGTGGGTTGCCCGCCACGTCCGTCTCGAAGCGCGGCGCACCAGCCGCCGCGCTCAGGATCGTCCCAGCCCGCATATACGTCGCCGTGCTGGCACGGGAGAACGTCATCAAAGGGTGCAGCCCCGCCAGCAGCGAGATATCCAGGCTGCCGTCGCCAGCCCCCAGCAGCGGCGCCGCCATCACACGTACGCCCGGCTGATCAGCACCAGGTCGCGCTGCACGGTCTGCGTCACCGTCGCGCCCGGTGTGCCGCTGCGCACCCGCAACCAGTTGATGCTGTCGATCAGCCCGTGCGGCAGCTTGAGGCGCCTCGCCGCCGCCGTCTGCAGCGTCACCACGGCCCCGTTCTCGTCATACAGGTCCAGCCAGTTGGCCCCGTCCTCGCTGGCCTGGAAGGTCAGCACGGCGGCATCCCACCCACTCGGCATCGCGATGCTGCGCAGCGCCTGCCCGTTGAGCTGCACCGCGCCCGAAACGCTGGCGCCCAGGGCAATGGAGGCGGTGTTGACCGCGGTGATGGTGGGCATCCCTCAGCACTCCCCATCCAGGATCGTCACCAAGGCGCCCGCCGCCTCGGTGGTCAGGGCCTGCGCCACGGTGATGGTGCTGCCGTCGCCCGCCACCGCGGTCACCAGGTATTCGCGGTTGTTGCTGGCCGAGCCCCGCACTTCGATCGTGTTGCCCACGTAGCTGGCAAACTTCGCCAGCCCGGTGGCACTGTCGCTGATGGTGGTGCCCGAGAAGCTGATCGTGCTGGCCTTGTAGATCGGGCCGCCCGGATCCTCGCTGATGGTCCGGCTGGTGGCGCGGCTGGTGTTGCCGGCGGCGCCGAAGTTGGAAGTTTGCGGCGAGCGCGTGCTCAATTCATCCTCCATCACATGTCGTAGGCAAAGCCGGTGGAAAGCTGGGTGGGCCGGCTGCCGGCCCTGCGCCGTTCCTCGCCCACCCGCCGCCGGATCTCGATGTTCTCGCCACCCCACAGGCACAGGTATTGCAGCCCGTCATGCGGATGGCTGACGTCGTTCTTCTCCGCCTCTTCGTCGTACTGCTCGTCCTGGGTGTGCTTGCGCCGGAAGCGGTATTCCGCGTTGAACCCGGCCCGCAGCAGCTTGCAGCGCGGCGACAGGATCAACCCGGGCTGCCCATCGATCAGCCGCGTCAGTGGCAGGCGCACGGCCTCCCAGCGGGGGATTTTCGCATTGGTCGGCGCGGGTCGGACGCGAATGCCCGTCTGTGCTGCGACGATCTCGATCCACGTCTTCTCGCCGGCCACCTTGTCCGCGCCATAGGCGGCGGAGGGGTCGGCCACGCCCTCGATATCCTCGGCCGGGAAGCCGGCGTAGCGCTCGGCCAGCAGGCGCGCGAGCATCTGCCCGAAGCGCGTCGGCCCCGTGCCCGCCTCGCCCACCAGCTCGTCGGTGATGCGCCACTGCCCGGACGGCACCCGCTGGCCCAGCACCGCCGCCGGATGCAACGCGGCATCCAGCCCGATCCCCAGCTTGATCCCCCGCAGCGGCTCCAACTCGTGCTGGGCCACGTGCACGGCGTCGGAGAACTCCGGATAGACCACCTGCCCCGCGCGCGAGTAGCCCGGCTCGTTCTCAATCATCCGCTTGCGCAGCCACGCCGCGGTGATCTTCCACAGGCGCGGGTAGTAATCCGCACCGCCCGGCAGGTTGCGCACGTTCTCCGCCGCCGGAGAGAGCCCGGACGGCTGGCGGAACAGCGCGACGCCCTGCGCCAGGCGCTCCTCCTCCGTTGCCAGGAACACCTTGCGGTAGAGCCATGACTCGAGAATGGGCGCATTGGCGTCGGCCAGCACGCCATGCCAGCTTGGGCCGCCATCATCCATCGGCGGGAAACGTCCGGTGCGCGTCTTGGCGTACTCCCACACCTCCTCGCTCAGCATGTCGAGCTCGTTGAGGTAGAAGGCCGTCACCTCATATCCGCGCAGCACCTCTTCGGCCGCCTGGTCGCCGATCGCCACGAAGTCGGCCTGGAAGTCCACCAGCGTCCCGTCGCCCAGCGCGAAGGACACCCGGTGCACTGCCGGCGCCCCCTCCGCCCCGGTGAACGACCCGACTTCCCGCGGCACCCGCGTGAACCACGAGGGGATGGTGGTGCGCCAGAGCTGGCGGTAGGTATCGCGCACCACCGCCACCCGGAAGCGCCGCACCGGCAGCCGCGCCCCATCCGGCCCCGGCAACGTCGTGCGCTTCGCCGGTGCCTGCCCGGACGCCAACCGAATCGCCTTCATCATCACGGTGGTGGTTTTCCCAGACCCCACCGGGCCGTTGAGGATTTGCAGCGGATCCATGGAGCCCATGAACCGCGAGGAAACCGGCCCGGGAGACAGCCAGGTCAGATCGAGGTTGACGCTCACCGCCGCCCCCCCGCCCGCCGAAGTATGTCCCGATGTTCGCCGTTTTTCCCAAACGCCAGAAAACCACACTGGCAGGGGCGCGCCGACAGCGAAGGCGCCCGCAAACCGGCCCCCCCCGTCCGGCCGCCACGCCGCCCGCCGCCGGTCGAGACCCCCCCATCCGTGCCGCCCAGCGTGGCCCCGCCGTGGCCCTCCGGCTGATTGCTGATCAGCTGTTCGCGCACCGCTTTCCTCTGCGCGATCAACGCGTTACGCGTGCTGTCAGACTGCGCGCTGTCAGACTGGCGCATCTACCGCCTCGTCAACCGATTGATTTTCCACGATTTGCACGGCCGCGAGTGTCACGCCCTCGCCGCCCTCCATCGCCCCGCTGGACACGTCCCCGATGGTCAGGTGCACCACCTGGCCGGAGTGCTGCAGCGCCAGCGGCATCCGCTGGTGCACGTACTGCGCCACCACCTGCAGCCACAACCTCTGCTCCTGCAACGCCTCCAACGGTGAGCACCCCAACCGCATCGCCACCTCGTCCACGGACGCCGTGGCGAAGGCGTAGCCACGGATGATCGCGTTGCCGAACCGCCGCTCGCACTCCGCCGCCAGCGCCTCGGCCCGCTTGTTCCGCGCGCCCTGCGGCCTGCCCGGCCCGCGCTTGATCAGCGCCGCATGCGCCGGCCTGTCCGGATCCAGCGCCGGCAGCCCCAGCAGCTCGCCGAAGTCCGGCTGCGGCTCCATCACCGCCGCCGCCCGCTCCGCGCCCACCGCCTCGATCTCCGCCCGCCTGTCACCGATGGCCATTTTTAATAATTTCCGCCGTTGTTAGGAGTTGGCTAGGTCGTGGTTAGACGGATATCGGCCGGCAACCGTCTATGATTGCTCATCTTTATCTCTCTTTCTTCTCTTTCCTAACCACCTAACCAACTAACCATCTTTCTTTCCGCATGTGCGCGTGTGCGCACGTGTATGGGGATGTGTGGTTAGGTGGTTAGGTGGTTAGGATTTCGGCTTCCCGGTGTTCCCACCTTGAACTTTGGCCTAACCATGACCTAGCCATCACCTAACCACCCCGCACCCGCCGACGCAGCGCCCAGCATCCCGGCGCGATCCTTTGCCAGCACAAACGGGCCGGGGCGAACAGTCAAAGCGGGCCGTTTCCAAGCCATGACCAAGCATCGGCATCACTCCATGTCGAACGGCATGTCGGGCACCACCACGTCGAGCGGCAGCGCCGTGCCGCGCCCGACAGCGCCCGCGAACCAGTAGACTTTGCGTGCTCGCTCAGCCCCTGGCAGCCGCCGCAGCGCCTGCACCCACACGCCCACGGCGCCACTGCGGCTCTGCCACTGGGACTGTGCGTAGAGCGCTGCCAGGCCCTGGTGATAGTCCGCCACCACCAGCACCTTGAGCTTGAGATCGACGTGCAGCCCGTACGTGCCCAGCGCCCCGTTGGCCTCCCGCACGTCCGCACCGACTGTCTTGCCGGCGGCCTGGCGCACCCACTCGGCCACGCTCTTGCGCCCGCCGTTGCGATACGGATCCACCGACTGCGTCAGCAGGTGTTGGAGGCACCGGTCCTGATCGGACACGTCCTCTTCCACCTCGGCCGTGGTGCGGGCGGAGAGCTTGTCCACCCAGCCATCCATGTCGCGCTCGGGAGCGTTGCTGTAGAGCAGCAGATCGGCCGCCGCGAGCAGCGTGCCGAACTGATCAGCCCCGCGCGCCGTGTGGCCGCCCTGCTGCAACCGGCCGCGATACCACTCCAACGTCGTGCGCCAGCGCGGCCAGCCATCCACCATGCGCCGCCGCAGTTGCGCGCCCAGCTGGCGCCAGGTCTCATCCGCCACCAGCGGCATCTGCGCGCCAGCCGTCAGCTCCTTGAGGTCCAGAATGGCGATGCGCGAGCGGTCCTGCCCCAACAGCGGCGGCACCAGGATGGACGAAAACATGAAAGCCGACCGCAGCGTGAACTCCACGCCCTGATGATCCGCGCCGCCCCGCCCGATGCGCCCACCACTGGCCGCGATGCGCGCCAGCTTGACCACGCCCATCGCACGGCGATTGTCCTCTTCGGCCTCCAACTCATCCACCAGCACCGGCAGCGTTTGATGCCGCAAGCGCTGGCGCACGTACGCCTCGGAGGTGTCGGCGAGCTGCACCAGCGTGTCGTCGAACAACAGCCGAAGCCGCTCTTGCAGCGTGGATTTGCCGGTGCCCTTGCTGCCCGTCACCCACACCACCGGCCGCCAGTCCAGCGCCCCGCCGATCATGGCCGCGCCGATCCAGCCCAGCAGCAGCACGGCATCCAGCTCGCCGCGCCGCCACTCCCAGCTCCCCAGGGCGTCCAGCACCGTCTGCGCGGGCTCCATGCCCGGCACATCCGCCGCCAGCCCGGCCGTTTCCCCGGCGGGATAGACGTAGCGATCGAGCACGCCCGGCGCGAGGATTTGCCGGTGCGTCCACGGGTCCGGGCCGGCGGGATAGATCTGCACCTGGTTGCCGACGTGCAGGATCAGCTCGCCATGGGGGCCTCGCCACGCACCACGGCCGCGCTCGCGCTCCGCCGGGTCCCAGATGCCCTTGCGCGAGCACGCCGCCATCATCTCCTCGGCCGCCAGCTCCGGCCGCCACCCCACGGTGGCGCCATCCTTGTCCATCCGAGGCCAATACTCGTACGGCAGCGTGCGATGCGCGCCGAACAGCCCCAGCAGGTTCAACCGCCCATGCTTCTCGGCGGGCAGCGCGACCAGTTGCTTGTCGGCGTCGAGGTAAAAGCGAAACTCACCGAACTTTCCCAGCGGCAGCACCGGGCAACCCGGCGGCAAACCGTTCTCGGCCTCGGGCGTATCGGGATGCTCGGCCAGCTCACCGACCGCCTTGGCACCCGCCCGGGCCGCCCGCACCGCCGCAATCTGCACTGGGGCGCGGGTCATTTGCCCAGCGCCTCTCGATCCAACCGTTCGATCTCCGCGACGATCAGAGCTCCGGCCCGGATCAGGTTGGAACGGGCATCCTTAGGTTTTTTCCACTCAAGCGCCCACGGCCAGAGGGAGACCACACTGACCAAGAGCGCATAGTCCGGAGCCTCATAGGTGAAAGCGGCGCCATGAGCAGCGTAGTAGGCGGCGGCACGACCCAACTGTCCGTTGCCATGTTGATCGTCGTGCGCGGGATCCCATCCCTCGACCTCGATCTGCCGGCGCCGTTCAGCGGCGATTTCCTCAATGACGCTCATGCCACCGCTTCCTCTTCCCCGCCCGTGCGCACCAGGTCGTTTACGTCCTTCAGGCGCTCGGGCATCTGCGGGATCAGCACGTCCAGCCCGCGCCGGCGGAACACCCGCACGGCGCGGTCAAAGGCGGCGATCGCCTGCTTTTCCTTGTCGTTCTGGCGCCACAACACCACGCCCCGGATCGCC